>JBGVMO010000071.1:0-17457 GCA_045124835.1 Eubacteriales bacterium
CACCATCATCACCATCACCACGATGACGGAGAGTGTGACGATGAGGAATGTGAGTGCCACCACCATCACCATCATCATCACGCAGACGAAGTTTTCGTTTCTTACGGTGCAGAGACGGCAAAACGCTTTTCTGCCGAAGAATTGGAAGCTGTTTTTGAAAAGATTAAAGACGCCGAAGATACTTACGGCATCGTTCTTCGCGCAAAGGGTATTGTTGAAAACGCCAACGGCGGTTGGATTCACTTTGACTACGTGCCGGGAGAAACGGACGTCAGAAGCGGTGCGCCTGCCGTCATAGGTCGCCTTTGCGTTATCGGCGCTAAACTGAACGGGGAAGCGCTTTCCAATCTTTTCGGCGTTAAGCTTAACAAGAGCCATTCTTGATAGGAGGGGAAAACAATGAAAAAGGAAATACCCGTTTACCTCTTTACAGGCTTTTTGGAGGCAGGAAAAACCAAGCTCATCCAGGAAACGATGGAGGATGAGCGCTTCAATGCGGGCGAGCCCACCTTGATTCTGCTTTGCGAGGAGGGAATTGAGGAGCTTGACCCTTCCTCCTTCTCCGGCAAAAACGTTCGTATGGTTACCGTTGAAAATGAGTCGGATATTACCACGGAGTTTTTGAGTAAAACGGCGGAGCTTTACAAGGCTGAGCGCGTTTTGATTGAATATAACGGTATGTGGATGCTTCAGACGCTTTATGAGGCCCTGCCTGAAAATTGGCTGGTTTATCAGGAGTTTATGTTGGCAGATGCAACAACCTTCCTTTCTTACAACGCCAATATGCGTCAGCAGACGGTAGATAAGCTGCAATCCTGCGAAATCGTTATTTTTAACCGCTATCATGACGGTATTGATAAAATGGAGCTTCATAAAATCGTGCGTGGCGCATCCCGAAACGCAAGCATCGGCTATGAATACGAGGATGGAACGCTCGTGCAGGACGATATTGAGGATCCCCTGCCCTTTGATTTGGAGGCAGAGGTTGTGGATATTGCCGATGGCGATTACGCTATTTTTTACCGCGATTTGTCCGAGGAAATGGATAAGTACGTGGGCAAGGTTTTGCGTTTCACGGGAATTGTCGCGCGGGATAAAGCGCTGCCTGACAACGAGTTTGTCATCGGCCGTCACGTGATGGTGTGCTGCGAGGCAGACATTACCTATCGCGGTCTCGCCGTCAAGGCAAGCGAGCCCGCCCCTGTTTCCACGCGCGACTGGCTTTCCGTTACGGGTAAAATCGTTCTGGAATATAATAAAATTTATCGCGGCAAGGGCCCTGTGCTCGATTTACAGGAGTGCGCTCCTGCAAGCAAGCCCGCGCAAGAGGTTGCTACCTTCTATTAAGGGGCAAAAAGGAAAGGCTTTTCCTTCTTTTTTCTAAAAAGAGAAGAGCTTTTCCTTCTTTTTTGCAAAAATAGCGAAAAAATCCCAAGAAAGCACTTGACAATTTCGTTTTCATATGATATAATTCTTAGCGTTGTGGAGAGATGGCTGAGTTGGTCTAAGGCGCACGACTGGAAATCGTGTATGCACTGATACTGCATCTAGGGTTCGAATCCCTATCTCTCCGCCAAAAAAAGAAGATAGGCTCTCGCCTATCTTCTTTTTTTTTATCCAAGCCGCAGGCGTGGCATATCATTGAATGTATAACTCGCCTGTGGCGAGATATACATTCGTAAATCATCAAGGGCGGCTCGCCGCCCTTGTATCTCATCACGCTTTAGCGTGCATCTTTCCTGCGGCTTGATGATATACAATGCTTAGCATTGATGATATACCGCAACAAGTTGCGGATGATATACAAGGCTACGCCTTGATTCATTTGCTAAAGTGCGGTATAATAAACTCACTAAAATTCAGATTTTACGAAAGAGAAAGCAAGAGATGATACGCGAAAAAAGCTGCGGAGCAATCGTTTATACAAATGCAGACGGAGAACGGCTCTATTTGGTTGAGCAAATGCTTGGCGGACATTGGGGTGTTCCAAAAGGACACATTGAGGCGAATGAAAATGAAAAAGAGACCGCTTTGAGAGAAATTAAAGAGGAAGTCGGGTTGGACGTTGTCATTGATTGTGGCTTTAGAGCTATTGATACGTACTCGCCCGTAGAGGGGATCATCAAGGATGTTGTCTATTTCGTTGCTTATAGCAAATCTACTGATACCATAATGCAAATAGAGGAAGTAAGAGATATAAAATGGGTTAAATTAAAAGAAGCGTTAGATTTGATAAAATTTGTATCTATGCAAGAAATCCTTATACTGGCAGATAAGTATTTAAGTAAAACAAATTGATTCTTTCGATAATACCAATTTATCAATCGGACGATAGTGTGAAATCACACACCTTTTTACTGTTCTTACCCCACTTTACGCACCTTTTTACTGTTCTTTCACAAAAAAGAAGATAGGCTCTCGCCTATCTTCTTTTTTTGTCGTACAGCTTATAATGAGAACCCCTCGTTCATTGCACCGCAATGAACGACAGTGCTTTGGGCCGAAGATGAGGCATAGATTAGTACAAATTTTGCGCAAAGCTTGGGTTCAGAATCTCTATTGTTTCCAAAGCTAAAAGCCGCCCAATAGGGTGGGCTTTTTTCATTCGTATGGCGGAGCATATCGGATCGCAGCGGAGCCATCCCGATAAAATAGCTTCGCCGTGATAAGTTTGCTCCGCAAATGTAAAATACCCGCTTTGCGAATGTGGGCAAAGTTCATTTCGCTTTCGGCATCGCCCAATCTTGCATTAAAAAACTAACGCGTTTAAAACGGCTTATTAAAGCGAGAAATGGCACTTTTTAGGGAAAAAAACTTGACAAAATTTAGAAGTAGTGATATGATAAATATGTATCGAAATATGGTCCAAGCAATTTTATGTTTTGAATATACTGCATAGGGAGGAGTTTACAATGGCTATCAGTAATGCTTTTTTAATTCTTGCCGCCATCTTCCTTTTGGTTGGATTTTTGACGGGGCTTTCAAGAGGGTTTTCGCGCTCCGTTTTCAGACTCTTTTTCGTTGTTGTTATCGCAGTGTTTTCCTTTTATCTCGCAGGAACTGTATCGAACGCGATTCTGTCTTTTGAAATACCCGTGGAGGATATGACCGTAACCGTCAGAGATTGGCTTACCTCTGCAATTCTATCCATTGAGGGCGTTGGAGACGTTTTGTCTCAATCCGCAACGCTTGAGGGCTTCGTTTTTGCTTTGCCGGATGCGCTTCTGCGTGTGTTGAGCTTTGCGATTGCTTTCTTTGTTATTAAGCTTGTTTCCTTGCCCGTTACGGCAATTTTGTCCTTGATTTTCTTTCCCAGAAAAAAGAAAGGCGTTCCTGTAAATCGCCATGCGCTGCTTGGCTCTTTGGTTGGGCTTGTGCAAGGCGCCTTCTGCTTCTTGCTTGTAAGCGTTTTGCTTTTTGGCGTTTTGGACGTAACGAAGGGGTTTGTGGATGCTTATGACTCGGTAGAGGAGGATATTGAGCCTGTAACCGAGGCGTGCGACATGCTGCAGAACGAGCTTTTTGTTCCCTTGGCCGAAAACAAGGTTATTGAGCTTTTGGCTAAGACCCCCATCCCTGAGTATTGCACAAAGCTTTTCCATCAGCTTGCTTACGTGGATATCACCACGGGCGAGGACACCGTGGAAAAGGTATACTATTTTGAAGAGCTGAAGGGAATGTTTCCGACGCTTTTGCACGCTATGACCTTGATGGAAACGGATCCTGACCATTTAACCGCTGCTGACTCAAGCTCCATCATTTCTGCTGTTATAGCGATGAAGGAAAATCAGATTTCTACGAATATAGCGAGCGAAATGCTGGACGCCGTTGTTAAAAATTCCGTGGCACCCGAGTTTCAAAACTCCGCTTCCGTTTTCACGCAGGAGTTTTTGAAGACGATTGTGACCGAGGAAGATGAGGTTTTAAAAAATCTTGACATCGAAACCGAGGCCGCCTCTATCACGGAGTGTCTTGGGTTGCTTGCCACCGTTTCCTCCTCGGATACGGAAACGGTTTTCACAGAAGAAACGGTTGACTCCTTCTTGAACGTAGTGGCTGACTCTACCTTGGCCTCTAAGACCTTGGTTAACATTTCCGAAAATGAAGAAATGATTGAGGATATTGTCGGCGACATCGTTTTGGATGAGGAAACGAAGGAAGCGACCAAGAACGTGATTGACGATTATCGGGAATCCTTCCTTGAAAACGAGTCTGATCCTGACAGAATTGACAGAATCAATTCCGTTATTGATGCGGTTTTGAAGGTTTTGGATTTAGAGTCCTTTGGAGATTTAGGAAACCTTGGCGGTTTGAATTAAGGCGAAGTCTTGATGCGTTTTTGACGCTCGATATGTCTTATAACAGGCGAGGGTTGTTGCTTAGCAACCCCCGTCTTTGATTTTATTTTGTTTATTGAATTATGGGAGTGGACTTTATGGAAGTAAAAGTATTGAAGTTTGGCGGCACCTCGCTTGCAGATGCCGAGCAAATGAAGAAGGTTATTCAGATAGTGGAGGCGGACGAGTGCTGTCATTACGTTGTACCTTCTGCGCCGGGCAAACGCTTTTCTGCTGACGAAAAAGTGACGGATTTGCTCTATCTTTGCTATGAAACGGCTAAAAAAGGCGAGGATTTCAGCGAGATTTTTGAGAAGATCAAAAACCGTTACAGAGATATCATCAAGGGCCTTGCGCTTGATTTCTCCTTGGAAAAGGAGTTTGAAGGCATTGAGGTTGCTATTTTGCATCATGCGGGCCGTGACTACGTGGCAAGCCGCGGTGAATATTTGAACGGCTTGATTATGGCAAAGGCGCTCGGCTTCACCTTTATTGATGCCGCTACCTGCATTTTCTTTAACGAGAATGGTACCTTTGCGGCTGAGGAAACCAACAAGACTCTTGGCGACCTTCTTAAAAAGACGCCTCATGCCGTCATTCCCGGCTTCTACGGCTCTATGCCTAACGGCACCATCAAAACCTTTACCCGTGGCGGCAGCGACATTACGGGTGCCATTGTGGCGCGTGCGGCCGAGGTTGACGTTTATGAAAACTGGACGGACGTTTCCGGCTTCTTAATGGCGGACCCCCGTATTGTAAAGAATCCGAAGCCGATTGACGTCATCACCTACCGCGAGCTTCGCGAGCTTTCTTATATGGGTGCAACCGTTTTACACGATGAATCCATTTTCCCCGTTCGCTTTGCGGGAATTCCGATTAATATTCGCAACACCAACGATCCCTCTGCCGCAGGCACGATGATAGTTCCTTTTTCCAAGCTCTCCAATGAGCCTGCACCCAACGTTATTACGGGTATCGCAGGCAAGAAGGGAATGTCCGTTATTTCCTTGGAAAAGGATATGATGAATGCGGAGCTCGGCTTTGGTCGCCGCGTTCTTGAGGTTTTGGAAAACCTCGGCCTTTCTTTTGAGCATCTGCCTTCCGGCGTTGATACAATGTCTATTGTTGTCTCCACCGCCGCATTGGAGGGAAAGCGCGAGCGCGTGCTTGACGGCATCTGCCGCGCCGTAAAGCCCGATTACATCTCCTTGGACGATGGCTTCGCATTGATAGCGGTTGTTGGTCGCGGCATGGTTGCGGAAAAGGGAACTGCGCAGCGCATTTTCGGCGCCATTGCGAATGCTGACATCAATATTCGCATGATAGACCAAGGCTCCAGCGAAATCGATATTATCATTGGCGTTGCCGAAGAGGATTACGAAAAGGCAATTTCCGCCATCTATGCTGCCTTTGCTGGCTAAATGAAAAACACCGCTATCGGTCGATAGCGGTGTTTTTGTTACTCCTCGATAAGCTCGGTTCCGTGCGTATAGACGCGTTGTTCTCTGGCGGTAGCTCCGAGCGTTTTTCGATATTAAGGATGTGCTTGAGCCAACGGTGTTTGTTGTGCAGGGTAGTTTGTCAATAGTTTTTGCTTTAATGGAGGCACGATGGAACTTTTACCGAAGCAACGAAGGCAAATATAAAATCCATGAATCAGTATAAATCTACTTGTTTTAACAAATAATAGCAACACAGTTTGTGAAAACAAGGAGATTTTTATATATGAAAGCAACAGGAATCGTTCGCAGAATTGACGACTTGGGGAGGGTTGTTATTCCAAAAGAAATCAGACGCACGATGCGGATTCGCGAGGGTGATCCGCTTGAAATTTATACTGATAGAGAAGGGGAGGTTATTTTCAAAAAATATTCTCCCATCGGGGAGCTTGCCTCCTTTGCAGCGCAGTATGCCGAGACGTTGCACAAGGTTTGCTCAATGGCGGTTATTATCACCGACCGAGATGCCGTTATCGCTTCTGCAGGGGTTGGAAAGCGGGAATACACCGACAAAAAGCTTTCGGAGGAGCTTGAGGACGTGATAGAGCGTCGCGCGCTTTATACGCACAAGAGCGAGGGCTTTAAGTTGCCCGTGACAAACGGCGGAAACCATTTTGTCAGCTGCGCGATGCCTATTATAGCGGAGGGAGACATTATTGGATGTGTGTGCTCTGTTGTACCAATGGAGGAGGAGCCTACGCGCATTCCTGATGAACCGGAAATTAAGCTCGTTCAAACCGCTGCAGGCTTTTTAAGCAGACAGCTGGAGGGCTGAAAAAAAGCCGTGCTGCCGAGGTTTTCTTGGCAACACGGCTTTCCTTTTTTGAAAAAATTTTGATTTAAGGATATTTTTGGCGATACTACTTGCTATTTTCGCCATTTTGGTGTAAAATAAAGTATCATATTAAATTAGACGGAAGGAAAAACATATGTCCGTAGTAACCAAAAAAATTGGCAAAGGCATCTCGTTCCATTACGTTTATTGCGATAAATTTAAATCCAACAGCTATACTGCGCATTTTATAGCTCCTCTTGCCCTTGAAACTGCGGCGCTTTATGCGCTTTTGCCGCAGGTTTTGGAGAGAGGCTCTGCTTCTTATCCTACGAAAGCCTTGATTTCCAAGCGCCTTGAAACCTTGTATTCGGCAGATTTTTCTTGCCGCGCTTCAAGAAATGGAGAGCATCAGGATATCATTTTTTCCTTGGAAGCCTTAGACGACAGATTTTCTTATGACGGAACGGAAATTTTTAGGGAAGGCTGTGCCTTACTTTCCTCTATTCTGTTTCAGCCTCTCGTTGCCGATGGGGCGTTTTCGGAGGATTACGTTGAGGGAGAGAAAAAGCTTTTGTGCGACGCCATCAAGGCGCGCATAAACAATAAAACCGCGTACGCGCTAACGCGCTGCAAGGAAATTATGTGTGAAGGAGAGCCTTACGGAATCTCCGAGCTTGGAACAGAAGAAACCGTTCAGGTGATTACACCTTCGTCTCTCTACGAGGCTTATTTACGTTTGCTTCGCGAAGCACAAATAGAAATCTTCTTTGTGGGCAATAAGCCATATGACGAGATTTTGGCCATTACCGAGGAGATTTTCGGCCGGATTACTGACAGAGCCCCCGTCTGTGCGACGGTTGAGCGCGGCTCCTGCAAGACTGTAAGAAGCGTTTGTGAGCCTGTTAGCGCCGTTCAGGGAAAGCTTACCTTGGGCTTTCGTATGAAAGAAAAAGCACCGGAGGGCGTTTTGCCGCTTTTTCATGCAATTTATTCCGGATCTCCTGCCTCCAAGCTTTTTATGAATGTTCGTGAAAAGCTGAGTCTTTGCTACTATTGTCAAGCGACGGCGGATAACCAAAAGGGTGTTATGTTCGTTTATTCCGGCATTGAAAATCAAAATGCTGAAAAAGCCAAGGAAGAGATTTTGCATCAGCTCGCGGAGATTGCCAACGGCAATATCACCGAGGAGGAGCTTCACTGTGCCAAGCAATACACCTTGAACAATCTTCGTTCCATTGACGATAGTGCATATTCTATTGAGAACTGGTATTTAAGATGTATTTTGCTTGACAGTTTGTGCGAGCCCGAAGATAGAGCACGCGCCGTTGAAGCGCTGACAGCCAAGGATGTTGCCGAGTTTGCCAAATGCATTTCGCTTGATACCGTTTATTTAATGAAGGGAACAATGAAAGAGGAGGGGGAAGGATGAATCACGCTGTTGAATGGCATAAAAACGAGCATCTCGGCGAGCAATACGCGAAGGTGATACATCCCTCCGGATTGACCGTTCTCGTTTGTCCCAAGAAAATGTCTACCTCCTATGCGCTTTTTGCTACCAAATACGGCTCCCTGGAAAGAATCTTTCGCAAGGGGGAAGACCCTTTTGTAACCGTTCCTGACGGTATTGCGCATTTTTTGGAGCATAAGCTTTTTGAGGAAGAGGACGGGAGCGACGTTTTCTCTAAATTTGCCGCGCTTGGCGCCAATGCCAACGCCTATACAAGCAATGAGACAACGGCCTATCTTTTTTCCGCAACGGAGAACGTTATTGAGGCCTTGCGCGTTTTACTTGACTTTGTCACCCATCCGTACTTTACGAAAGAAAACGTAGAAAAAGAGCAGGGTATTATCGGGCAGGAGATAGGTATGTACGACGATAAGCCCACCACGCGCATTTATTACGCGCTGCTTGAGGGGCTTTACAAGAAGCATAACGTCCGCATTAATATTGCAGGTACGGTGAAAACCATTGCTGAAATTACCCCGGAGCTTCTTTATCAATGCTATAATACCTTCTATCATCCGTCAAATATGACTCTTTCCGTTTGTGGTAACGTAACGGTGGAGGAGGTTATGGCGGTTGTGGACGAAGCTATTTCGCCTGAAATAACGCCTCTTCAGATTTCCGTTCAGTATCCTGAGGAGGACGCCTCCATTGCAAAGGAAGAAACGGTTTTGAAAATGTCCGTTGCCAAGCCGCTCTTTGCATTTGGGGTTAAGGACCTTTCAAGCTTTGAAACGCCCTTGGCGCGCGCCAAGCACGCTCTTTGCCTCAATATCCTGAACAAGCTTATGTTTGCGGAATCCTCGGATTTTTATAACAAGCTTTACGAGGAGGGCCTGATTTCAGATTCCTTTGAGGCAGAATTTGAGTTGATGCGCTCTTGCGCCTTTAATATCATCTTCGGCGAAAGCGAAAAGCCGGAGGCTGTTTGGCAGGCGCTTTGCGAATATTTGGAAGAAATCAAGCAAACGCCTCCGAAGGAAGAGGATTTTGAGCGTATTAAGCGCTCGACCTATGCGGATTACATTCGCGGCTTTGAAAGCACGGACAGTATTGCAAGCGATTTGATGTATAATTCCATGAACGGCATTGAATTGCTCGAATACGGTGACCTTATTTTGTCCGTTACCTACGAGGAAATTGCGGCACTTGCCAAGTCCTATTACGAGGATAAGCACTTCGCAAGAGCTACCGTTCTTCCCATTGAATAACGAAAAGGAGAGAGAATATGCTTAAAATTTCTCATTTGTCATTTCCGGGGCTTGGTATTGGCGAGTTTTCCGTCAATTCCGTTGCCTTCACCCTGTTTGGCAAGGAGGTTGCCTGGTACGGCCTTATTATCACCTTTGGCATGATTTTGGCCGTTTTGTACGTTGGTTGGCGCGCCAAGCAGAATAACGTAAAATTTGACGATATTTTGGATATTGCCTTGGTCACCATTCCTGTTGGCGTTCTTGGTGCCCGTCTTTATTACGTGTTTACCACGCTTGATCGCGGCTATTCCTTCTGGGACGTTTTTAAAATCTGGGAGGGAGGTCTTGCCATTTACGGTGGCATCATTGGCGGTGCTTTAGCGGTTATCCTGATGTCTCGCGTAAAAAAGCTTTCATTTTTCCTGCTTGCCGATATGATTTGCCCTGCCGTTATTTTGGCGCAGGCCATCGGCAGATGGGGCAATTTCTGTAACGCCGAGGCTTACGGCTATGAAACGCTGCTCCCTTGGCGTATGGGCCTTGAGCTTGGCGGAGAGTGGATTTACGTGCATCCGACCTTCCTGTATGAATCCCTTTGGAACATTGTCGGGTTCGTTCTTATCAATCTTTTCTACGGCTTTGTAAAGGAAAAATCCCACAAGCAGTATGATGGACAGATCTTTTTGATGGTGTTCACTTGGTACGGCTTTGGCAGAATGCTTATCGAGGGGCTTCGCACGGACAGCCTTTATATCTTCCAGGCTTGGTTCGGCGAAACGATTCGCATTTCCCAAGTCCTTGGCGGTGCTATCTTTCTTGTTGGCGGCTTCCTTTTGGTTTATCATTGGATTACCAAGACGGATATGCTCTTTAAACCGCTAAAGAAGGTTGAAAAGGAAACTGCCGAGAAATAAGAACGCTTTTTTGTGATTTGAAAGGACGATTTTAGATAAAATGAGTGTTTTGATTGATGGAAAAGCAACCTCCGCTGCCAAAAGAGCGGAAATTGCCAAAGAGGTTTCCGCCTTTCGTGCTGAAACAGGCGTTCAGCCCGGCTTAGCTGTTGTAATGGTGGGGGACAACCCTGCGTCTGCAGTTTACGTAAGAAACAAGCATATTGCCTGCGAAGGTGTCGGTATGTTTACGGAAACCATCCACTTGCCCGAGGAAACCACCGAGGAGGCGCTTTTGGCTTTGATTGCGGATTTGAACGAGGACAAGCGTTTTCACGGTATTTTGGTGCAGCTTCCGCTTCCCAAGCATATCAATGAAACCCGTGTTCTTGATGCTATTTCTCCCGACAAGGATGTGGATGCCTTTCATCCGTATAACGTTGGCGCACTCGTGACGGGCAGGGAGCGCTTCTTGCCTTGCACGCCTGCCGGCATTATGGAGCTTTTGCGCTATTATGATATTTCTGTTGCCGGTAAAAATTGCGTTGTGATTGGCAGAAGCAATATCGTTGGAAAGCCGATGGCGATGCTTCTTCTGGCCAAGGATGGCACGGTAACCGTTTGTCATTCTAAGACGAAGAAAATCAAGGAAATCACCAAGCAGGCTGACATTCTGGTTGCGGCAGTCGGCAGACCTCGCTTTGTGACAGTGGATATGGTAAAGGAGGGGGCTTGTGTGATTGACGTAGGAATCAACCGTATGGAAGACGGCTCTCTTTGCGGAGATGTTGACTTTGCGGCCGTTTCTCCTATCGCCTCTGCCATCACCCCTGTTCCCGGCGGCGTTGGCCCGATGACCATCACCATGCTGCTTGCCAACACTCTGACGGCCGCGAGACTTGCAGTTTACGGAAAATAATATGAAGCAGAAGACAGTTCAAGAGGTTTTCACAGACATTCCTTCCTTAGAAACCGAGCGCCTCACCTTAAGAAAAATTTTGCCGACTGATGCCGAGGATATGTTTGAGTATTCCGCCAACCCATCGGTTACGAAATATTTACTTTGGACAGAGCATCCCTCGCTTGCTTATACGGAGGCATACGTTGATTATCTGCAAACTCGTTACGCCGTTGCGGACTATTATGATTGGGCGGTCGTTACGAAGGCAGAAGGAAAAATGATAGGCACCGTTGGCTTTACCTCAATCGATGCGGCCAACAATACCGCAGAAATCGGCTACGTCTTAAACCCGGCCTTTTGGGGCAAGGGAATTGCCAGAGAGGCGGTAAAGGAGCTTTTGCGCTTCGGCTTTGAATGTCTTTCACTTTCGCGGATTTCGGCCGTTTGCATGAGCAAAAATGCGGCGAGCCTTCGCGTAATGGAAAAATGCGGCATGCAAATAGAGGGACAGCTTCGCTCAGCCGTCTTGGCGAAGGGAAAAAGATGGGACGTTTTCTTGGCCGCCATTACGGCCGAGGATTTCTTCGCAAAAAAGCCCACTTCTGAATGAATTTCATAAAAGCACCCACCCAAAAGCGCGTTAGCTGTAATAAACCGCTTTGTAAGGTGGGTGCATTTTTTAACACATTTTATATTTTAAGCGCAAATTGTCTGCAATCATAGCAATGAATTCGCTGTTTGTCGGTTTGCCGCGATTGTTTTGAATGGTGTAGCCGAAATAGGCGTTCAAGGTGTCAACGTCTCCTCTGTCCCATGCCACTTCAATGGCGTGACGTATGGCGCGCTCCACGCGCGAGGTTGTCGTTGCGTATTTTTTGGCCACGGAGGGATAAAGGATTTTTGTAACCGAGTTGATGATTTCGTTGTCCTCTATTGTCATCAGAATGGCAGAACGAAGGTACTGATATCCCTTAATGTGTGCGGGAACACCGATTTGATGAATAATTTTCGTTACCTGCGTTTCCATATCGTTCGGCAATTCTGCCTCGTTTTGCATATCACTCTTGTTTCTTTGATAATGGGCGAGCGATTCCAAATGCAAAAGCAAGCTTTTCGTGTCAATTGGCTTTACCAAGCATAAGTCGGCGCCCGCTTTGGTGGCCTCCACAAACAGAGTGCTTCCGTGTACCATAGAGGTGAGAATAAATATCGGCTTTGCATCGGGCGCAAAGGAGAGTGCCTTGGCGCGACGAATAACGCCAAGACCGTCAATTTTAGATAGCCAGCTGTCAATAAGTACAATAGATGGGTGCGTGCGGTCGATTTTTGTCATCGCTTCCTCGCCGTTTGCAGCCTCGTCGATGTTGCGATACCCGAAGCTCAAAAGTGCCTCGCGCAAATACCGCCTTTGCTCCGAGGATTCGTCCGCCAATAAGATTTTTAACGACTTTTCCATTTTTTTCTCCTTAAAATTGGTGATATTTGGTATTTTCTGTATTTTAACACAATTACCAAAAAATGTCAATTATTTAAGAAAAGAAAAAAGTGCCAAAAATTGCCATTTATTTTTGTCAGTTTTACACATATAGAAGGAATTTTATGTCGAAAGCTGTAAGCGCGTTAAAGGAAGTGAAGAAAAAGAGCAAAGAAGCGACCGTTCGGTCGCTTCTTTGCCATTAAACGTATTCTATGCGTCTCGTTAAAGGGTGGTTTGGCTGAGTATGCCGTCCTCCATACGAAAGATTCTGTCGGCACGGCGTGCAATGGATTCATCGTGCGTTACCATAATCAATGTTTGGTTGAAGTCCTTTTGCATCTTTAAAAGCAAGGCAAGCACCTCATCGGCGTTAGCGCGGTCAAGATTGCCTGTCGGCTCGTCTGCAAAAAGTATCTGGGGTCTATTCATCAAGGCGCGCGCGATGGCAACGCGCTGCTGTTGACCGCCCGAAAGCTCCGAGGGGAGATGGTGAAGCCTATCCTTGATTTTAAGAAGCTCTACGAGCTTTGCGAAGGAATGCTCATAGCTGGAGGGGGCTTTATCCATCATAATGGCGGGAAGCTCAATGTTTTCCTTTGCAGTTAATTGCGGAATCAGGTTGTGCTTTTGAAAGATCATGCCGAGATAGCGGCCGCGGAAGGTGGCAAGCTCATCGGGCGAAAGCTGGGTGATATCCTGCCCCAAAATTTTGATGCTTCCGGAGTTGGGAACCATAAGGCCTGCGCAAAGCTGCAAAAAAGTAGATTTTCCGGAGCCTGACGTTCCGACAATGGCGATGAATTCTCCGCTTTCAACCGAAAGCTTGGCACGGTTGACGGCCGTAACAACGGAATCGGATTGGCGGAATTGCTTTATGAGGTCCTGTACCTCTAAAATAGGAGAGTCCATACGTGCGTCCTTTCTTTTTACGGCTTGGCGTTAAATTGGCGCCTGATGCCCGTGTAATAGTAATAAGGGATAAAGAAGGATAAAAGGAAACAGATAAACAGTGCAAGAAGGATTACCGCATACACCCAAAGCGGAAGCGCGGTATGACCAACGATAGCAAGAGAAATATGAAAAACGTTTGGAAGCATATCGTTGATAAACAGGGAAAGGAGGCCATCGGTTAAGAGAGAAGAAAGCAAAACGAACAGCGAAACGGGCAAGAGCATCAAAGAGGAGCAAAGGCAAAGCAATCGCATTTTCTTTGGAGGGACGGAAAGGGAATAAAGAATCTTGTATTCCTGCTCGCGCCGCTCTGTTAAGGCGTTCTGCGAATAAAACCATATTAGAGGGAGGAAGAGGAAAAGCATAAAGGAAAGGGTCGGAATAAATTGTGTATAGCAGTATTCCGCCTCTGCCTCTGCTTCAAAGCTGGCGCCGGAAACAGAAACCGTCGCGTTACCGAGTAAGGTGCATATTCTCGAAAGCTCGTCAAAAGCAATTGCGTAATTCTCGGCAGAAGAATTATCCACCGAAACCGCAATGGTTTGGGCGGTCGGTTTGACTCCGGTGATGGCTTGGTAAACGTCAGTAGAAACGAGAATAGGAATTCCGCCCGAGGCGCTGGGGTAATCCTCAATAATTCCTACAATTTCAAGTGTTATATATTCATAGGAAATACGCTCGTACATTTCCGTCCAAAGCCCTTCGCCCGTTTCCTTCGTGGTTGGTGCGCGCCCGTCCTTATATACGATTTCGCCCTTCTCATCAAGCACGGGAACGGCAACACGGACGGTGTCTCCAATAGAAAAATCAAAGGCGGCTTTGTTGCGGTAGGTTGAACCGATAACGACGCGGTTGGGGCCGTCTAAGAGGGATGAAAGGTCGCCGTTGGTCCGGTATATCGAGGAATAATAATCAAGCGTATCCATACCGGCCGCAATCAAGCGCGCGTCACCTGTATAGGAAATGTCTTTCGATGCGTCATTGCCGAAGCCTACGTTGCGTGTAATAAGGGCGTCGTCAATGAATAAGAGAGAGTCGTACTTGGTCAGAAGGGCCTCGGGATATTCCCGATAGGCGTTTTTTATACCGTTGGCCAGCGCAACCTCTTGGTATTTTTGATCTGTGATTGTTTCAACACCGCGAAAACGCACGGAGAAGTCGAAGAGAGTTTTGTTTTTAATATCTTTGTTCGTTTGATAAGCGCCGGCGACTGTCATTCCCAAAATCAGCAAAATACAAAGAAAAGCAGAAACAGCCGCAGTCACGAAATGATGCTTACGGAAGCGCCAGAAGGAAAGCGCCTCATAGCCCAAAGGGAATCCGCTTCGAATTGTTTTTGCGGAAAAATTGGGAGAAAGAATCAGATCCCTTGCGTCCGCCGCCTGCAAAAGCTCCGCTGTCGGTTTTTTAGACAAAAGCTTGATGGGAGTACGGACAACGAGCAAAAGAAGGGGAAGCATAATGATTAAGAGAGAAAGCAGTATTTTGAGGGAGAAAACAGGAAAGTGAAAGGGTGCGCCGCCGCTCTTGTAGACGAGGTAGCAAATAAGCCCTGAAGCATAATAAGCAGGCAAAAGCGTCATTCCTCCGACAAGATACAGCTGTGTAAACGCGTTTTCGCGCAAGCGCTTGCTGTTTGCGCCGAAGGCAGAGAAAACGCCGAAGGAAAAGGTTTGCTTATTCACGTAAAGCTTGTAAAGGAAGTAAAGAACGACAAAAGAGAAGAGAAAAACCGCAAGAACGAGCAAATTGCGGGTTGTATGTAAGGAGGCGACACTGCTTTCTAAGTTGTAAAGGGGTGAGAGGTAGACGGAAACGTGGTCGGAATCCGAAAGGATATCGCCGTATTTATATAACATTCCCTCGTAATTCGTTTTTAAGGTATCACGAATGAAAAGCCCAAAAATTCCGTAATCCTTGTTATCGGTTAACAGCTCAACCGTCATGTCGTAGGTAGGATCGGCATTAGGCGCGGAATATTTTTTGATGGAGAGGGGCGTGTAATAGAATTCATTCAGAAAAACGGCGCGCCGATTTTCCTTTAAAATCAGCATTTCATCCTCGTAAAGCCCTGTAATCAGAACGTGATAGGAATATTCTGACTCTGTTTTTTTCGTCAAGCCGTCAACGTTGCTCCGAAATGAAAGAATGACGGAAAAGAAAATGCATTGAATTAAGAAAAGGGCCAAGAAAAATGGAAGAAATTCCTTAAAGGAGTGCTTGATTTTATGAAAGGCAGTACGAAAGCTGCGTTTGATGCGTTCCATCGTTTTCTCCAAATGAAAATAATTTTATTTATTTTAACAAGAAATTTTGAATTTGGTATGAATTTTTTCGTTTTATATAAAATAAGTATTGGTGTTTTTTTGGATTGTGAATGAAATGTTAAAAATGCAATTTCATAACAGAAATGTTGCAAAATTGGAAAAAATATGCTATAATTCCTTATAGTGGGAAGTATGGCGTTTTGCCGTACATCTTTGCTGAAATCGATTATTAAAATTTGTATACAAAAAGGAGAAGACCATGAAGGAAATTACCAAGATTCCGTACGTTGACGAATGGATTCAGGAAATGGCTGCAATGACCCAGCCTGACAGAATCGTTTTGATCGATGGCTCGGAGGCTCAGGCAGAAGCACTTCGCGCAGAGGCTGTATCTACCGGCGAGATGATGAAGCTCAACCAGGACGTTCTGCCCGGCTGCTATTTGCACAGAACGGCTGTGAATGACGTTGCTCGTGTTGAGGGACGTACCTTCATCTGCACCACCAAGAAGGAGGATGCAGGCAACATCAACAACTGGATGGCTCCTGCTGATTGCTACGCAAAGCTTTCCAAGCTTTACACGGGCTCGATGAAGGGAAGAACGATGTACGTTATCCCTTACTCTATGGGCCAGGTTGGCTCTGACTTTGCCAAGTACGGCATTGAGTTGACCGACTCTATCTACGTTGTTTTAAATATGCTTATCATGACCCGCGTTGGCCTCAACGTTTTGGAGGCTATGGGCGACGGTAAGGGCTTTATCAAGGGCTTGCACGCAAGAGCTGATATTGATGAAGAAAACCGTTACATCTGCCATTTCCCCGAGGACAACACCATCTGGTCCGTAAACTCCGGTTACGGCGGAAACGTTCTGCTCGGCAAGAAGTGCTTTGCACTTCGTATTGCTTCTTACCTCGGTAAGAAGGAAGGTTGGATGGCAGAGCATATGCTCATTTTGGGTATTGAATATCCCGATGGCGAAATTCGCTACATCAGCGCCGCTTTCCCCTCTGCTTGCGGAAAGACCAACCTCGCTATGCTGATTCCCCCTGAAATCTATAAGAAGAAGGGCTACAAGGTTTGGTGCGTCGGTGACGATATCGCTTGGTTGCGCGTCGGCAAGGACGGAAGACTTTGGGCTATCAACCCCGAGAACGGCTTCTTCGGCGTTGCTCCCGGAACCAACGAGCATTCTAACCCCAATGCACTTCATACCACCACCAAGAACACCATCTTTACCAACGTAGCGCTTGACACCGATACCAACACGGTATGGTGGGAGGGCCTTAATAACAATCCTCCGAAGCATTGCATCGACTGGAAGGGTAACGTTTGGGATTACGCAAAGTACGACAAGAAGGATAAATCCACTTGTGCCGCACATCCCAACTCTCGCTTTACCGCAATGGCAGTTAACTGCCCCTGCCTCTCCTCTGAGTTTGACAATCCCGCAGGCGTTCCCATTTCCGCTATCGTATTCGGTGGTAGACGCGCTAAGACTGCTCCTCTGGTATATCAGTCCTTTAACTGGCAGCACGGTACCTTCGTTGGCTCTATCATGGCCTCCGAGACCACCGCAGCAGCAGCAGGCGCAGTTGGCGTTGTTCGCCGTGACCCCATGGCAATGCGTCCCTTCGTTGGCTACGATATGGGTGACTAT
>JBGVMO010000072.1:0-7366 GCA_045124835.1 Eubacteriales bacterium
TCGGCCGCGTGCTTGGCAAACAGCGCCTTGGGGTCGGCGTCCACGAAGAGCGGATTGCCAACGTCGCCGCAAATGCCAACGTTCGCGGCGCGCTTTTTCATTTCGTCAAAAAAGAGGGAAAAGCCCTCGCCGTTGAAGAACATTCCCTGCGGCTCGTAAATACAGGCAAGGCCAAGAGCTTCGCAATGGCGCGCCACGCGCTCGGCCGAATCAAGAACGGGGGACAGCACCGCGGAAAAGTCGGGCGCTCCCTCCCAAAGCGCAACGGGGGTCAAAAGGGTGTGGTGCAAAATCGGCGAGCCGAGAAGGGCGGCCGTTTCCGCAAAGCCGCAAAGGGTGGCCTCGGCCGCGCGCCGCTCGCTTTCGGTCTCGGCGTACAAATTCAGCCCGACCGAAAAGCAGGTAACGGGAAGCCCGTTTGCCGAAAGGGCGTGCTTAAGCTCCTTTTCCGTGAAGGGAAAGACGGGGGAGGTGGCCAAAAGCTCCACCGAATCGAAGCCGAGGGCAAGGGTATGCGCGGCGGCAAAATCAACCCCCTTTTGCAAGGAGTCAAAATAAAAGGGCTCGTAATTGGTGATTCTCTGTTGCATAGCGATTTCCTTTTCGTCAGGGGGCCTCAAAGCAATAAAAATTGCCGTAGCTCCAGTTAAAGTCGGAGGCGTTTTGTCTATCAAAGGTCAGCCAGAAGAGGCGCTCGCGGCTACCCATTTTAACGGGAACAACCGTTCCCCAGCCGCGAAAGCCGCCGTCATCGTAATCAAAGGAGGCAAGAGAAAAGCCGCCTCTTTCATAAATGCGGTACTCGGCGCGCTTGTCGTAGCCGTTGCCGCAAACAAAGTAAAGCCCCTCGCTTGTCTTAACGAAGGAGCCGCCCGTTTCCGCGCCTGCCTCTCCCTTGCCCAAGAAGCGATAATTTTCAAAGGGAGAATCCGACTCAAAGAAGAAATAGCGGTATTGCTTGCTTTCCTCGTCAAGACGGCAAACGGAAAAGAGCCAGCGGCCCGCTTCGGCATCGTAGATAAAATCGGGGTCCTCGTCTCCCTCAAAGCCGAGAAAGAGGGTGCGCGGCGCGTCCTTTTCCCCTTCTTGCATCAGGGAAAGGTCAATCGCGTTGACGCCAAAGCGAACGTCGCCAAGGAAGGCGGCGTGCCCGAGAATATGCCCGTGGGCAAAGGAGCAGGCCCAGAGAAGCCAGCGGCCCTCTTCTCTATGGTAGAGAAGCGAGGCGGCAACGTCATTGGCCCAAAGCCCGTCGCCCGCGTCAAAAAAGAGCGCGCCCGTGAGGGAAAGCGCGGCCGTTCCCGGAACCCAGGAGAGAATGCCGAGGAAGGCCTCCTTTTGCATACGCAGGGAGGCGGTGAAGTAGAGCTTGCCCTCTTGGAGCATCACCTCGCCGTTTTCATAGCGAATGGGGCGCATATCGGCAATGGCGATGCCGTTGTCCATGAAGGAAAGCGCACCGTGTGCCGAGGCGCCGCCCGACAGAACAAGCGAAACCGTGCCCTCGGAAAAAAGGCGGTAGGCGGCAGAGTCAAGAAAGGCGTCTGTCTCGAAGGTGGTAACGAGGGTGATGCAATCGCCCTCCCTTTTATAAACGTCAAAGGCACCGGGGCGACAGGAGACGATAAGCACAGCCTTCTTGGAGGGCGCAAGGGGAAAGAGGGCGCTTTCCTTCTTCTCGCCAGAGGTGAAGACAAGGCGGCCATCAGCTTCAAGCGAAAGGGTGGCCGTGGCCGAGGGAAGCGAGAAGCAAAGCCCCGCCGTGCCGCCGTTTACAGTGGCGGAAAGCTCGTAGCTTGCGTAAGGGAAAAAGGCGGAGAAAAGACGGATGGCCTTCCCCTTTTCCACGGTGTAAACGCCGTTTTCTATGCGCTCGGCGCAATCGTCGGTTTTGAAAAGCAAGGGGTACAAATCGCCGTGCGGCTTCCCGATAAAGTCCTTGGAAAAGGACATTTCGGCAAGGGAAAGCCGTAAGCTTTTGTAAAGCGGGAGGGAAAGCTTCCGTCTGAACTTGGTTTTGATGCGGCTCATGACCGTTCTCCTTTGAAAAAGAATGTAAAGTGTTCTTTACAATCGGGAAGGGCTTTATTTTTCGCTTTGCGCGGGGAAGGTGCCGTTTTTCAAGGACTCCAGCATAATAATGGCGCTGGAGGCGTTGGTGGCAAGCGGGATTTTCTGCACGTCGCAAAGGCGCAAAAGCGCCGAAACGTCAGGCTCGTGGGGCTGGGCGGTCAAGGGGTCGCGAAGGAAGATAATCAGGCCAAGCTCGCCGTTTGCAAGCATGGCGCCAATCTGCTGGTCGCCGCCAAGAGGGCCACTCTTCATTCTGTGAATGGGAAGGGATGTTTCTCCCATAATCAAGGTGCCCGTCGTTCCCGTGGCGTACAGCTCGTATCCTGCCAAAACGTCCTTATAGGCCTTGGCAAGCTCAATGATTTCGTTTTTCTTTTTGTCGTGTGCAATGAGTGCAATTTTCATATGGTTCATCCTTTCAGGAGGCGTAAATCAAGCCTCGGTTTTTGGCTTTTTGTAGAGGAAGGTGGCAAGAAGGCCGATGATGCCGATAGAGCCCCAGAGAATATAGACCGTATTCCAGTTGGCGCCTCCCATCACGCCTGCGAAAAGCAGGTTGGCCGAGGCGGCCGCCGCATAGCCGAGGCAGTCAATGGTGCCGTTAACGCTGGAAACGCGCCCCGTCTTGCCGAGCGAGGGAATGTAAATGCTCCAAAGCAATGCCGAGGTGCAGGACATGGCCATTAAGGCCAGCGCCAAAAGCACGAGACTGCACCATTTGTTCGGGGAGAGGAGCAAAAGCAGAAAGGCCACAGAGGAAACCGAGAAGGTGGCGCGCATCATGGGCAAATCCCTCTCCTTGATGGCGCGGAAAATGGCAAGGGCCAAAAAGGGCATAAAGGAGCGCAGGGTGGAAATGCCCGTATAAAGCAGGTTGGCTGTGTCTCTAGGAAAGCCGAGCGCGGCGGTTAAGAAGGTGGTTATCCATTGGCTGATGGCGGCCGCGGCAATTTCCACAAGGCAGGCAACGATGATATAAAAAACGATGTTTTCGATTTTAAAGACCGCAAGAATGGAGGAAAGGCCCTTGACCTCGGTTTTCATATAGGAAATGAGGCCGCGCTTTTCAAGCACCGAGAAAACGAGATAGGCAACGGCGCCAAGCAAAAGGGCAACGGCGCCTGCGGCCAAAAAGGCGTACCGCCAGCCGTTTATCATGGCAAAAAGGCTGGCAAGCAGAGGGCCTGCAAAGGAGGCAAAGGAGAAGAACACGCAAATCAGGCGCGCGTGGCTTGGCTTTGTGTTCTCGGAAATGATTTTCATCAGGGGACCGCGCAGCATCGAAAGGCCGAAGCCGAAAACGGCAAAGCAGAGAACCTGCAAAACGGAGCTTGCGATGAAGGGGAAAAGAAGCATCGCGCCGCCCGAAACGAAAAGCCCGATGCCCACCATGTTTTTGGGGGAGAAAATATCGCCAAGAAAGCCGTTGGCAAGCTGGCCAAGGGCATAAAGCAGCATATAGGTGGAGGAAAGGGTGGCAATCTGCTCCAAGGGGAAAAGCCCTGTTTCAAGCAGAGTGGGGGTTAAAACGCTTAAAATGTGCCGCAAATAGTAGTTGGCAATATAGGTGGAAACGCAGGTGGTGCCGACAAAGGCGGCCTTTTTTACATCGGTCATGAGAGAAAATCCTTTCTGTATTAAACAAGCTCGTCAAGGGAAAGCTTGGTAATTTTGGTGCCGCCAAGGCAGTACCTCTCGCCGTTTGAATGGTAGTAGGCGATAAGCACGCCGTCCTTTGTTTCTAAGACGGCAGGGTAAGAGTAGCTGCTTTCTGTGTCATCCTCCAAAAAGCGGCAGGCGGCAGAGAAGGATTGAAGGGCGCCGTTGGCAAAGCAGGCGGTGTCGTCCGCGAAGGAAAGGCCGCCGTTTTGGCTGATGGCCACCACGTAGGGGGTGCGCTTGGGGCTTCCCCAGAGCTCCGTTTCCTCTCTTATACAGCTGTAAGCAAGCGGGTTAAAGATGGCAAGGGCGCGCCCGTGCGCCGACTTTACCTGCATAGGGGAGTCGGGGGAGGTAAAGCGCAGGGCAGGGGAGAGAGAGCCAAAGGAAGCGCCCTTGTCGCTTGAAAAGCATTGGTATTGGTGACCGTAGGCCGTGCGGCAAAAGAGCCAAAGGCGCCCGTCGGGCAGCTCGAAAAGCCCGGGCTCCTGCAAGCGCGTTGCGTCCTTGTAGGGGGATTCGATGAGATAGGGGGCTGTATGAAAGGTTTTTCCCTCATCGTCCGAATAGCAAAGGGAGATGGCCCCCGGGCGCAGAGCGTCAAGCGCCTCGCCGTGATAGGCGAAGGGGAAAATAATTCTGCCGCTTGATAAGCGGATGAGTCTGTCGTTGTTGACAACAAAATAGCCGTCCTTGCCAAGGCAGGGGGTGGGGGCGGAAAAGGTCTTTCCCTCGTCAGACGAGGAAACGAAATGGGGCAGGCAAAGAATTTTGCCCTCTTTTTTCAGCTTGCGCAGGTACAAAAGGCCAAGCCTTCCGTCCTTCAAGCGCAAAAGGCTGACCGACATAATGTTCAAGTCGCCCTCGCCCTTTTGCAAAAGCGGGGTGCTTTCCGACCAGCTTTCGCCCTCGTCCTCGGAATAAACGGCCGCGATGTGCGCCGTTGCCTCGTCCGTATTGCTTTCGCCGTCATACTTGGTGTAGGCAAACATGATACGGCCATCCAAAAGGCGCAGAAAAGCGCCCTCGCCGTTGCGCGGATTGCCCTCTTTTATCGGAATGCGTAAAACCTCTCTGCCGAGCTTCTGCATCGTTTTTCCTCCTTGTTAGCCAAGCATTTGGCTATGGTCAGTATAGCACGAAAGCGCGCGGTGTGTCAAGGGAAACGGGCATATTTGAAAAGAAAAAACGATTTTAGAAAAAGCGTTGAAAAAAAGCGCCGCATATGGTAAAATGAAGAAAAAAGCGGCGAAAGGAAAAGACGATGGAGGGCGGTTGGGTCTTTATTTCACACTCCCATAAGGATTTGGGAGCGGTGCGGAAAATCAGAAATCATTTGGAGAAGCTCGGCTTTGAGCCCTTGATGTTTTATCTCAAGTGCCTCTCGGATGAAAACGAGATAGAGGAGCTTATCAAGCGAGAGATTGATGAGCGCGATTGGTTCATTTATGCCGACAGCCAAAGCGCCCGCGCTTCCCGATGGGTGCAGACCGAGAGGGAATATATCGAAACGCTTTCGGGCAAAAACATCTTTACCGTTGATTTGAACGGCGATTTGGACGGCCAGCTTGCCGCGCTTGAGCATATTGCAAGGCAAATGAAGGTGTACGTCTCCTATTCCCACCGCGACCTTGCGCTTTATCGGAGAATCAGGCAAAAGCTCTTGGAAAAGGATTTGCTTGTTCTGTCGGACGAGGACGTTTGCTTGCCGACGGAGAGCTGGGCGGCGAGTGCAAAGACCGCGATAGCGGATGCCTCGCATAACGGCTTCGTTTTGCTCCTTCTGACCGAGGCCTTCGCAAACAGCGCCTTTGCCGTGCGCGAGGCGGAGCTGGCGCTTGCCTCGGGTGGCAAGGTTATCCCCGTGTACGTGGGCGGCCGCGTGGCGCTTCCCACGGGGCTTATGATGCTTATCGGTGCCGAGGCGGGCGTTTCCATCGCGATAGACCCAACGGATGAGGAATTAGAGCGCGTTGTTTCGCGCATCATACAGCGCGTGGAATTTTGCCACAGCGACTATAAAACCACCTATGGCTTCCGCTCGGCCAGAACGATTCATCTGCCCGACATCGCGCGCATTGATAAAGAAACCCTCTTTGAATGCGAGAATCTGGAAACCCTCTATATTCCCGATTCGGTCATCTATATCACGGCGGACGCCTTCTCGGATTTTCCTGACCTTCTCGTCAAATGCTCCAAGGGCTCCTATGCGGCGTCCTTTTGCAAGAGAAACGGCATCCGCTATGCGTATACGGATGGGGAAAACGCGTAAAAACCAAATAAACAAGCCGACGCGGCGCCCAAAGGTGCGCCGCGTCGGCCTTTTTTATAGCATTCCCATAAAGAAGAGAACGGCAAGGGCGGTCAGGGTAACGAGGGTGTCAATCGTGATGCCGTAGAACATCGGGCGAAGACCTGCCCTTTTGAAATCGGTGATGCTCGTTCCAAGGCCGATGGCCGCAAGGGCGGTCACCATCAAAAGCTTGCTTGTCTTTTTCATCACGCCGCCGAGGGCAACGGGGATAAGCGAAAAGCTGTTGAGCGCCGCCAAGAGAAGAAAGCCGCCGATAAACCAAGGGATAATTTTAACAAGGTTGACTTTTTTGCCCTCGCCCGACGCCTTCAGCTCCTTTTGCTTCATGCGCGTGCCGATGAAGGCAAAAACGAGAACGGTGGGGATAATGGCAATCGTTCTTGTCAGCTTCACCATCGTGGCAAAGTCGCCCGCGATCTCCGAAAAGGCGTACCCCGAGGCAACAACGCTTGCCGTATCGTTGACGGACGTGCCCGCCCAAATGCCGTAGGCAATGTCCGTCATACCGAGAAGGTGGCCCATGATGGGGTAAAGCGCCACCATCACCATATCGAAAAGAAAGGTGGAGGACATGGCAAAGGCAACGTCCTTGTCGTCCGCGTCAATCACGGGGGAAATGGCCGCGATGGCAGAGCCGCCGCAAATACCCGTGCCTGCGGAAATGAGGTTGCCGAGCTTCCAGTTAAGCCCGAAGAGCTTGCGAACGAAATAGCCGCCGCCAAAGCACATGGCGAAGGTGAAAATCATCACGAAGAAGGTCAGCTTGCCAACGGACATCACCGTTTGAATGGAAATCGAGGCGCCAAGCAGAATGATGGCAACCTTCAAAATTTTCTTGGAGGTGAATTTGAGCGCAGGCTCTATCCATTTGGGATGAAAAAAGCTGTTGATGGCCGTGCCAAGAAACAAGGCAATAATGGAAGCACCAAGCAGATCTCCCGGTATCAGCATTTCTATCAGTATCGCCGCGCCCGCCAAGGCAAAGCAAATCGCCACGCCGAGCAAAAAGGAAAGGCGTTTTTTTGTTTTTTCTTGCATCATAAAGCTCCTTTTTTGGTTTCAAGCGTTCTCTATTCTAACATAAAAACGGGCGCGCGTCAAGCCTTCTTGCTAAAAAAGAGGGCAGTCCTATGTGGACAGCCCAAAGATCCTTATGCTTTGTATAGGAGCGTGTATAAGAGATGGAAGAAAAGCGCTTCGTCAGTCCGCCCTTGCCTCCTTGGGCGAGGGCTTGCCCTTTTTCAAAAGGTCGTAGCGGAGAATGGCGGTGGAGATGGAAACGAGGGTAAAAACGTTTCCAAGGGCAGAGCCGTAGGCCGC
>JBGVMO010000073.1:0-2164 GCA_045124835.1 Eubacteriales bacterium
AAAATCAAGAAGCTTGCCAAAGCCCACAAAGGTAGAGGTCACGCAGACAGGAAGCCCCAGCTCATCC
This sequence comes from Eubacteriales bacterium, assembly GCA_045124835.1. Classification (GTDB taxonomy): domain Bacteria; phylum Bacillota; class Clostridia; order Oscillospirales; family CAG-272; genus UBA1740. Next base: position 68 of record JBGVMO010000073.1, read on the forward strand.
GTGCTTTTATCCTTTATACAACGATATAACGCCGCCTGCTCTTCAAGAAGCGCGGCCTCTATTCCTGCTTGCGCTTTATACACCCAAATCACCTCCGATTTGATTGTTTGAAAATTCTTCCGCTTGTATTTTAACATATTTCCCAAAACTTTTCAACCGACTTTTTTCAAAAGAGTCAAACCCATTGACAAGCCCACCGTCTTTCGCTATACTATACATAACATTTAAATCAACAAGGAGACGCAGTATGAAGGTTTTCTTTGAAAATATCGGCAAGGCCGAAGCAACCCTTTCTCTTCTGAAGGAGGAGCTTGGTTTTAGCCTTGTAAGCAAGGATGAGGCAGAGCTTTCGGTTTCGGTTTGTGAAAGCGAAAAGGACGCGCTTTTTGTGACGCTTGAAGGAAGCAAGGCCTCCGTTTGCTACGACGGCGGTCTTTCGCGCTTTAACCGCGCGCTCGGCCTTCTTTTTGAAGCGATTGCCGCAGGAAAAACGCACTTTGAAAAAACGGAGACCCCCTCCTTCAAGAAGAACGGCTTTTTCGTTGATGCCTCGCGCAACGCCGTGATGAAGGTTGAAACACTCAAGGCCATTATGCGCAAAATTGCGCTGATGGGAATGAGCACCCTCTGGCTCTATATGGAGGACACCTACGAGATTGAAAACGAGGCCTACTTTGGCCATATGCGCGGCAGATACACCAAGGCGGAGCTTTGCGCGCTTGACGCTTACGCCCTTTCTCTTGGCATTGAGCTGATTCCCGCCATCCAGTGCCTCGGTCACATGGAGCGCTTTCTGTGCGGAGAAAGCGGCGCCAAATACAGAGATCAGGGCGCTGTGCTTCTCGTTGGTGAGGACGCAACCTATGATTTGATTGAAAGAATGCTCGCCTCCGTTTGCGAATGCTTCACCACCAAGCGCCTGATTATCGGATTTGACGAGGCGGGTGGGCTCGGTATGGGTGCTTACTTTAAGAAGCACGGCTACCGCGAGGCCATTGACATCTATTGCGAGCATCTTGGCCGCGTGGTTGAAATGACGCGCCGCCGCGGGCTTGACCCCATTATTTTCAGCGATATGTTCTTCAGCACCGCTGACCCTGAGGGCCGCTATTACGCCCCCGACGTGACCTTTAGCGAGGCCATTCGCGGCAGAGTGCCCAAGGAGGTTACCCTTTGCTATTGGGATTACAACGATAGCGACTACGCAATGTATGACGGCATGATCAAAAAGCATTACGAAATCGGCGACAACAACATCATCTTTGCCGGCGGCATCTGGACTTGGGTTGGCTGTGCCCCCTATTACTCGCTCAGCATCAACAACACAAAAAGCGCGCTTCATGCTTGCAAGAGCAACGGCATCAAAGAGGTTTTTGCAACCGTCTGGCACGATGTTTGCCTTGCGCCGCGCGTGAGCGCCCTTGCGGGCTGTCAGATGTTTGCCGAGATGGACTACACGGGCGAATATGACGAGGAGGCTGTGCGCCGCCGCTTTGGCTTCATTTGTGGCGAAGAGGCGCGTGACCTTTGGGAAATGGAGGCTGTTGACCAGCCGCACAAGGCAAGCTCCCGCGAAATTGCAGGCCCTGCACTCTTATACAACGACCCATTGATTGGCCTGCTCGACTGGCATATGCAGGACGTGAACGGACGAGAGCATTACGGCGAGATTGTGCAAAAATACGAGACGCGCAACGCAAAGACGGCGCTTTTTGCCCCTGTATACGCCACCTTCAAGGCAACTGCCGCATTCCTTGCGCTGAAGGCCGATTTCGGTGTGCGCTTAAAGGCGGCATACGACGCGAAGGACAAGTCGGCGCTTACCGCGCTTTTGGCCGATGCAAAGGAGATGCGCGAGCGCTGTGAGGCGCTCAGGCGCGCGCACAGAGACGCTTGGATGACCTACAACAAGCCTTTTGGCTTTGAGGCGGTTGACGCACAGTACGGCGCAATTTCCGCCCGCATTGATACCGCCGCTTACCGTATTGAAGCCTATCTCAACGGCGAGATTGACGAAATTGACGAGCTTTGCCAAGAGCGCCTGAAGTTCAACCGCTCCGATTTCGGCGAGCGCCGCGGCAGAACGATGTATTACGC
>JBGVMO010000074.1:0-20523 GCA_045124835.1 Eubacteriales bacterium
CGTTCTCCAAGAAAACTCGGTGACCTCTGCCCTTTCCGAAAGGCCGATACAGCTGAAATCAATATCGTCCACCTTCTCCCAATACACGAAGGCGCGAAGCTTTTTGGCGGGAGGAAGGTAGGCAACGCTTCCCGTAGGCAAGGTGCCAAAGCCGCCCATAGAGGTGCTCTCCTCCAAGGGAAGCGCGATGTTTTTCATATCGGGGTCGATATAGACCCTGCCAAGCTTGCCCTTATAGTGCAAGGCGAGCTTTTCGCGCAAAACGCGCTTGACGGCATCCACCGTCTTGGCAGGAAGCAGGCTCTTGCGGCGGCGGCGCTCCTCGTCGGTTTCGGTGTGCGACACGCGCAGGTTGTTGCGCGTGAAGGCAAAGGTGCGCCCACCTCTCTCCTGCTTCTGAAAAACGGTCTTCAAAAGCAGCTGCCAGAGCGCGACGGGCTGGGGGTTTTCCGGCATATTGAGAATGGCGGCAATCTCTTCCTCCGTTTTGGCACGGCTGATAAGATAAAAGAGACTGCGAAGCAGGGCGGTATCGCCCTTTTCCTTTTTCAAAAGCGCGGCGGCCGCAACGGCATCTCCCTCTTGCAGCTTGGCCTCAAAGGCGCTGTACGTTGATTTTTTCTCCTTGCCGCGTATCGCGATAAGGAAGGCCTCGGCCCTTTCGTTTTTGGGCTTGTAGTGAATATGGTGCAGAATGCCAACGAGGGTGGCCCTTTTCTCACAGCAAGCCTTCAGGTTGTCTCGCCCGTTTTCAAAGAAATAGTCTAAAAGACGGCAAAGCAGCTTTTTATCCCGCGTTTTAAGCGAAAGCGCGTTGATTTTCTGCCCGCGATACGAGCGGTAAAGCAGGCTCTCCACCACCTTGACGGTGTCCGACACCCAAAGCCCCTTGGCATAGGGGAGAATTTCCCCTTTGTCAAGCAGAAGCGATACGGCCGTTTGCTTGGAGGCGATTTTTTCTATCGCAAGACCGTAATCGTCTATCACGGCGCAAACGAAGCCGTACTGCGTAACGGAAAGCGGGCGCGTTCCCGCCAAGAGTGCCTGTGCCGCCGCCTTGGCCTCCTCTATCGCGGCCGCCTCCGAAAGCGCGCGGAAATACTTGATGGGCGTTTTTTCGGAAAAGAGCTTGCGCACGACGGGCTTTTCCAATACGGAATGCCCGGGCTCTGCAAAATTTCCTTGCCCGTAGGTATTGTAGTAATGCCAGAGCTGGTCAACCAGAAGCTCGCCCTTGGACAGCTCCTTGACCGACTCGGGAAAACCGACGTAAAAGGGCGGCCATACGTAATGGCCGAGCATACGCGCGGCAAGTTTGACGAAGGAAAGCATCGCAAGGCTTGCCCCCTCGCTCAAAACGATATTAAAGAGCTTTGCCAGCGTATAGACAACCTCGGGCTGATTTTCTGCTACCTCGGCGTCCTCCTTCACGAAGATGCTCTTGGAAAACAAATAATCCTTGATAATATCCTTCATTTACAACCCTCCTTTAAGCGCCGATAAAAGAGGCGCCCTTACTGTATAGAAAAGCCTTGCGTTTTCGCAAGGCAAGAAATGTTTTTTAACGTGCGCGGAAGAAATCACCGGATTTTTTTATTGCCGCCGCTCTCCCAGCTGAGCTACGTTCTCTGCCGAGGCAGAAAAACGGAGGGACTTGAACCCCCGCCCTGCGGCTTATCCTAAGAAGTAAACCCGATTAGCATTCCTCGCACGAGAGACCCGAGGGCCTCTGTCTTTATTATACCGATTTTTTTCGTTTTTGCAAGACTTTTTTCCATTATTTTGCAGAACCCTGTTGCAAAAACGCAAAAACTCCTTTATAATGAAGCTATACTACCGAAAACGTACTGCGGCAAAAGCGCAAGGCATTCTCAAAAAACGGAGGATAAAGCGATGGAAAACAAGACGGTATTTGAAAGACGGTGGCTGATGCTCGACTTTGCACGTCAGCGCACCTTTGTGCGCGAGGAGGTTCTCCTCATGCTCGATATGCTCAAGCGCCTTGGCTACAACGGCGTTGGCGTATATTTAGAGGGCGCCTTTTCCTTTGCCTATGCAAAGGGCGTTGTGCGCCGCGGCGCTATGACGCGAGAGGACGCCAAATGGCTGGTTGCCGAGGCAGAAAAGCGCGGCATTTTCGTTTTCCCGATGACCAACGTGGTTGGCCATATGGAGCATTTCTTCTCGCAGGAGCGCTACCGCCCCATGATGATGGAGGGAACGGAAAACCAGCTCAACTTCCTTGACGGTAAGGCAAAGGACTTTGCGCTGACCATTCTGCACGACCTTGCCGACGCCTTTGGAACGGGCACGGTGCATATCGGCGGTGACGAAACCACCTTGACCGAGGAAAACAAGATGCTGTACGCCGCATTTCTTGCAGACATCGCCAAGACCCTCTTGGACGAGGGGCTTTCCGTTGGCATCTGGGACGATATGATTTGGATGGATTTGCCGATGGTGGCGCTTTTTGACCGCCGCGTGATGATCTTCGACTGGAGCTATTACGGCCATAGACCCGAAAGCCCCCGCTATTTTAAGGACGAGGGCTTTGAAACGGTTATCGTTTGCCCCTGCGACAACACGTGGGAGGGCGTCATCCCTTACCAGCGTCTCTCGGGCTACTTGAAGGCGCACAAGGACATTCCCGTTCTGCCCTACGAGGTGGAGGCCTTCTTTGACGATGCCAAAAACGAGGGTGTTTACAACGGTATGCATACCAACTGGGAAAACGCCTACGGGCGCAGCTTCTGGGTTGCCTTGACCGCCATTGCGCGCAGTGGCCTGTATATGCAGGGCGAAATCGCCTTGGCCGAGGAGGCAGACGAGAAAATCGAAATGGCGCTGTTCGGCCGCATCACCCCTTACTCCGCCTTAACGCATCTCTTCCAGGATGACATTCAGCGCAAGGATCTTGATTTTTCTTGGTTTACGCTTTTGCGCCAAGCGCTTTACGATGGCAAGCATATGGAAAGCCTGCTGACCAAGGCAATGAAGGAGCTTCCCTCCTTCCCCGAGGAATACGAGGCGGTGCTTGAAAGGGCAGAGGCCCTGCTTGCCTCTTGGACGCCCGACAGCGCCCTTGAAGCAAACTGCCATAGAGCCATGGCGGCCGTTATCACAACCGTTCGCGCGGGCTGTGCCATTATCAAGGCCGCGCGCGGCTACTCGCTTTACAAGGAGGCCTCCCTCCTTCAGTTCTCCGACCCCGAAAAGAGCGAGGCGCTGCTGCTTTCGGTTGCAGGCGGCTTTGACGCGGCCATTTGTGCCGTTTCGGCCCATGCCTCTGCCTTTGCCAAGGCCATTGAGGGCACAGGACACACCAAGGCCGACCTTGACAGACTCAAGGACACCGAGCATATCCTGTCGCTGCTTCTTTCGGAGCTTCGCCTTGCCATCTCGCTTTCGCGCGAGGTGCCCCTGCCCCGCTTTGAGCTTTTCATCCGCCGAGCAACGCACGGCACCCCCATTATCCGATAAATCCCATCAAACCAAGGGCGCCCATTCAAACGGGCGCCTTTCGGCGCTTTCCCCTTGACAACACCCGTATAGAGTGATATAATTATATATTAGAAAGCTTCCTTCTCGCATATAGATTTTATCACTTCTGTTTTTAAGTATTGGAGATTCTTATGGCAACTTCTATTATCATCGGCGCCGCCGCCTGCCTTCTGATGATTTGCGGCGTTCTCTTCTTTCCGCAAATCAAGCTCGGCAAAATCAAGCTTGATTCCTACTGGGTTATCGTCCTTCTCGGCGCGCTCGTGATGCTGCTTTCGGGGCAGGTTAACCCCGCCTATTTAAAGGATCAGCTCTTTGCCGATTCCTCCATCAACCCCTTGAAGATTTTGGTGCTTTTCATTTCGATGACGGTGCTTTCCATCTTTTTGGACGAGGTGGGCTTCTTCCGCTATCTTGCCAATCTGACGCTGAAAAAGGCCAAAAAGAGCCAGCTTACCCTCTTTACCGCCCTCTACGTCACCGTTTCGGTTTTGACCGTTTTCACCTCCAACGACATCATCGTTTTGACCTTTACCCCCTTCATCTGCTATTTTGCCAAGAACGCGAAAATTTCTCCCATCCCCTATCTTTTCGCGGAATTTATCGCGGCCAACACGATGAGCATGGTTTTCATCATCGGAAACCCCACCAACATTTACATTGCCACCTCCTACGGCATCGGCTTTCTTGATTATCTTCTGGTTATGCTACTGCCGACGCTGGCGAGCGCCCTCGTTGCCTTTTTCGTTCTGTGGCTTCTCTTCCGCAAGGAGCTACAAAAGGTGCCCGAGGCAGAGGACGCCGAGGTAAAAATCGAAAACAAGCCCTTCTTAATTATCGGTCTTGTGCTGCTCGGCACCTGCACGCTGGCCTTGGCCATCGGCCCCTACTTCAACCTTGAAATGTGGCTGATTTCGCTTGTTTCCGCCCTGCTTCTCTTTGCAACGATTCTGCTTCTTTGCCTGTTCAAGAAGCAAAGGCCGACGGAGCTTTTGATGTGCGCCAAGCGCGCCCCTTGGCAGCTTATCCCCTTCGTGCTTTCGATGTTCGTGATGATCCTCGCCCTCTCCCAGAACGGCGTTACCGATGCCATTGCCTCCCTTTTGGGAACGGAGGCGCCCGTTTGGAAATACGGCATCGTTTCCTTCCTCTCGGCCAACCTGATTAACAACATCCCGATGAGCGTTCTCTTTTGCTCGGTTATCGCGCCCTTGGAGGGCGCGGCGCAAACGGCCGCCATTTACGCGACGGTCGTTGGCTCGAATCTTGGCGCCTTCTTGACCCCCATCGGCGCCTTGGCAGGCATTATGTGGACCTCGCTTTTGAAGGAGCACGGCGTTCGCTTCAGCTACCTTGATTTTATCAAGTACGGCGCGGCCGTTGCGCTTCCCTCGCTTCTTTCCAACCTTCTCGTTTTGAATTTCATCGTATAAGAAAGGACCAAGCCCATGGAAAACACCGAAAAATTTACCAAAATTACCATTGATTCCTACAACGGCACCGAGCCCTTCCTCTTCGTCAGCTACTCTCACCGTGACTCTGTCGAGGTTTCGCGCATTCTTGAATACATCGACAAGGAAAAATTCCGTATGTGGTACGACGATACGATGGAAATCGGCGAGGATTTCCGCGAGGAGCTGCGCTCCAAAATCGAGGCCTGTTGCGGTATGCTTCTCTTCATTTCCGAAAGCTCCCTGAACTCCAAGTATTGCGGCATGGAAATCATCACGGCCTTTAAGTACAACAAGCGCATTTATCCCTTCTATTTGGAGGACAACGTCAAGATCCCCCCTGCCTTGCAGATGATTTTGGAGAATTTACAGCACATCAGCAGCAACGCCGCCGCCTCTCACAAGAGATACCTGCAAAAGCTGGTATCCAGCCTGCCCATTGAGGCCATGAAGGCCTTACATATGGAGGGAGACGTTTTGGTGAAGTGCAAGGACGGTAGCCCTGAAATCCGCATCCCCAAGGACGTTGCCGCGATTGGAAACGCCGCCTTCAAGAACTGCGAAAAGCTGGAAACGCTTATCATCGGCGAAAAACTCAAATCCCTCGGCAGCGAGGCCTTCCGCGGCTGTAAGCGCCTCTCTTCTCTTGATTTGCCCGAAACGGTCAAGAAGATTGGCGACTCTGCCTTCCGCGACTGCATCGGCCTTACCTCCGTTACCGTTGCCAACGATGAAATCGAAATCGGCGAGCGCGCCTTTGAAAACTGCGCCACCCTTTCCTCCATCTCCCTGCCCTCCGGCATGGCCGAGATTTACGGCGGCGTTTTTAACTCCTGCAAATCCTTGGAGGACATTCACCTGCCCGAAGGCTTAACCATCATTGGCGAAAGCTCCTTGGCCGACTGCGTGAAGCTCAAGCGCATTGAGGTTCCCGTTGGCGTTACCAAGATTGACGATATGGCCTTCAACGGCTGTATCGGCCTTGAAAAAATCATTCTTGCCCCCACCGTTACCAAAATCGGCAAGAACGTCTTTAAGGACTGCACCTCCCTGCAATCCATCCATATCCCTGCCTCCGTCACCGCCATCGGCACGAGCCCCTTCCGCGGCTGTACGGCGCTTCGCTCCATCTCGGTTGACCCCAAGAGCCGCTACTACAAATCGGTAGACAACATTCTCTTTAATAAGAACAAGTCTGTTCTGGTTTGCTATCCTGCCGCCTGCAACCAAAAGGAATTTGTCATTCCCGACTCGGTTACGGTTATCAGCGACTGGGCCTTCTGCGATTGCTGCTTCCTTGAAAGCATCGTGATTCCCGACTCCGTTTCGGAAATCGGCGAGGGTGCCTTCTATCGCTGTGAGGGTCTGCGCTCGGTTGAGCTTCCCGACTCGGTTACCAAGATTGACGACACCGCCTTCCGCGGCTGTACCAAGCTTGAGCGCCTTGTCATTCCCGACTCCGTGAAGGACTTCGGCTGGGGCGTTCTCAATGGCTGTGAAAACGTCACCGTTATTTGCGGCGACCACTCCGCCGCCGCGGCCTACTGCGACCGCAAGAACATCAATCACCGCGAGGCGCTTTGATTGAAAAAAGAAAAATGAGCGAGGGGCGCAAGAACGGGTTTTCTCTTCAAGGGTGAATCCTGCTTGCGCCCTTTTTATACGGGCAAGGCGCAAGACTCCCTCTCATTTCGCCTTGTAAATAGTTCTTTACACGCCCGCCAACGCAAAATTTACAGAAAGGGCGCTTCGGCGCGACATAGAAATGGCATCCTCTCTTTCAGGACTCCTTCTTTTGAACAAGGAGGGCACGATGTCCTCGCAAACGGCGGTCAATCGCGTTAAGCGACTGCTTTTGGCCGACAAGGCGGGACACACGGGAACGCTTGACCCTATGGCCGAGGGTGTTCTGCCCATTCTCGTTGGACGCGCCGTCAAGGCGAGCGAATTTCTGCTTTCGGGCGACAAGCACTATTTGGCGCATTTGCGCCTTGGCGAAACGAGCGACACCGAGGACTCCACGGGCAACATTCTCACCAAGACCGACCTTCTTCCAAGCGAGGAGGCGGTTATGGCAATTTTGCCGCGCTTCACGGGCGAGCTTTTGCAAACGCCCCCGATGTACAGCGCCTTGAAGGTTGGCGGCCAAAAGCTTTGCGATATGGCGCGCCGCGGCATTGAAATTGCGCGCGAGCCGAGAAAAATCACCGTTTTTTCGCTGAAGGCGGAAAGGCTTTCCGAGAACGAATACGCCCTTTGGGTGCATTGCTCCAAGGGCACCTATATCCGCACGCTTTGCGCCGATATCGGCAAGGCCCTTGGCTGTGGCGGCTTAATGTCGCGACTGGTGCGCACCGAGGCGGCGGGCTACCCGATTGAAAGAGCCGTCACGCTTTCCGCCCTTGAAGCAACCGCAGAGAGCGAAAGGCCCTCTCTCCTGATACCCACCGAGGCACTCTTTGAGGCCTATCCCAAGGTGACCCTTCCGCCCTTTTTTGCGCGGCTTGCGCGCGCGGGGCTTCCCATTTACCAAAAAAAGATTCACACGGGCTTCCCCCTTGACTCCCTCGTGACCTTTTACGATGAGAGCGGCTTCTTTGCCCTTGCGCGCGCCGTCGTTGCCGAGGAGGGCGAGGCCTTAAAGCCCATCCGACAATTCTGAACTATCCCTTAACCCATAAGGTTTTGGAGAAAAAATAACGGCGTATGCTTTCGATAAATCGCTTGCAATCTAGCCAAGCAAAGCTTGGCTATACATTCATTCGCCGCGCGCCTTGGCGCGCATAGCTTTTCGCCCAAGCGGCGAAGGAAAGGAGGTGCCTATGCCAAACTGGACGCCTGAGCAGCTCGCTGCCATTGAAAACACCAATCAAACCCTGCTTTTGTCCGCCGCGGCGGGCTCGGGAAAAACCGCGACCTTAACCGAGCGCCTTATCCGTATGATTTCACGCAAGGAAAACCCCTTGCGCGTGGACAGAATGCTGGTTGCCACCTTCACCAAGGCGGCGGCCGCCCAGCTGCGCGAAAAAATCGGCACGGCCTTGGGCAAGGCCATTGAGGCCGACCCCGAAAACGCCTTTCTCTCCGAGCAAATGCTTCTTTTGCCGATGGCGAAAATCCGCACCATCGATAGCTTTTGCAACGATTTGGTGAAGGAAAATACCGACCTTCTCGGCATCCCCAAGACCTATCGCATTCCCGACAAGGCCGAAAGCCTTTTGCTCTCCGCCTCCATTATGGAGGAGGTGATTGAGGACGCATACAGCGGCCTTCTCGAAGCGGAGACGCTTGATATGCTTGCCCTTGCCGACGCCTTTACCAACGTTTCAAACGAAGCCGAGCTTTCCTCTATTCTTTTGTCGCTTTACCAAGACCTTCTCGGCTATAAAAAGGGCGTTTCGCTTTTAAAGGAAAACGCACTTCGCTTGAAGGAGGCGGCAGAAAGCCCCTTTTTCGAGACCCCGTGGGGCGCGGCCGTCAAGGACACCCTTTCGCTTTATCTTTCCGAGCTGATCGAGGGCTACTCGCGCCTTTATACCGCCGCCTTTGAGGGTGGCGAGGGCGACCCCGTCTTTGCGCAAAACTACGCGGCGGCCGCCAAGGGCGAGATAGACGGGCTTCGCGCGCTTCTCTCCTCCTTAAACGAGGGCTACGCCGCGGCAAGAGCCGCCTTTCATGCCGCCTCTCCTCTCTCCGTTGGCCGCAAGCGCGGCGACTCCTCTCCCACCGAGAGCGACCTTTTGTTAAAGGAATTCCGCTCCTACGCCGCAGACGCTGTCAAGAAATGGCGCCTTGCCTTCTTTGCCTGGGAGGAAAAGGATATTCCCGAGGCCTTTCTTGCCTCCGCCTCCATCACCGAGAGCCTTTTCGTTTTGCTTGAGGAATTTGACGCGCGCTTTTCTGCGGAAAAGCGGCGGCGCGGCCTTTGCGATTTTTCCGATCTTTCCCGTCTTGCCTTGCGGCTTCTTTTGGATGAGGAGGGGAACAAAACGCCCTTTGCCGCCGAGCTTGCCTCTGCGTTTGACACGGTGTGTGTGGACGAATATCAGGACGTCAACGAGGTGCAGCACCTGCTTTTCGAGGCCGTCTCAACCGAAAGAAATCGCTTTATGGTTGGCGACATCAAGCAGAGCATTTACGCCTTTCGCGGCGCACAGCCCTCCATCTTTGCCGCGCTGAGAAGCACCCTGCCGCCGCCCGAGGCCAAGCAAAGCGCGGCCGTTGGCTATCTCTCGGCCAATTTCCGCTCTGCCGCCCCCGTTATCAATTTCTGTAACGACGCCTTCGATTTTCTTTTCGCCATTCTCGGCGACTCCATCGGCTACTCGGAAAAGGACAGGCTCGTTTTGGGGCGAAAAACGCTCGCACCCCTTCCCGTGCCCGAGATCTCCCTCTATCTCCCTGCCGAAAAGACGGAGGAGGAGAAAAAAGAGGAGACCCTTCCCTTTGAGCCGCGCGCGGTTGCAAAGAAAATTGCCGCGCTCTTGAAGGAGGGAAAAAAGGAGGACGGCTCGCCCGTTTCTCCCTCGGACATCGCCATTTTGTTCCGTCAAGGCTCGGTGCTTCCCTCGCGCTATGCCGCCGCACTTGCGGCCGAGGGCATTCCCACCCTTTACGACGACAAGGAGCTTTTCTTCCGCAAAAACGAAATTTTGCTGGCCCTGTGTCTGCTCAACACGGTGAACAATCCCCGCCGCGACGTGTATCTTGCGGGGCTTTTGCGCTCCCCCATTTACCGTTTTTCCATGGACGATTTAGTGCTGATTCGCCGCGAGGGCGGCCGCCGCGACATTCCTCTGTACGATGCGCTTTGCGCCTACGTGGAGAAAAACCCCGCCTTCCTTAAGGGCGCGCACTTTCTTTCTGAGCTTTCCGAGCTTCGCGAGATGGCCGAGGGGCTTCCCTCGGACAAGCTCCTCTATACGCTTTACGAAAGAACGCGGCTCTTTTCCTTGGTTTCGGCCGATGAAAAGCGCAGCCTTCTGCTTTTATACGATTACGCCCGTCGCTTTGAGGCCACCGCCTTCCACGGCCTTTACCGCTTGATTGACAACCTCAACGATATGATGGACAAGGGCTTCTCTCTCGGTGACGGACGCACCCTTGGCGAGAGAGAGGGCGTGCATATCATGACGATGCATCATTCCAAGGGCTTGGAATATCCCTACTGCTTCGTTGTGGAATGCGGCGCCAGACTCAAAAACGACGATGAGGCCGCCTACTATTTTGACAGCGCCCTCGGCGTTGCCTGCCCCGTGCGCGACAAAAGCGGCTACGCAAGGCTTTCAAGCCCCCTTCTCGCCGCCGTGCGCGCCAAGCGCGCCAAGCAAAATCTGGAGGAGGAGCTGCGCGTTTTATACGTGGCCTTAACCCGCGCGCAAGAGGGCCTCTTTATCTCCGCCTCGCCCGCAGGGCGCTCGGCAGAGACGGTCTTTAAAAACGCGGCGCTCCTCGCCGCCAACCCCTCCGTTTCGGCGCTTGCCGCCTTTAACCGCACGATAGACTGGCTCTTGGCCGCCTTCGGCATTTCCGAATCGGGCGCTTCGCGCGAAAGCGCAAGCTTTTCGATTGTCTGCGAAGAGGCCCCCGAGAGTACGCCCCAAAGAAGCACTCCCTCCGAAAGCGAGGCCGAAGAGAACAGGCCAAAGGAGGCCGTGCCGCCCCAAGAGGACGATTCCGCAAGCAAGGAGGACGAGCTTGCGGCGCTTACCGCGCTTTTGTCGCGCCGCTTCTCCTTCGTTTATCCCCACGAGGCCGAAACGCGCCTGCCGCGCAAGCTTTCGGTTTCCCGCCTTTCCCCTGCCGTTTTGGACGAGGGGGAGGCAGGCGCGCTTTCGCTTGCCGACGCCCTGCAAAGCAAGGAGGAGACCGTCTTCACGCCGACCCTTCCCCGCTTTTTATCGGGCAAGGAGGAAAACGCCGCCGCCAAGGCGGGCAGCGCCACGCACGCCTTTATGCAGTTTTGCGACTTTCGGGCCCTTGTGCCTCCCTCTGCCGCTTCGGCGGTTCTTTCCGCAAAACCGGCCGCCTCCTTTGAAGAGGCCAAGGCGCACCCTGCCATTCTCGCCCTTTCGGACAGGGAGCTTTACGAGCGCATAAGCAAGGAAATCGAACGGCTCACCCTTGCGCGCTTCTTGGACGCGGAAAGCGCCGCGCGCATTTTCCGCCGCGACCTTATCGCCTTTATCCGTTCTCCCCTTTTCACCCTGCTTTTGCAGTGCAAAGAGGTCAACCGTGAGCTTCGCTTTCACGCGCTTTTGCCCGCCGCCCTTTTCAGCGAGGAACGCCGCGAGGCTCTTTCCGAAAGCACCCTGCTCGTGCAAGGCGTTATGGACCTTTTGCTTCAGCTTGAAAACGGCGATATTCTGCTTTGTGACTACAAGACCGACCGCATCCCTGCCGATATGAAGGAAAACGAGGCGGCCTTTGAGGCCCTTCTTTGCGCGCGCCACGCGCCGCAGCTTTCCTATTACGCCGCCGCCGTTGAAAAACTCTTTGGCAAGCCTCCCCGCGCCGTGCTTTTGTATTCGCTTGCGCTCGGCCGCACCGTTTCCGTGCCGATACGCGAGTAAGGCTCCGTAAAAAAGCGAAGAAAAAGCAAAAAGCAAAGAAAAAAAGAAAAAGCAAGAGCAAAGGTTTTTCCTCTCTCTTGCTTTTTCTTTTGTCTGCGCCGAGGCTCTCGGCGCATCTTTTTTTACTTTCAGCGCTTGTTGGAGGAGAAAAGCGTTTCTTCCTCCTCGTCCTCCCCGTCATCGTTTTTGCTTCTGTCCGACCTTGCGGGCGCATAGAGCAGCGGAAGGGTTGGAGACAGCGTTTTTTCCATACGGAAGAAAACAAACTCCAGTCTCTTTTTGTCGGAAAGAAAATCCGTCAAGAAATTCTCGCCCACAATGCCGAAGAGTGCCGAGGTTGTCACCGACTGAATCATGCGAAGCCCAGGCGTTTCCGTCACCGTTACGGTGGGACCCGCCTCGCCCATACGGAAAAGGAAGCGACGGGAAAAGGGCAGCTCGGGGAGCTTCAGCTCTATCTTCAGAATGGGCAGGCGGTTTTCGTCCGCCGCAACCTCAAAGGCGGCCTGTACCCGATAGCGCTCGCCGCGCACAGATAGGGTCTGCTCGTAATAGGCGTGACGGGCGGCCAAAACGGTATAGCTCTCCTCTCCCTCCTCAAGCGTCAGCCGAAGCCTGCCCTTTTTATCTGCGGCAAGCGAAAGGGCGCTGAGCCCTTGGGTATGGTTGCCTTGTATCAGGCGCAGAAGCAGGGGCAAAACCGACACGTTGTTTTCGGGAAGATAGTATTTTTGCAGTAGAAAGGGGTAGGGATAATGCTCTCCCTTTTGCAAGGAAATCCAGGACATCCTTCGCCCAAAGTGGCGGCAAAGGTGGGCAAAGCGAAGCGAAAAGAGGGGCATATGCCGCCGCTTTTCCCAGCTTTCATCCTTTTTCAGAATTTCCATGGCGGCCAAAAGGGCAGTTGCGTCCTGAAAAACGGCGGGCTCCTCAGCGGTGACGGCGAAAACGAGCTTGCGCTTGGGGTACACCCAGACGTTCTGACCAAGAATGCCGTTGAAAAGAAAGCTCTCGCCCGTGCGCTCCACCCAAAGCTGATAGCCGTAATCAAAGGCGCCCACGCGCTCGGGGACGGCCGCAGGAGTGGAAACCGCTTCGGCAAGCAAATCCTCTCCGATGATGCGGCGGCCGTTATACGTTCCTTTATCCAAAAAGAGCTGGCCGAGCCTTGCCATTGCCTCGGTGGAAAGATACAGTCCCCAGCCGCCCTTTTCTATCCCCTTGGGGCAGGTTTCCCAAAAGGGCGTGCGAATGTCAAGCGGACGCCAAAGGCGCCCATCTAAAAATTCGGTCAGCGTGATGCCCGTTATCCGTCTATGGATGGCGGCAAGCATATAAGAATTCATGCTGTTGTAGGAAAAGGCCGTGCCGGGCTCAAAACGCAAGGAGGATTCCAAAAAGGCGCGTGCATAATCCGTTTCGACGGCCGCGCCCGCCTCACCAAAAGAAACGCCGCTTTGCATCCGAAGCAAATGCCGCACCGTCAGATTTTTCATACGCGGCGGCGTGCGAAGCTCGGGAAAAAAGGAGGCGACCTTATCGTCAAGCGAAAGCTGCCCGTCCTCCACCAGCATCAAAATGGCAAGCCCCGTAACCGTCTTGCACATTGAAAAGGTTGCGTGCGGCAGGCGCGCGCTATAACCGGGTGAGGACACCTCGGCAACGCATTTGCCGTTTACGAGCAAAACCGCGCTGTGCGGCACCGCCCCTCTTGCGTGCGAGAGCCGATGAAAAAGCGCATATACGGCGCGGGAGGAAAGCCCCGCCCGTCTTGCCGCTATCCTTTGAAAAAGAGGAGGCTCAAGCCCTTTTGGCGCCTCCGTCTTTTGCGGCACAAAGGGAATCTCCCCGGCGCCCGCCTTGCCGCGCAAAAGCGCGCGAAACAGCAAGCGTGCCGCCGAAGCGTTGACCTTCAAATCCATATCCGTTTCCTTTCCGTCCTCTCTTAGCTAGGTGGCGAGAGAACTCTTTTTCGCCCGAAAAGCATCGCTTTAAGGGCCGATTGTCCGCGCTTAACTGCCGCTCCTTGCACTTTTGCAAGCGCCGAGGACGCGTTAAGCCAAAGCGGCCACCGCCGCCAGAATTTCCTCCTTGGTATAGAGGAGCGAAAGCGCAGAAAGAAGCGCGTTTGCCGTCATATCGTCAGGAAGCCCCAGCGATTCGGCCAAGGCCGCGCGCCGCTTGGTGCTGTCGGGGCGCCCCGAAAGGCCAAGCGCATAAAAATCCTTCTTTTCAAGAAGCGCGCCGCGCGCCCTCTCTTCTCCGCTTGCGAAGGGTCGGAAGAGGGATAAAAGAAGCTCTGCCTCCATTCCCTCAACACCAAGAAGCCCCGCCTTTGAGGCCTTCTCCTTGCGGCGCTCCTTTCCCTTTTGCTTGGGTATATAGAGATGAAACACCTTTTCCTTGGGCAAAATTTCCGAGAGAAAGGCGCGAATCTGTCGACCGCCACCGTCCGAATCGGTTAAAACGATGATGCCGTTTTTCTCGGCAAGACGGCGAAAAAGCGCCGCCTTCTCCTTGTTGTTGAACACCCCAAAGCCGTCGGTTTGCAAAATATGTGCATCCAAAATCGAGGAAAGGGTGATTTTATCGTATTTCCCCTCCACGATGATGGGAAGGGAAACGGAAAGCTTTTCTCGTCCTTCCATGCTCTTTTCCTTCTTGCTTTTTGTTTTCGTTGTCCGTGTGAGTGGCGCCGCTTAAATCGGTGTCATTCCCTTGCGCTTACGCCTTTTCCCGCATTTTTCGGTCACAAAGAGAAGAAAGCGGGCAGGCGTCGCATAGCGGCGCGCGTGCGCGGCAAAATTCCCGTCCGAAATGCACGATGCGATGGCAAAAATCCGCGCTTTCCTTTTCGGGTAAAAGCTCCGCTAAAATTTTTTCGATTTTATAGGGGTTTTTCTCCCCTTCCTCATAGGCGCCAAGCCTGCCGCAGATGCGGATGCAATGGGTGTCCGTCACCACCGCGGGCTTCTTATATACGTCGCCAAGCAAAAGATTGGCAATCTTGCGGCCCACGCCCGAAAAGCGCAAAAGCGATTCCATATCGTCGGGCAAAACGCCGCCAAACTCCCGAATGAGCATTTCCGAGGCCTCCTTAATATCCTTGGCCTTCACTCTGTAAAGACCGCAAGGACGCACGATGGCTTCGATCTCGGTCAAATTCGCCTTGGCCATCGCCTCGGCGGTCGGAAATTTTGTAAACAGTTCTTTACAAACTTCGTTCACACGGGCATCTGTGCATTGCGCGGAGAGCCGCCCCATCACCAAAAGGCGCCAAGGATCGCCCCCGTAGGCCAAGGCACAGGAGGCATCGGGGTAGGTCTTTTTCAGGGCGGCGACAGCGGCCGCCATTTTCTGCCGCTTTTCGTGCTTTTCCAGCAGCGCGCGCACCAAATCAACGGGAAGCCCGACCACGTTATCGAGCTTACCCCTATATTCCTTGACGAGCTTGCCGCCCTTGCCCTGAATGGCGTAAGAGCCGGCCTTGCCCATCGGCTCGCCCGACTTGACGTATCGGTGAATTTCCTTATCCGTCAGCTTGCGGAAGACGACCTCGGTTTTGTCAACCCCCGAATACATCACACCGTCCTTGATAATGGCAACCCCCGTATACACGGCGTGGGTCGTGCCGGAAAGGCGCCGAAGCATCAAAAAGGCATCCTCCTCGTTTTTGGGCTTGCCGAGCTTTTCCCTGCCGAGCGCCACGAGCGTATCCGCGCCCAAAACGGCATCCGAGGGCGAAACGCGCTCTGCCCCCGCCAAGCACTTGCGCTCGGCCAGCAGTAAAACGGCGTCCGCCGGCAAAATTTCCTCTGCAAGATTTTCGTCGGCATTCTGCTCGACGAGCGTGTATTCAATTCCTGCCTTTTCAAGAAGCTCGCGCCGACGGGGCGAGGCCGAGGCCAAGTATAGCATACGTGTTTCCTTTCAAAGTTGTCAGCTCTTCGCTTGGTTTTTTTGCCGCGCAAAGCACAGCACGGCGTTTATTCCTTTGGGAAGCGGCGCGCCTTAGGCAAGGATGCACCCGTTTTGTAGGCCTCAAGCACCGCCCTTGCCTCCTTGGGCGTTTCGGTGGAGAAGATAAAATGCTCCAAAACAAGTCCAAGTCGGGAAAGCAGGGCGCGCTTGTCGCCCATATAGGTGGGCAGGCTGTTGAAAATGAGGGTGCGGTGCCCGTATTCGCGCATCAAGGGGAAGGCGACGTCCATTCTGTCGTGAAGCGCAGCCTTGTCACAAAGCGAGCAGGCGGCAATGTCTTTGGTAAAGCACCGCTCGGTTATCATTAAGGGGATGCGGCCGTACACGACAGCGCCCCCTTCTCCCAGCGCGCGAATTTTCTCCGCAGAAAGCTCAGGAGAAAGCAAAAAGGCGGAAAAGCCCATCGCCTTGTAGGCGGCGGCGCTGTAGCTGTTCGTCACGTTCAGGCGGAAATCGCCCACAACCGCAAGACCGACCTCGGCCGCCAAAAGCGCCGTGCCAAGACCGCCGCAGAGGGCAAATTTTGCGCCCTTTTCCTTCGCCTTGATAAGAAGCCGCTTGGCCTCCTTTCGCTCGCTATCGGGCAAAACGGGAGGAAGGGCCACCCCACTTGGCGCCGTTTTTGCCTCAAAATAGCGAAGAAGAGGCAAAAACACCGTATCAAAGTCCGAAAAATCCACCTTGTCAAGCAAAGCGGCGTTATAAAGCAGGGCCGTTTTCAAGGCGCGCCCCTTGGGCAAATCAAGGGCGGGAGATGGAAGCAAGCGGGGCGTTTTTTCAAAAATGAGGGCGGAGCTTACGGCCGCCTCTTCTTTTTCGGAAGCCTCTCCGCTTATAGCGTGTGCTTCGCCGCCTTCCAATGCGCGGTGCCGCGCGGCGCCGTTTTTCTCTCTTTGTGAAGCAAGCGCCGCGCACAAAAGCGCCGCCGCGTCACGCCGCAGGGCATTCTGCGCCGAAACGGGAAGAAAAAGCCCCTCTTCCAAGGTCAGCTTCAAATTTTCTTTTTCCAGTGCAAAGGGGGTTGCGCCGAGCTTCATCAAGCGCGCGGCCACGTCCTCCTCGGTCAAGGCGGCGGCCTTGGCCGCCTCGGGCGCTTCGCCCGTTGCTGTCACGGAAATCGCGCCGTAGCGCAGAGACAGACTTGCGGGTCTTCCCGCCTCCAAAACAGCCTCCGCCTCAATTTGTATCGGCTTGGGAGAGAAGGGCCTCTCCTCTATGGTACGCGACTCGTCCTTATCCTTTTGGGAGCGCACGCCCAGCATCTCCTTGCCGAGCGAGGAAACAAAATAGCCGTCCGTAAAGCCGCTTCGGGAGAAAAGGCGCGCCAAGGTGGCCTTTTCCTCAGCCGTGGCGGACCTTCTCTCGTCAAGCAGGCGGCGGTATATACGCGTCACCCCGTACACGTACGAGGCGGACTTCATTCTTCCTTCAATTTTCAAGGAGGCAACACCAAGCTCGATTAAATCGGGAATATAATCGGCAAGACAAAGATCCTTGAGGCTCAAAGCGTACCCTTCCCGATAGGGCAGGCGGCAGGGCTGGGCGCAGGCGCCGCGATTGCCGCTTCTTCCGCCGACAAGCGAGGAAAAGAGGCATTGCCCCGAATGGCAAACGCAAAGAGCGCCGTGCAAAAAGACCTCAATTTCGGTGGGTGTCCCCTCCACGAGCGCGGCAATATTCTCTCTCGAAAGCTCGCGCGCAGGTACCACCCGCGAAAAGCCAAGGGCGGCCGCCGCCGAAGCGGCGGTGCTATCGTGCACGGAGGCCTGCGTGGACGCGTGCATCGGCAGGCGCGGATACTTCAAAGCGATGGCCGCGGCAAGACCCATATCCGCCACTATCACCGCGTCAACCCCGATTTCGTCAAGATAGCCAACGTAGTCAAGCGCCTCGGGAAGCTCCCCATCAAAAAGCAGGGTGTTGACCGCCACGTACAGCTTCACGCCGTATGCGTGCGCGTACACGACGGCGCGCGAAAGCTCCTCGCGCGAAAAATTGCCCGCGAAGGCCCTTGCAGAAAAAAGCTCGCCGCCCACGTAAACGGCATCCGCCCCTGCCTCAACGGCGGCGTAAAAGCACTCCATCGTGCCGGCGGGCGAAAGAAGCTCGGGAAGCGCCGTTCTCCTTTTAGCCATAAAGCACCCTCCTTTTCCTTGTTTTCTTCCTCTATTTTAGCACATTGCCCCACGAAAAAAAAGACTTTTTATAAAAAACCGCATATTTTTTTCAAAAAGGGCTTCCTTTTTTTGACTTTTGCGTGTATAATGAAATGTAGAAATATTTTAACCTACCGAAAGGATGGCATCATGGAAGATATTTTCAAGAAGCTTGAAGAGCTTTACGGACAGGAGGTAGACCCCACCCCTTACGGAAACGGCCATATTAACCGTACGTACGTTACCAAGGGCTCGCCCCGTCTTCTGATTCAGCAAATTAATACCACCGTGTTCCCCAACCCCCGCGGAATGATGGACAACATCATCGCCGTAACCGAGCACGTGAAGCCTAAGCTGGCCGCAAAGGGCAAAAACCCCGATAGAGCAACCTTGACGGTTATCCCCAACAAGAACGGTGAAACGCTCACCCAAATCGGCGACCTTTATTTCCGTGGTTACTACTTCATTGAGGATTCCTGCTGCTACGACCTTGTGTCGCCTCCCATTCTTGAGGCTGCCGGCAAGTCCTTCGGCGAGTTCCAGCAGATGCTGGTTGACTTCCCCGCCGAGACGCTTTTTGAGGTTATCCCCCATTTCCACGATACCCCCCATCGCTTTGAGGCCTTCCGCGCCGCTATTGAGGCAGACGTGAAGGGTCGCGCCGCCGAGTGCGCCGATGAAATCAATTATTACGCTTCTCACGAGGCCTTCTATCACACCGTGGCTGACCGTCTGGCCGATGGCAGACTTCCCCTCGCCGTTACCCATAACGACACCAAGATCAACAACGTGCTGTTTGACTATGACGGAAACGGTCTTTGCGTTATCGACCTTGACACCGTTATGCCCGGAAGCCGCCTTTACGACTACGGTGACGCGCTCCGCACGGGCGCCGCTACCGCCGCAGAGGACGAGGAGGATCTTTCCAAGGTCGGCTTTGACGAGGAAAAGTTCGCCGCCTTCACCAGAGGCTATCTCAGCACCGTGAAGGATGCGATGACGGCAGAGGAGATTGCGCTCCTTCCCGAGTCCTTCCTGCTTTTGACCCTGGAGTGCGGTATGCGCTTCTTAACCGACTTCTTGGCAGGAGACACCTACTTCCGCATTCACAAGCCCAATCACAACCTTATTCGTGCGCGCAACCAGATGAAGCAGGCCATTGAGATTGAGAAGGCCCTGCCCCGTCTGCACGAAATCGTAAAGACCTGCGTTGAGGGCTGATAAGCCACCGCGCCGCATCAAAGGCCCAAAGATGCCAAAGAGCCTTTAAACAAAAAGCCAAACGCCTGCTTGAAATCAAGCAGGCGTTTTAAAAACCACCGCGACCGCGTTAGGAACCAAGCACTGCGACCGCACGAAGCACCGAGGGCTCTGCACCGTTTTACACCGCGCATCAAAAACCGAGCATTGTTCTGCGCGGCATCCGCGCCGAGCGCTGAGCATCGCGCTCCATATGCTGAGCGCCCCACGCACCGCGCCCCCAGCGTGCTTTTTACACCGCGCGCGTCAAAAACCGAGCGCTGTTTTGCGCGACATCCGCGCCGAGCGCTGAGCATCGCGCTCCATATGCTGAGCGCCGCGCGCACCGCGCCCCCGGCGTGCTTTTTACACCGCGCGCGTCAGCGACCCTTAAATTGCCATTCTTCAAGGAGGATACGGCTTGAACCCCTCTATCTTTATACCCGTCTTGCTCTTGTGGTTTATCATATTCGTTTTGCTTCGCAAGCAACGGCAAATCACCGTACTTAAACGCATCATTAAAAAAAGAAAAGAAAAAGGAGGCGCCAATATGAAAGCGCTTGCAGAAAGATTTATCGGAAAGGAATGCCTGCTCTATTCCTTCGACGGCCATCAGCTTGACGGGGTTGTCAAGGAGGTAACGGATGGCGCCATTCTCGTTGAAAAGAGCGGAGGCCTTGAGGCCATTAATCTTGATTTTGTGGCCCGTATCAGAGAATTCCCAAGAAACAAAAAAGGCAAAAAGAAATCCATTGTGTTGGATTAACGGTAACACCCGTCGTAACCTTTTTTCGCGCGGCCGCGCCGCGCACCCCCTTGCCCAACCTCTTATAAGAGGTTGGGCTTTTTTCTTCGCATCTTTTCGCATCAATCCCCGGTCTCCTTTCCCCGCCGCCTAAAAAAGCCTCCTTCTCCCCTTCCGCACCTTCCGCGCCCTTTGGCGCTTCGGTCTTAGTGCTTTTTCCTTTTTGTGCGGTTTTTCGCCTTCGCGCTTTCTCTCCTTTTTGCGCGGCGGTTTTGCGCTTGTGCCTTGACACCTTCGCCCTTTTCGGCCTCCTATTCACGCTTGCTTTTTGCCCAAAGCGCCTGCTTTTTCCTTTTTGGTGGCACTTCCCTTTTGCAAAAAAAGGCTTACCGTCTTTTAACACGCTACCGCGCGTTTCGCTCCACTTCGTTTAACGGAAACCGCTGAAAAATGAACGAAAGACACAACGCGCAAACGCGCTTTCTCCCCTTTTTGCGCGCCCTTTTTGCGCGCGGCCTCGCTCGCTTCTCCTTTTTTTGTGCAGTGGCTTCGGTCTTGCTGCGTTCTCTCCTTGCACCCGCTTTGATTTTTCGGCCTTTGCCTTTCTTCCCTTCTCGCACGGCGGTTTTGCGCTTGTGCCTTGACACCTTCGCCCTTTTAGGCCCCCCTATTCACGCTTGCTTTTTGCCCCAAGCGCCTTTTTTCTCTTTGCATTTCCTCTTCCCTGCCGCGCAAAAACGGCCTCGTACCTTTCAACACGCCGCCGTGCGTTTCTTTTTTTGCTTCGGCCTTGACGCCTTCTCTTTGGCCATCTGCCGCCCCCTTATCTCTTCCTCCTTTTCTTCTCCCGCTTGCGCACCTTTTCTCTTTGGCGATTT
>JBGVMO010000075.1:0-7702 GCA_045124835.1 Eubacteriales bacterium
AGGGCATGATTCATTTTGTAAAATGAATCATGCAAAAGTCGATAAAATCGACTCGTAGAAACGCAGGAATGCGTTTCTACATCCTACAATCATTATAGCACAGGGTGGTAAAAAACACAAGGGAAAAGATGCGTTTTGCACCCTTTCTCTTGACAAGCGAGCGAAAAAACCGTATAATGTAAGGCAAGAGCAGGGCCTTTGGCCTTGCCAATGACGATGAAACAGAGGATACCGATATGACGATGGCAAACGAAGCCGCCAAGACAATGTGCAAAACCATCAGCGCGATGGAAAAGCTGCTGCCCGGCAAGGAGCCGACTCTTTTGGAAAGCAAGGGCACGGTTTTAAAGAACGAAACGCATCATTTTCAGGTTGCGCTTCGGTGCGATTACGGCCCGTGGGCCATTTTCGGCCTGACCGCCAAGGCAGGCGGCCCCTTGGCGCCCTACGTGTCCTTCTCTATTGCAGAGCTTGTGCCCGCGCTTGTCACCGTTTTTAATGCGGACGATTATTATCTGGCCAAGGACCCTGCCTTGATTCCTGACCCCTTGATGCCCTTCTCCAAGGTTGGACTTTCCATTCCCTACGGACAGTGGAAGGGCCTTTGGGTGACGGTGAAGGCGGAAGAGGGGCTTCCCGTTGGCACGCACGAGATCCCGATTCAGATTTTCACGGGAGCAGGCGAGGTTTTGGCCGAAACCGTTTATACCCTTGAGGTTGTTGATGCGGCCTCTGATGAGAGCGATTTGATTCTCTCGGCTTGGATGCATTACGACTGCATTGCCTATCAGCACAAGGTGGAGATGTTCTCCAAGGAGTTTTACGCGGTTTTTGAAAAGTATCTGGCCGCGTTTGTTGACGGTGGCTACAATATGCTTTTAACGCCTCTTTTCACTCCGCCGCTTGATACCAAGGTTGGAAGCGAGAGAATGACGGCGCAGCTTGTCGGCGTGAAGAAAATGAAGGACAACTATGTCTTTGATTTCTCCAAGCTGGATGGCTTTATTGATTTTGTCCTCGCGCGCGGCATCAAGTATTTGGAGTTTTCGCACCTCTTTACCCAGTGGGGCGGCGAGCATTGCCCTAAGGTCATCGCCGAAACGGAAGAGGGCGAGAAGCAAATCTTCGGCTGGGAGGACGATTCGACCTCGCCCGAATACCTTGCCTTCTTGGAAGCCATGTTTGCAAACCTCGTTCCCTTCTTGAAGCAAAAGGGCGTGCTTGATATCTCCTACTTCCATCTGACCGACGAGCCGGGTGAGAAGCACATTGAGGCCTATAAGAAGTGCCACGATGCCGTGAAGAAGCATATTGCGGGCCGTCCTCTGATGGACGCGATGAGCGAGTACGATTTTTACGAGCAGGGTCTTGTGGATATTCCGATTGTTGCCATTCACACCTCGGAGAATTACACCAAGCACGGCGTGACGGATATCTGCGTTTACAACTGCTGCTCTCCCAGCGATAAATATTATACCAATCGCTTTATCAATATGCCCGCCGAGCGCACGAGAGTCATGGGCGTGCAGCTCTATCAGAACGATGTAAAGGGTTATTTACATTGGGGCTTCAACTTTTACAATTCCGTTTTGTCTATTATGCCCGTAAATCCCTACGAGGATACGAGCGCAGGCAGATATTTTCCTTCGGGAGACGGCTTTGTGGTGTACCCTGCCGAAAACGGCGTAACGGAGTCCATCCGCTATTGCATGATGCAGGAGGCCTTCCAGGATTACAGAGCCTTGAAGCTTCTTGAGGGCTATATCGGCCGTGAGGCAGTTTTGGCTCTTCTGACAGAGCGCGGCTATCTTGGCTATTGCGAATATCCCCATTCCGCCGAGGCGCTTCGCGCTTTGCGCGAGGAAGTGAATATCCGAATTGCGGCTATTGCGTGATATTGCTTAGCCAACTGGGATCTAAATTGAACCCGCTCTGAAGGCGAAAAAACAGCGCTTTTTCCGCGCTGTTCCCTTGATAAGTCCACACTTATCTGCACTCGCATCACGAAAAAATCATCCGTTTTTTCGCACTTCATAGTTCTAAAAATTTTAAGGGAGCGAATTTTGTGAAAGACGAGGGGGAAAATTCGCCGCCGTATACCATACGGCAAGGATTTTCACCGAAGTATTTCGCTAAATTCGCCCCTCAAAACGGGTTCGATTTAGATTCCACTTGGCTAATCAAAAAGGACAGAGAGCCTTAGCGTGTTATCCTTAACGGCAACACGCCAAGGCCCTCTGTCCTTTTATTTTATTTTCTTCTGAACTGCTTGGTGAGCTTATTCAAGGCGGTGCGGAAATCAGAAAAATCGCCGCTTTCCCCCTCGGGAGTGGGAACGAAGGCGGGAGAAAGCATCTCGTCCTCCTTCTTTTCGTCGGGGCTTTGCGCCTCTCTCTTTTCCTCGGGTTTGCTCTCTGCTACCGCAATGCCGATGGGTTGGGAGGAAAGAAGCTCGCCGTTTTCCCAAAGCTGCCATTCGCTTTTTCCGTCGGGATAGGTCAAAATGCCGGGGCCGTGCCGCTTGTCGTGCAAATAGGTACCGAGGAAGCAGCTGCCGTCCTTATAATAAAAGGAAGAAAGGCCCTCGCGAACGCCGCGCGAGAAGGTGCCGCAGAAAACCTCACCGTTTGCCCAGCGGAAAACGCCGAGCCCCGTGCGCATACCGTCAACAAACGCGCCGTCATATCTGTCGCCATTGGCCCAATACAGCGTTCCGCTGCCCGTTTTCTTGCCGTCTATAAAGTCGCCCTCGTAGCGCGTTCCGTTGCGCCAGCGGTAAATGCCCTTGCCTGTGCGCTGATTGTCAACGAAGTCACCCTCATACGAGGAGCCGTCACTCCAACAGAAAACGCCCTTTCCCGTGCGCTGACCGTACACAAAGTCGCCTTCATAGGAGGAGCCGTCATTCCATTTATAAACGCCGCGGCCGTGCCGCTTGCCGTTTTCGGTTTCGCCCGTATAGACGCCGTTTTCATAGGTTAAGGTTTCAATTGCCACGTCTTTTTCTTCCTTTCTCTACATTCACTATATACAGTATACCACGGCAGAGGAAAAAAAACAAGACGCGCGGGCAAAAAGAGGGGGCAAAAACAAAAAAATTAAAAAAAATCAAAAAATTTTTCAAAAACCCCTTGACAAATCGCGCTTAATGATATATAATCTCAATAGAAAGAAAGAAAACAACCGAAAAGGAGGAAAAAGAATGACCGATAACGGTATTGCTAAGGCAGAAAGAAACACCAAGCAGCAGGCGCTTATCTGGGAAATCTTTTCCTCGCTGCACAATCATCCGACGGCGGATATGGTATATGACGCCGTGCAAAAGAGGGATGCGAGCATCGGCAGAGCAACGGTGTACCGTGCGCTTCACCGCTTCGTTGAAAAGGGCAGAGCCATTTGCGTGCCCGTTTATGATGGCGCGGACAGATACGATGAAACGCTTCTTCCCCATTCGCACGCGAAATGCACCAGATGCGGCGGCATTGGAGACGTCTTTATTCGGGGAACGCTTCCCGAAATTGAGAATGACGGCGGCTTCTCTGTGGAGGGCGGTGCGGTTTTATATTACGGCTGTTGCGCGGCTTGCCGCGAAAGCAATAGATAAAAACAAAAAATAAAAATAAAAAACATTTTAACGGAGGAATTCAGTATGAAATTTGTATGTCAGGTTTGCGGTTACGTTCACGAGGGAGCAGAGGCTCCCGAAAAGTGCCCCATTTGCAAGGCTCCCGCTGCAAAGTTCACCAAGCAGGCAGAGGAAAAGGTTTGGGCCGCTGAGCACGTGGTTGGCGTGGCTAAGGGTGTTGACCCCGAAATCATCGAGGGTCTTCGCATGAACTTCATGGGCGAATGCACCGAGGTTGGTATGTATCTGGCTATGGCGCGCGTGGCACATCGCGAGGGCTATCCCGAAATCGGTCTTTACTGGGAAAAGGCAGCCTTTGAGGAGGCAGAGCATGCCGCTAAGTTTGCAGAGCTGCTCGGCGAGGTTGTAACCGACTCCACCAAGAAGAACCTTGAGCTTCGCGTTGAGGCCGAGAACGGCGCAACGATGGGCAAGTTTGAGCTTGCTAAGAAGGCCAAGGAGCTGAACCTTGACGCTATCCACGACACCGTTCACGAGATGGCAAGAGACGAAGCCCGTCACGGCAAGGCCTTCGAGGGACTTCTTGCAAGATACTTCGGCTAATTCCTTCTTGAAAAGCAGAGCGAATTTTCGCTCTGCTCTATGAAGAACCCAAGCGGCATGGGTGGTGCAAGTCCACCGTTCTTCACCGTATAGAAATGATAAAGACAAGAGTATAAAAGGAGCGCAAGATGAACGATACTATCAAAAGATTGCTTAACGAGCAGATAAACAAGGAGCTTTATTCCGCGTATCTTTACGTTGACATTGCCAACTATTACGACGAGCTTGACCTTGACGGCTATGCAAACTACTATATGATTCAGGCGCAGGAGGAGCGCGACCATGCCTTGCTCTTTATGAAGTATATGCAGAGCAACGGCTACAAGGTAACGCTTGAGGCTATTGCCAAGCCCGACAAGACCTATGACGGCATTCTCGCTCCGCTTGAAGCGGCTGCCGAGCATGAGCGCTACGTCACCTCGCTTATCAACGCCATCTATCACGAATGCTACGAGGCGAGAGATTACCGCACGATGAAATTCCTCGACTGGTTCGTTGACGAGCAGATGGAAGAGGAGGACAACGCGGATTCGATGATAAACCGCTACAAGCTCTTCGGAAGCGACCCCAAGGGTCTTTACGCCTTGGATCAGGAGTATGCCGGCCGCGTTTACACCGCGCCGAGCTTAGTTCTTTAATCTTTAAAAACAACCTTAAAAACAATCAAAAACAACCTTAAAAAATAATCAAAAACAACCGAAAAGGAGAAAAAACAATGAAATACGTATGTCCCTGCGGCTATGAATATGACCCCGCCTTAGGCGATCCCGATAACGGAATCGCGCCCGGCACGGCTTGGGAGGACGTTCCCGCCGATTTTGTCTGCCCCATCTGCGGTCTTGACAAGGACGCCTTTGAGAAGGAAGACTGATAAAAAACCGAAAGAGCGAGTCGGGTAACCGACTCGCTCTTTTTTTGTTAATTTCTTCTTGAAAAATCGGGGAAGCTGTGGTAAGATGGGGTGTAGAATATCAGACGAAAGTGAGGATGGATTATGAAGGGCTTAAAAAGGGTGCTTGCTGTGGCGTTGGCGCTTGTGCTTCCCGTTGGTGCGTTGGCAAGCTGCAACGGCAACGGCGGCGCGCAAAAGCTTGCTTCCCCCGAAATCAGATTGGAAAAGACAGAGGGCGTTACGGTGGCTTGGGATGCCGTTGCGGGTGCCGTTTCTTACGTGGCAACGGTGAACGGCGAGGCGCGGCCTGCCCAAACGGAGTGCACGCTTGTTTTAGATGAGAACGGAGAATATACCGTTTCCGTTCGCGCAGAGGCCGCCGATGCCGCTTACAACAGCGACCCCTCCAATATATTGACGGTTTCCTACGGCTTTAATGAAAACGCGGTGGTGCTTCGCTTTGCCGCCGTTTCCGATTTGCACGTGGCCTCCACGTTAAAGTCGAACAAGGTGCGCGATATTATCCGCAGAACGACCGAGAAATACGAGCTTGACGCCTTTTTGTTTGCGGGCGATTTGGTGGACGCGCAAACGACCGACAAGTATAACGCGGTGCCCCGTATGGCCCTCTTTGCCACGGGCGCTGCCGCCGGCAACGCAGAGGCGCAGCTTCCGCTTATCTGGTGCTTTGGCAACCACGATTTTCCGACCTACACCCTGCAAAGCACCCAGAGCTTTACCAGCGCAAGCCTTGGCAAGTATTACGCCTTTTCGGCAGGAACGCTGGTTTATGACGCCTGCACGCAGATTTTGGAGGATGCAACCCCCGCCTTCTTCTCCTTGGACGCTTGGCCCGATCCCAGTCTTGCGGTGCCGGACGGCTTCCGCTATAACCTTGTGAACGATTTTTCCTTCTTTGCCGTGGATTATACCCACGTCAACGCCGCGACTCTTGCCTTTTTGAAGGCACAGCTTGACGCGCTGGTGGCAAGAGAGCCCGAAAAGCAGATTTTCGTTCTCTCGCATATGCCGCAGAGAGGCAGCAGTCAGCCGGCAGGCTTTACCGATTTAATGAAGCAGTATCCCCAGATAGTGTATCTTTCCGGCCATATGCACAACACCCTGCAAACCTACGCAAGCGTGGTGGCCAAGGAGGGCTTCTTGGAAATCAATCTTGGCCCGGGAGACCACGGGCAGTATGGCGTCAGCGGCCCGGGGCACGCCTACAACAACTATCAGATGAAGCAGGGTGCTATCATCGAGGTGGACGAAAACGGCCGTATGCGCTTTACGGGCATCGACTATTCGCTGAACTTGGAGGAGGACGGCACCTTTACCAGCACCTTGGATAAGGAGGTTGTGGTGGCGGAAAATCCGATGGAGATCCGCCGAGCCTATTTTGCGCCTCCCACCGCAACCGAGAGAAGTGCCGTGCTGTACGATAGCGTTGTCAATAATAAAAATGACGAGCGCTATCACGCCCCCGTCATCCCCGAGACGCCCGTGACAGTCTTTGAAAATATGACGGCTGAGGGCGGAAAAGTGACCTTCGCGGCGGCATCTGCCACCAACGTTATTATCTATCACGCCGTGCAGGTAAAGGACGAAACCACGGGCGAGATAGTCAAGATTTACGATAGGCAGGCCAAAGGCTATACGGAGGTGCTGCGGAATCCCGCAAACCACATTTATTATCCCGACGGCGCGCATATGCCCGCCACCGTAACGCTTGATTTGCGGTTTGAAACGGCGCTTGACGCCACGCACACGTATACCCTGTACGTCAGGGGCTATGACGACTTTGGCGTTGGCTCGAACATATGCACCTATACCGTCCCCCTGCAATGAGCCGAGGGCGCGGCGCAGTATAAGCAAAACGAAGAAAAAAGAAAAGAGCGAATCGGGCAACCGATTTCGCTCTTTTTGCGTAATTGAACGCATAAGCCCGCCGACGATTACGGCTAAGCTTAAAACTTTGCAAGCTCGTCCTTGAGAATATTCTGAAAAAACGCCGTATATACGTCGTAGCCCCTTTGGTTGAAGTGGACACCGTCCTCGATAAAAAGCGATTCGTCAAGCAGGGGCGTGTATTCGTACGGATCAACAAACACGCAATGCGGGGTGGCCTTTGCAAAGGCGCGGGCCAAGGCGTTGTGTGCGCTTGCCGCTTCAAGACGCTCCTTGGTGTTGGTTTTTCGGGGATTGGGGCCAAGCACGAAAAGCTTGCAGTCGGGAAAATCGGTGCGCGTATAGGTCAGAACGCGCTCTTCAAGCGCCCATGTTTCCTCGGGCGTGTAGCCAAAGGCGGCCATATTGCCCATCGTTGCATAAACGAGGACGGAGGGCGCAAGCGGGCGCACCATTCTCGGATAGTAGTAAAGCTGATGCTCGGCACAGCTTGAGCCAAAGCCGCGATTGATGGCGCAGGGCTGCCCGCTTTTGCCGAGAAGCACCTCGCGAAGCGGCTTGATGCCGTAGTGGCTGCTCCAGCGCGTGAAATCGGAGGGGCCGTAGAACACGATTTGCCCCGTCGGCGCGTTTTCTGCCTCGTAGCGAACGACCTGCTTTTCAAGGCTCTCGCCCCATTTTTCGATAAAGCGGAGGCCAACCTTAATGGACAT
>JBGVMO010000076.1:0-5983 GCA_045124835.1 Eubacteriales bacterium
CCTTTAATGCCTGGCTGACGGATTCCACAGACGACGGAAGCCGCGGCGCCGCCGAGGGCATCAACGCGATGATGCCGCTTGTGGCCATTCTTGCCGTTTTCGGCGGATTTATGTTCTTTGACCTGAATTTGCCTGAAAGCTGGAGCTTGATTTTCGCCATCATCGGCGGCGCGGTTATTCTGGTTGGTATTCTCGGCTTCTTTATCATTGAGGAGCCTGCCATTACCCCCGTTAAGGACCCGTATTTCAAAACGGTCATTCACGGCTTCCGCCCTTCGGTTATCAAGAAGGTGCCTGCGCTTTATTTCTACCTTATCGCCTTCATCATCTTCAACATTTCCATTCAGATCTTTATGCCCTACCTCATTCTCTATTATGAGGTCTCCCTTGGCATGGCGGATTATGTCTTTATTATGGCTCCTGCCATTATTCTGGCCTCGGTTGTGACGGCCTTCTGGGGAAAGGTATACGATAAGAAGGGCTTTTCCTTCTCCTCTTCTCTTTCGCTTCTTTGGCTTGCGCTTGGCTATACGCTCCTCTTTTTCTTCCGCGATACACTCCCCGTTTTCCTCGGCTCGCTTTTGATGATGTGCGGCTATTTGTCGGGTATGGCGGTGTTTGGCGCGAAGATTCGCGAGCTGACACCTCTTGGCAACGCCGGTCGCTTCCAAGGTGTTCGCATTTTCTCTCAGGTTTTAATTCCCGGTCTTGTCGGCCCTTATATCGGCAAAACGGTGCTTGCCAATGCCGAAACCGTTACCGGAAACGACGGCACCGTTTCCTTTGTTCCCAATGCCAATATTTTCTTGGCGGCACTTTTGGTGCTTGCCGCTTTGGTTTTGTTCCTTTTGATTTTTTCGGGGCTTATCCCCCCAAAGACCCTGTCGCTGAAAACACCCTTTGAGGAAAACAGCGAGACCTCTTGGGAAACGGAGCATCCGCGCCCGCAAATGAAGCGCGATTCCTTTATTTCCCTTACAGGAGAATGGGAATTACTTTTAACGAAGGGCAATTCTCTTGAACCTCTCGGAAAAATCCGGCTGCCCTTCCCGCCCGAATCCCGCCTTTCGCGCATTGAAAGACAGCTGAAAAAGGGCGAGGGCTATATCTACCGCAAGACGCTTATCTTGAAAAAGCCCGAAAACGAGGGCCGTCTGCTTTTGCATTTCGGCGCGGTTGATCAGATTGCCGAGGTTTTCTGCAACAGCACGCTTTTAGGCACGCACACAGGCGGCTATCTGCCCTTCTCCTTCGACATTACCGACACGATAGTGGAAGGAGAAAATCTCATTTCCGTCAAGGTGACGGACACGCTCGATAACGAGCTTCCCTACGGCAAGCAAAGAAGGAAGCGCGGCGGAATGTGGTACACCCCCGTTTCAGGCATCTGGCAGCCCGTCTGGCTGGAGGAGGTGCCCAAGAGCTATATTTCCTCTCTTTCCCTATTCACGACGCAAAACAGCGTAAAAATTGAAACAAAGGGCGGTCTTCCCGACAAAACGCTGACGCTTACGCTCGGCGATGAAGAAAAAACCTTTACCTATACGGGCGACGCCTTCAAGCTGACGCTTGAAAGCCCTGTTTTGTGGTCTCCCGAGAACCCGCATCTTTACCCCTTTACCCTCTCGGACGGAGAGGACACCCTGTATTCCTATTTTGCACTTCGTACGGTGTCGGTCGAAAAGAAAAACGGGCGCCCATATATATGCCTTAACGGCGAGCCTTATTTCTTCCACGGCTTGCTGGATCAGGGCTATTACAGTGACGGCATTTACCTGCCCGCTTCTCCCGACGGATACGCCTTTGACATTTTAAAAATGAAGGAGGCCGGCTTCAACACCCTACGTAAGCACGCAAAGGTTGAGCCCGCTATCTTCTATCACTACTGCGACAAATTCGGTATGATAGTATTTCAGGACATGGTAAACAGCGGTGACTACAGCTTTTTCGTTGACACCCTTTTGCCTACCTTGGGCAAGAAAACAGGCATCACCCACAAGGCAACAGCAAAAAGACAAGAGCTTTTTGAAAAAGCGGCAGAAGAGACAGTTTCCCTTTTAAAGAATCACCCCTGTGTTTGCTACTACACCATCTTCAACGAGGGCTGGGGGCAATACGATGCCGATGGCGTTTACGAAAGGCTGTCCGTTCTTGACAAAACACGCATTTGGGATACAACGTCCGGTTGGTTCAACGAAACGAAAAGCGACGTCAAGAGTGATCACGTTTATTTCAAACGTCTGAATCTCATGCCCGATGAAAATCGCCCCTTGGTGCTTTCTGAATTTGGCGGTTATTCCTTAAAGCTTCCGAACCATTCCTTCAATCTTGACAAGGTATACGGCTACAAATTCTTCAAGGACACAAAAAAATGGGAAAATGCGCTCCTCGCGCTTTACGAGAACGAGGTTATCCCCATGATTTCCCGCGGCCTTTCTGCCGCAATTTTAACGCAGATTAGCGACGTTGAGGACGAGACAAACGGTCTTTTGACCTATGACAGATGCGTTTTCAAGCCAGGCATCAAGGAAATGCAGGCGCTTTCGCACGACTTAAAGGCGGCGTTTGCCAAGGCCGTTGCCGCAGGCGACAATAACAGAAAGGATTGAAATATGAAGCTAATCGTTTGCATCGATGAACAAGGCGGTCTGCTTTTCAACAAGCGGCGTCAGAGCCGCGACCGCACCTTGAACGAGCGTATTTTAGAAATGACAAGGGGGGCAAGGCTTTTCGTTTCCCCCTACTCTGCCAAGCTTTTCGGAGAGGGATCGCCCCTTTCGATTTCAGACTTTCCCGAGACGGAGGCCAAAGAGGGTGACTTTTACTTTTTGGAGGACAAGGGCTACGCCTTATCTGACTGCGAGGAGATTTACCTCTATCAATGGAACAGGCGCTATCCCTCCGATGTCACCTTTAAGCACAATTTGAAAAAAGAAGGCTTCAAGTGCGTTTCCAAAACGGATTTTGCGGGCTATTCACACGAAAAAATCACCGAAGAGCATTACGTCAGGGAGGCTAAATAAATGAAAGCGATGTTTTCCAAGCGACAAAGCAAAAGAGTCTTTTCTCTTCTTTCTCTGCTTCTTTCTCTCGTGCTTATATTTTCCGCTTGCGACTTTCCCTTTGATTTTTTGGGAGGCGGTGGCGGCGGCACCTCGGTTGAGGACTTTTACGAAGGCCCTGCCTACGTTACCCTAAATGGCAACACACCGACCTTTACAGAGGACGAGCTGACCGTTATCGCTTACGAAGTCTACGGAGCGCTTGATTCCCTTGGCAGATGCACCGAGGTTATCGCCTGCTGCGGTGAGGAGCTGATGCCTGCCGATGGAGAAAAGCGCGGCTCGATTTCCTCGGTTAAGCCGTCCGGCTGGGTGCAGGCCGAATACGATTTCGTTGACGGTGGCTTCCTTTACAACCGTTGCCATCTTATCGGCTGGCAGCTGACGGCTGAAAACGCCAACAAAAAGAATCTGATTACGGGAACGAAATATCTGAACATCGAAGGAATGCTTCCCTTTGAGAATATGATTGCCGACTACATACGCGATACGGGCAACCACGTGATGTATCGCGTGACGCCCATTTACAACGGCAACAATCTTTTGCCAAGCGGCGTACAGATGGAGGCCTACTCGGTGGAGGACGAGGGAGACGGTATTTGCTTCAATATCTTCTGCTACAACATACAGCCGGGCGTTTATATCAATTACAAGACGGGAGAAAGCCGCGTTGCCAACGGTGATATGTTCCTGCCCCTGATTCCAGACTCTCTGTTGCCCGATGAAATTCCCGATTATTCGCAGGGAGGCGGCAACGAGGGCGAAGAAGAAGGCGGCAACACCGACTCGGGAGGCGGCACAATTGGCGGCGGAAGCGAGACGCAAAGCTATATTCTCAACACAAGCTCCAAGCGCATTCATCTTCCCTCCTGCCGTTACGCCACCGATATGGCTGAGCACAACAAACAAGCCTACACGGGCACGTTAGAGGCCCTACTTGAACAGGGCTACGACCCTTGCAACACCTGTATAAAATAAAATCTCGTGCAAAGGATTTACTATGAGCGCAAAGGACAGTATGTATTCCGTTGGCGTTGATTTCGGCACGCTCTCTGCCCGCGCCGTTCTTTTGAACGTAAGAACGGGGGAGGTGGTGGCAGACGCCGTTTGCGAATACCAAAGCGGCGTTATAACCGAGCTGCCGAAGGGCACCCGCCTGCCCGACGGCTACGCCTTGCAAAATCCGAGGGATTACCTTGACGCCTTGGCGACCTCTCTTTCAGAGCTTTTGGCTAAAACGGGCGTTTCACCCACGGAAATTACAGGGCTTGGCATTGATTTTACGGCCTCAACCGTTTTGCCCGTTGATAAGGACGGCTCCCCGCTTTGCTTCTTGCCCAAATTTGAACGTGAGCCCCACGCCTACGTGAAGCTTTGGAAGCACCACGGTGCTACGGCCGAGGCCGAAAGGATAACCGCACTTGCAAAGGAGCGCGGCGAGCGCTTTCTTGCGCGCTACGGCGGCAAAATCTCCTCCGAGCTTTTCTTGCCCAAGGTCTTGGAAACACTACACCGTGCCCCTGCCGTTTACGAGGCGGCGGCCGCCTTTTGCGAGGCAGGCGACTGGGTAACGCGCGTTTTGGTGGGCAAGCCTGTGCATACTGCCGCTTTTGCGGGCTTTAAGGCGCTTTGGGACGAAAAGGAAGGATTTCCCTCCAAGGAATACCTATCATTGCTTCATCCGCGCCTTGCTTCCCTTTATGAAGAAAAGGTGATAAAGCCCATTTCACCGCTTGGCGAAGTGGCAGGGCGCTTGACGGAGGAGGGCGCGCGCTTAACGGGCCTTTCCGTTGGCACGGCGGTTGCTCTGCCGATGATAGACGCACAAGCCTCCCTTCCCGCCCTTCGCGTCTTTAACGAGGGGGATATGCTTCTGATTCTCGGCACCTCCGCCTGTCATATTTTGAACAGCCAAAAGCGATGCGAGATAGACGGCATTTTCGGCTTTATGCAAAACGGTGTTTTTCCTTCTCTTTATACCTACGAGGCAGGTCAGGGCTGCTTTGGCGAGCATTTTTCCTGGTTTCTCGAAAACGCAGTACCCAAGGACTATCACGAGGCCGCCAAAAAGGCCGGTGTTTCTGTTTTTGCGCACTTGAACGGGTTAGCCGCTCGCTACAAGGTTGGCGAAAGCGGTCTTCTGGCGCTTGACTGGTTTGGCGGCAACCGAAGCCCCCTTGCGAACGACGCACTTTCCGGCGCGATAATCGGCTATCGCCCCAGCACTAAGCCCGAGGAAGTTTACCGCGCGCTTCTTGAGGCCGTTGCCTTTGGCACGCGGCGCATTGTTGAGATGTTTAAGGATGCGGGGCTTTGTGTTTCACGCATCGTTGCCGGGGGTGGCATTGCGGAAAAGAATCCCCTTTTGATGCAGATTCTTGCAGACGTGCTTAATACCGAGATAACCGTGCCCTCTATTCCCTTCTCCTCGGCAGTCGGCGCGGCCCTCGGCGGTGCTTTCGCATCAGGGGCATCGGAAAGCCTTACCGAAGCGGCAAGGGCGCTTCAAATTCAAAAAACGCTTTGCTATTCCCCCACAGAAAACGCCAAGGACTATGACGCGCTGTATCATCATTACCGCACTCTTTCGGATCTTTTTGAAAAGGGAGAGGGGCTTGCTCTGATGCAGGAAATGCAAAAAATGCGGAAATAACGTTTTTAGCAGGCAAACACGGAAGGCGAAAGCACAGTTTTTTTCGTGTCGCGACGGTTTAAGAGAATGCGGTTTTCCGCATTCTCTGTTTTTTTCGACATTTTTTGTATTTCCTATTGACAAACGTAAAAAGGTGTGCTATACTGTCGGAGTAGTTTATAAAGGCTACAAAAACACCCCTGCGAAGCTGTTGGAACGGCGCTTGCTTACCGATGGCGGAGGGGACTCTGGAGAATCTCGTTTATCGAGTGCCGAAGGTGCAAGGCGA
>JBGVMO010000077.1:0-9737 GCA_045124835.1 Eubacteriales bacterium
AGTTCAAAGTCCTTGTGAAAGTTTTGTAAAAAACGTTCAATTTCATGCATTTTGGTGTGTTTTTGTTAAAAATGTGCGTTCCGTAATATCAAAAATAGCGTTTTCCGTTGAATAACTTTCGTATTGTTACATAACTTTCAAAGTAAGTTTATACCGATTTTATACCGAAAGCTCGTATTTAAAAACAAGAGGCTATGCGTTGCATAGCCTCTTGTATATTCTTGTTTACTCATCATTTTCATTCAGTGCACGAGACGCAAGAATAATGATATCATCACATTTTAAACGAAGGCACTCATCATAAACAACACGACCATCAATGAAATCGCTTTCACCAATATAATTGGGTAAAAATGTAGCTAAGGTGCTGGATATCTCGTTGTCATCAATGGATATCCACATTTCCTCCCACATATCACTGTTAAGGCAGATCTTGTCATTATTCCAAATCCAAACATCGGTAACGTTAGTAAACATTAACCGTAAGTATCTTGAATTTTCGTCTTGTTCGTTTATTGGCTCTCCCGGACAACGCATTATAACCAATTCAAGATTTCCGTTTTGATATTCAGCGTGATTCGCACATCCGTCGTGAAAGGAATAAGGAAATAACTCATAGTATTTTTCGTATGTCATTGATGTTTCTCCTTGTGAATATGGTGACCGTCATTGTTTTGGGAAACCTTGGTGCCATATTTGTCGTAATAGATTTTTTCGCTGTTTTTAGCGAGGTTAAATCGTTTTCTCGTCTTTCGACCAAAATAAGGCTTCCACCACACCAACCAATGCCAATGAGAGGATACTTTCGTTCCATCCTTCTTAATTCGTTCATCATCGTGTCTTACAGTTTGATGAGTGCTTTTTCGTTGATAGATGTGATGCATATTATCACTTGCACTTTTCTTCTTCCATCCCTTTTTCGTAAGCACTTCATGTTCGGTGGGTAAATACGAACCAGAATAAATTTTGTATCGTTTGCTCCATTTGTTATACTGTATTTGCCGTGCTTCCTTGGGTCGTGCAAGCTTTTCCCTTGGGGTTTTTGGTGGATTTTTTACCTCAACGTAATGCTTTGGTTTCTTTGTGATTGAATAAATAATTTTATCAATTAAGCTTCTTGCCATAATTATACCTCATTTCAAAATAAATGTCAAGTGATTATCCCTTGCACACTTATTTTATCATAGAGGCTCCTAAAAGAAAATAGCAAAGTTTTTGTGCTTATCACTATACAATTTTTTCGGAAATATATTGATTTTATTGGATTTGTAAAATAATCTATTGACAAATTC
Organism: Eubacteriales bacterium; assembly: GCA_045124835.1. Taxonomy (GTDB): domain Bacteria; phylum Bacillota; class Clostridia; order Oscillospirales; family CAG-272; genus UBA1740. Next base: position 1,293 of record JBGVMO010000077.1, read on the forward strand.
AAATACAACTTGTATAATATAAATATGAACAATGCAAGATTAACATTTAATTCATCAACAAACCTCGCTCTTCCGATAGGCGTCTTTCGTGTATTGCAGCGTGATGCGTATTACTACGGATTTATTAAAAACGAGCAGCCTAACGTCAGCGGATTCTTAAACAACTTAATACCCGCTTTGTCCGATTATCAAGAGGATCTCTTTGACGGGCTCTTGAAATACAATAACGGAAATGCGGATGCAGCTAAAATTTGTGCCAGAAGCATTCATAATGTCTATTTGCGCCCCTTTGCTTTTCACGACGATGGAATGGTAAACGTTCCGTTTCGTATAAGCAAGGATAAATATGACGATTTTATCGTTATACACGATGAAAGACTTGGATTTTACGATACGGACTTTACAAATTACGTGCGTACTCTTTTATCTGAATACGCGTCAAAAACACCTGGGCAGAGAGAATATCTTTACGCTTTTAAAATGATTTCTTCAATTCGTGAGGCTATACGAAAAGGAAAGGCTTGCAAATTTTATACGAGTGATGAAACTTTTAATTTTGTACCTGTTTCTATTGAATTATCCCCCGTATATGACCACAACTATATCGTCGGTATAGACAGTGATAATAAGCCTAAGGCGATAAGATTAGCCGAAACACGTAAAATATCCGTTTTGGAAGATAAAATAAAAATAACGGAAGAAATGTGCGAGTTGATAAGCGACCATCTCGATAAAATATACGAGGAGGAATACAACGAATGTTTGGATTGAAGCTATTCACAAAAACGAAAACAAAGAAATTTGCAAGCGATAAAGATAGAAAACAGTATTATGCTATTCAAGGATACTACAAGAAGAAAAATGTATCGGCAAATAAACCAACCGCAAAATCTAATAAAACAAAAAAAGGATAAACTAAATTTTCAAAAAACGAGTCGCACGATAGTCGACTCTTTTTTGTTGCAAAAGAAAAAAGACTGCCTGATTGACAGTCTTTTGGCCTCCCCGGCGAGAATCGAACTCACAACAGAAACTTAGGAGGTTCCCGTTATATCCATTTAACTACAGGGAGATTTTTACATTTTAAAAATTATTTTGGGATACGAAATATACCAATTTTATACCACAATACTGCACGTTTTGAAAGCAAAACACGATATATTGCAGTATATATGACTATGCTATACTATATTTAGGGATATAACGAACCCTTAGGAAGGGGGTTATTTTCTCCACCGTCGCATAGTCGCTGATTGGCAAGGGCAAGCCCTTTTCGCCAGCTCCTTGCTTTGGGCGGTTTCGCTCCTCGCAAAACAGTTATTAACCGTTTTGTGAGGGCTACATTTAACTATGCAGGCGTGGTATTACACTGTATAGGAGAGCGTGTACCATTACCGCTATATCTTATCACAAAAATTGAATATTGTCAACGGAAAACGGGAAAAAGCTTCAAGCACCGCGCGGGTTTTTAACGGATGAAGGCGCGCGGCTTCAACCGCTGCAAGCGGCTTTAAACGGCTTTGGGCTGCGGCAAGGCCGCAACCCAAAAAGAGAGGGATTATTCCTCGGTGCCGCTTTCGCTCGCCTCATACTCCTCGTCCTCCTCGTCCTCCTCGTCCTCCTCGAAGCCGATGGTGCTTTTCTTTTCTGCCAAGGCGGCGGAAAAGAGGGAGAGAAAGGCTTCGTCTGCCGAGATTTCGATGGCGACGGTAGCGCCGTCATCCTTGAAGAACAGAACGTCATAGCCCTCGGGAAAGAAGGCAGAGGAATAGCGATATTTTTTGTCATACTGCGCAGGCGAAAGCGCGTGCGTTGCGTCCGTTTTGACGAGGCCGTCAATGGCGGACAAGGGAAGCTTTACCTGCATAATGGATTTCTTCCCCTGCTTTTTATAAACGAGAAAGAAGATTTGGCCATTCTCTTCCCCGACCTCGTAAAGATAGGTGGTTGCGATATAGGCAAGCCAGAAATAAACGGCGGCGGTGAGAGACCCGAACATCATCAGCTGCATCACGAGGCGGTGGCCGATGTGAAAGGAAACAAATACGGTGCTGATGGCGCCAAGCAAGAAGAGCAGGCCCACAAGGCGCCAGACCTTCTTGGTGTCAGAGACGGAAAGGAAGGTTACCGTTTTCATTCGGGCAGAACTCCCTTCGGGATACGGTATTCATACAGGGGATTTTCGAGCGTTTCCTCGCCCCAGGAGACGTGCGACTCGTAAATCAGGTTCATGCCGAAGCAATCCTCTCCGTCCGCCTTGCCCTCGTATTCACCCGTATAGAAGATTTCCACGCGCATCCAGACCGCGTTTGTAAAATCCACGCCGTCAAAGGCAAGCTTGGCATACCGATAGAAATAACGGCTGTATTCTGCCATATAAGAGGCATCGTAATACTCATAATTTCCGTCACCGAGAGAAACGCAAAGGCGATAGCGGAAAAGCCCATCTGCAAGAGCGGGCGTGCTGTCAAGCTTATAAAACTCCGCAACCTTCTTCAAGGTGCTTTCGTTATAGCGAAGCGTGATTTGCGCGTGCTCTGCATCCGGCAGGAAAATCGGCTCCTTGGCAAAGAAATTGCCATCCTTATTATCGTCATAGGAGAAGCGGAGCGTTTGGGTATAGGCCTTTAACTCGCCTGCCTCCTTATACTTGGCGGCCAAGGCCTCCGTCATAACCATTTTGGTAGATTCTGCGGGATAGTGGTCTGCTATGTATATACGGAAGCCGAGGGCAGTGCAAAGCGCAATGAGGCAAAGCGCAACACCCAAGGCCAAAATCTTTTTAAACATCTTCATTTTGAGGTTTCCTTTCAGATGGATAGTACAAGTATACACCATTGAAAAGAAAAAGTCAAACCATTCTGTAAAAATTTCGGATTTTTCCGATTTTTTTGCAAAAATCCTGTAAAAAAGTGGGTAAAAAGACTTGACTTTTTGAAAAATAATAGGTATAATAATTTGTACGGTTTTGCGGATGCAAGACCGAAGAAATCGGGAGGAACAAATGAGATTAGATTTACGAGGCTTAATTGCCGGTGAATGCCGCACCTTTCCCGTTGCGTTTTCACTGACGCCTAAGCAGGACGTAGGTAACCATTTTTCCGCCTTGACTGACGTTCGCTTCCCTACTCCCGTTGCCGTTTCGGGTACCATCACCAACGCCGCGGGGTATATGCGAATGACCTTATCCTTAGATGTCCAAATCATTGCGCCCTGTGCGCGATGCCTTGAGGACGTTGCAAGAAGTTTCTCCTTCGATGTGGAACGCACGGTGGCAACCCCCGATATGCTTGAGGGCTTGCCCGAGGAACGCATCGACGAGTTCGCGGTTGTGGAAGACGGTTTCCTCGACATTGACGAGCTCCTTCTTGAGCTCCTTGAGACCTCGTTGCCTATGCGCGTGCTTTGCAAGGACGATTGCCGTGGGCTTTGCCAGAAATGCGGCAAGAATCTGAACGAGGGCGCGTGCAGCTGTGAAACGAAGGAGGCGGACCCGCGCTTAGAGCCGTTGCGTCGACTCTATGAAAAGATGAAGGCGGAAGGTAAAGCAGAGGAATAACCGATTTCACCCAACCTGTTAAAAAAATAAAGAATAGATTTCCTAAGGAGGATTGTGAAAAATGGCAGTACCAAAGGCAAAAGTTTCCAAATCTCGCAGAGATAAAAGACGCTCCAGCGTTTCCAAGCTGGATGCACCCAATCTTGCAAAGTGCCCCAAGTGCGGTGAGATGAATCTCGCATACCGCGTTTGCAAGAAGTGCGGATATTACGACGGCGAGCAGGTTCTGGACGTTAAGAACTCCTGATTTGCCAAAAAGGCTGTTGCTACGGCTACCCTCTCTAACCGAGACGCGTACCAAAGTGCAACAGCCTTTTTTCCTATCTAATCAAAGCCTGTAAAGGAGAAAAGCGATGTTAGTACAGTCGCCCCCTATGGGATGGAATTCCTGGAACACCTTTGGCCCGGACGTTTGCGAGGAGGCCGTCAAGAGCGCCGCTGATCTTTTGGTTTCTCTCGGTCTTCGCGATGCGGGCTACGAATACGTTGTAATTGACGATTGCTGGGCGCTTCGTCGCCGCGACGATAACGGGCGGCTGGTTGCCGACCCTCAAAAATTCCCAAGCGGCATGAAGGCGCTTGCCGATTACGTGCACAGCAAGGGCTTGAAATTCGGCATTTACTCCTGCGTTGGTGTATTGACTTGCGCGGGATTTCCCGGCAGCTACGAGCACGAGTTTGAGGACGCAGAGACCTTTGCCGAATGGGGCGTTGATTTTCTGAAATATGACTACTGCTTCAAGCCCTCGGCCTTTGACGGCGCACAGCTTTACAACCGTATGGCAATGGCGCTTCGCGCAACGGGCAGAGACATTCTCTTCTCCGCTTGCAGCTGGGGTCATCAGGATACGGTGAAATGGGCGCGTGCCGTCGGTGCGCATATGTTCCGCTCGGATACGGACGTGCACGATTTTTACACCCGAATCCGCACCGTTTCCATCAACCAGATTCCCAACATCTGCTATTCCGCGCCTAACTGCTACAACGATATGGATATGCTCGTTTGCGGCATGAAGAACAACGGATTCGTTGCCAAGGGCGGATGCACGGATGACGAATACCGCTTGCAGTTCGCGCTTTGGGCGCTTTGTGGCTCTCCCCTCTTTATCGGAAGCGACCTCTCAAAGCTTGACGAGGGAACGCTTGCCCTCTTGACGAATAAGCATTTGCTTGCCTTCAACCGTGACAAGGAGGCCCGTCCTCCCTTGCGCTTCAGCCAATGGCGCGACACGGACGAGCGTTTGGCCGAGGAGGAGCTTTTCCTGCTTTGGAAGCATTTGGAAAACGGCGAATACGCTATGGCCTTCTTCAACTTCTCGGACGTTCGCCGCGGCTGTTTTGCCAAGTTTACCGACTTCGGTTTGCCCGCAACGGCCGGCTTTGGCGTTTCTCTTTACGATATTTTTGAGGAGAAGGAGCTTGGCGTTTTCAAGGACTACTACTCCACCGAGCTTGCGCCTCACTCCTGCGCCGTATTCCGCGCAAGGCTTGTCAAATGAGCGAGCTTGCCGTTTTACGCGCCGTTGAGGAGTCGGGAGACGCAGGGCATTGCATCCATTGCCAAAGAGCGCTAACAGGGGACGAGGTTGGCTTAACGAAAAAGCTTCTTTCCCATCGCGCCGTGCGCTTTCTCTGCCTCGACTGCCTCGCCGCCCATTTCAGCTCGGACAGAGCAACTATGGAGGCCTACGTTGCAAAATTCCGCAAGGCAGGCTGCGTCTATTTCACCTAAAAAACGAAAAGCCGATTTTCTTCGCGAAAATCGGCTTTTTTTCATAAAGAAGTGGCGAGAAAGCCCGTTTATTTCCCGAAAAGACCGCCGAGGATTTCGAGCGTTCGAAATTTCAATGCGTAGCCCGATTTGGTCAGGAATTTATATTGACTCTCGTCAAACACCTCCTCGGCATTGATTTTTTCACCGAAGGCCCCTTCCGTACAAAGCGCAGGATAGAGAACGCACCACCAGTTTTGACCCTTCCCCTCCCCAAGCGTGACGGTTAAGGAGGTATAAGTGCCGCGCGGCAGGGTGACATCCTCATAGCTGCGCGTTTCAAAGAATTCCTCCCCAACAGCAACCGCAACCGTGCGCGAAAGTCCCTCCTCCTTCAAAAAGTCCTCAACCGTCTTTTGCAGCACGGGAAGCTCGCCCAGCAAAAAGGCCTCGGCCTCCTCGGTGCCGGTAAAGGAAGCAAGCGTCTCTGCATAAGTAGAAAGCAGCTTGTCGCGCACGGCGATTTTGAGATTTTGATCCTCCGCCGTATCCGAGGCAGCAACCACACGCAAGCGCAAAACGTCCGCATATATCCGTTCCTCCCCCTCCGTCGGCATAGCGGCGCAAACCAAAACGGCCAAAAAAAGAGACACTATGCAGGATAATAGAGTTTTCACTGTGTAAATTTCCTTTCTTTTGTATTGATGAAAGGAGTTTTTCCATTTTTTCCCTTGTTTATTCATTTGTTCGCTTTATTGGCCGATTTGTCTTGACTTTTTTTCTCGCTTCATATATAATAGCGGTAGCAAAAAATAAAAAGCGACGGTTTTAGCCGCCGACGGAAAGGAACTTATATGAAAATTATCGTTTGCCGTGATAAAGCAGAAATGTCCGCCGTTGCCGCTTCTATGGTGGAAGCGCAAATCAAAGAAAAGCCCGAAACCATTCTCGGTCTTGCAACCGGCTCTACCCCCGAAGGCATGTATGCCATTCTCTGCCAGAAATACAGCGAGGGCGCTTTGGATTTCTCCAAGGTAAAGACCTTCAACCTTGACGAGTACTACCCCATCAAGAAGGACAACGATCAGAGCTATGCTTACTTTATGAACAAGCATCTCTTCTCTCACATCAACGTGCCCGCTGGGAACATTCACATTCCCAACGGCGAGTGTGCTGACCCCAACGCAGAGGGCCCTGCATACGATGCTATGGTTGCCGCAGAGGGCGGTGTTGACCTGCAAATTCTCGGCATTGGCAGAAACGGCCATATTGCATTCAATGAGCCTGACGAGGCCTTGATTATGGGCACGCATCTGACCTCTCTGACTGAAAGCACCATTGAGGCCAATTCCCGCTTCTTCGCCTCGAAGGATGACGTTCCGCGCCACGCGCTTACTATGGGTATCGGCACCATTATGACCGCCAAGAAGATAATTCTGATGGCAAACGGCGCTGATAAGAAGGAGGCTCTTTCCTATCTCTTCAACGATAAGCTTTCCGCTGCCGTTCCCGCTTCCCTTTTGAAGCTGCACGCCGACGTAACCGTAATTTGCGACGAGGCCGCTTGTCCTGACTCTCAACGCTAAAAAAGGAAGGATCAAAGGCTATGTATCAATTCCCGATTGGCGCCATCGTTGATTCCTTCCGCTGTGACACCAAGGAGGCCATCAAGAAGGCCGCCGCCATTGGCGTAAAGGGCTTGCAGATGTACTGCACCAAGGGTGAGCACGCCCCCGAAAACTTCACCAAGGAGGCAAGACGCTCACTTCTTGGCTTTGTAAAGGACAACGGTCTTTGCTTCAGCGCCATTTGCGGTGATCTCGGTATGGGCTTTGGAAACAGAGAAAAGAACCCTGCCTTGATTGAAGCCTCCAAGCGCATTATGGACTTGGCCTTGGAGATGGAAACCAACATCGTTACCACGCACATCGGCGTTGTTCCCGCAGACCCCAACCACGAGAGATACAAGATTATGCAAGAGGCCTGCTTTGCCTTGGCGGAGTATGCCGACTCCATCAACGCCCATTTTGCCATTGAGACGGGCCCTGAAACCTCCAAGACCTTAAAGGGCTTTTTGGATTCCCTGCACTCCAAGGGCGTTGCCGTTAACCTTGACCCTGCTAACTTGGCAATGGTGACGGGAGATGACCCTGTGGAAGCGGTCAGAACCTTAAAGGATTACATCGTGCATACGCATGCGAAGGACGGCATTCGCTTAAACGAGGCCAATCCCGAGTATATCTACGGCGTTTTGCATCCCATTCCTCCGGAAATTCAGGCAATGAAGCTCTTTGAAGAGGTTCCCTTGGGAGAGGGCGCCGTTCCCTTCCCTGCATACCTGCGCGCACTTGAGGAGATTGGCTATCGCGGCTTCCTTACCATTGAGCGCGAGGTTGGCGAAAACCCCGAGGCAGACATCAAGAAGGCCTATGACCACCTGATTGCCTCTATGAAGGACTAAAAGGGCGGTCTCTCCATTTATAAGCCACCGAAAAGAGCCGAGAAATCGGCTCTTTTCTGCCCTTTTGCCCTTGTGTTTCTTACGAAAGCACGATAGAACGCACAAGGGCTTTGCAAAAAGCTTTCTTTTTGCGCCTCTAACGGCGCAAAAACGGACTGTTTCATTACGAAACAGTCCGTTTTTTACTCAAAAATCAAATCAGGATTCCTTCTTCTCAACGTCATAAATCATATTGACGCGCATCTCGTGGCGACCGCCTCGCTCAAACTCAGCCGAGAGGAAAGCATCGGTAATATCCTTGGCAAGCTCAATACCGATAACGCGCGCTCCCATACAAAGCACGTTTGCATCGTTATGCACGCGCGTCATACGGGCGCTGAAGGTATCGCCGCACAGCGCGGCTCTGATGCCCTTATGCTTATTGGCAACCATGCTCATTCCAATACCCGTGCCGCAAATCAGAATACCGAGGGCTTCGCCCTTGCTTGCGCGCACGCCCTCTGCAACGGCAACGGCATAATCGGGATAGTGAGAGCCGGAGGCGCCGCTGTCAGCACCGACATCAATCATTTCGTATCCCTTTGCGGAAAGATACGCGATAAGCTCCTTTTTATAATCGTATCCGGCGGAATCTGCGCCAATAAACAGCTTTTTCATTTTGTATTTCCTTCCTTTTTTCAAATGTTTCAGGTTATTTTAAATTTTTTGCTTGTT
>JBGVMO010000078.1:0-7515 GCA_045124835.1 Eubacteriales bacterium
CGTCCGTGCGCACAGGCAGGTGCTGGCCGTGCATCTCGTAGCAGCCGACAGGGATGATACAAACGCCGCCGCTTTTCTTCACGGCGTCGGCAAATTCTTCTTCTCGCAATTCAGCCCAATTCATATCTTCTTTCTCCGGTCAGTTGTGATAAAAGGGGCGCTTAAAATCAATGGTTTCACGGAAGGCGGTGTAGTCCTCCTTCAAAATGCGGCAGGCATTTGCAAGCATTTCACCACCCAAGCGAATAAAGAGCCTGCCGATGCGTTCACTGGCGTTGTAGGGGTCATCGGCCGAATAGGTGTTCGGAAAATCAATGTCCCACATCGCGCGGGAATTGAGAAGCCCTGCTGCCTTCATTTTGTCCGTCTTTTTGGTGGAGTGTCCGTCAACAACACCGAGTCTGTCCATGCGAACAAGGTCGGGGCGGATGGCAAGCATCATCGAGGTTTCCATCAAATCGCCGTGACCGCCCAAGCGGTTGTTTTCCACGTAGTCGCGCAGTGCCGCCACGTCCTCGGGCAAAAGCTCGGGGAAAACGTCGTCTCCCTCTGCGTCCAGCTTTGCCACAATGTCCTTAAACTGCGCGGCGGGGAAGGCAGACAGCACGGTAAAATCTCTTTGCTTGTAGCTGATGTAGCTCATAAAGTAGTTGAGAAAGGGAACGTTTCCACCGTGGAAATTCAATAAAATAATTTTGTCAAAGCCGTTGCGGGCAATCTCGGTGCAATAGCCCTCTAAAATGCGGAGCATCATTTTGGGCTCCATTCTGACAGCACCGTTCCAGCGCACCAAGGGAGAGCTGTCTCCAAATTCAAAGGCAGGGAAAACGCAAGCAGGCTCGCGCTCTGCCGCGGCAAAAGCCAAGGCCTCCGCCTCATATACGTCCGTGCGCACGGGCAGGTGCTGACCGTGCATCTCATAGCAGCCAACGGGAATGATGCAAACGCCGCCCGTTTTTTTGACGGCATCGTCAAATTCTTCTTCTCGTAATTCAGCCCATTTCATAAAAGCACTCCTTTTTATAGAAAGGTGTTAGCTTGCTTGACAATTCTATTATACCTCGTGGGTAGGAATTGTCAAGAGGTTTAGCCTAAAAAAGAGTTGAATTTTTCAAAAAAAGAGGTATAATAAAAGAGGAAGATTTTAATTGAAAGGAAGCACTGTATGGAAAAGCTTTTGCTGGCGGTGGAGAAGCATCGCGATATGATTTTAAAGGCCGAGCGTTATATTTGGGAGCATCCCGAAACGGGCTACCGCGAAAAGAACACCTCCGCCTATCTGGAGGAAAAATTTGAAAGCCTTGGCTATAGCCTGACAAGAGCAGGGGATATTCCCGGCTTCGTCACCGTGATTGATACGGGGCGCCCCGGCCCTGAGGTCTTGGTTTTAGGCGAGCTTGATTCTTTGATTTGCCCCAATCATAAGGAGGCAGATGCCAAAACGGGCTATGTGCACGCCTGCGGGCATAACGTGCAAGCCGCAACGCTGCTTGGCATTGCTGCCGCTTTGCAGGAGGAGGGCGCGCTTGAGGGCCTTTCGGGCAGAATCCGTCTTTGTGCCGTTCCTGCCGAGGAGCTGATTGAAATCGAATACAGAACGAAGCTGATAAATGAAGGCAAAATCAAATATTTCGGAGGCAAGGGCGAATTTTTGCGCCGTGGCCTCTTTGACGGCGTTGATATGGCCTTTATGGTGCACGCCGCGCAAACCTATTCCGTGCGAAGAGGCAGCGTTGGCTGTATCGCCAAAACGATACGCTACAAGGGCGTTTCCGCGCATGCGGGCGGCGCACCGTGGAACGGCGTCAACGCGCTTTATGCCGCAACCCAAGGGCTTTCCGCCGCCAACGCTATGCGTGAAACCTTCCCCGAATGTGACCTCATTCGCTTCCATCCCATCATCACGCACGGCGGAGAGGCCGTCAATGCCATCCCCGAGCTCGTTACCATCGAGGCCTACGTGCGCGGTAAGACCTATGAGGCAATTGAGGCAGCCAACAAAAAAATCAATCGCGCCCTTTGCGGTGCCGCCCTCTCCATCGGCGCCAATATCGAAATTATAGACTCTCCCGGCTATTCGCCGCTTCTCAACGATATCAATATGATGAAGCTCGTTGCGGATGCCGCCGCCCTTGCCATTCCCGAGGAGCCCTTCAGCTATGATGAAATAACAATTGGAACGGGAAGCACCGATATGGGCGAGCTTTGCGGCTTGATGCCTGTTGTCCATCCCTATTCTGCGGGCACGGTCGGCAGGTCGCACGGCGAGGATTATATGGTTGTCGACCCTGAGCGTGCCTGTGTCAAATCTGCCAAAATGCAGCTCGCTATGCTCACCCTCCTGCTTGAAAACGGCGCCGCCCGCGCCAAGCAAATCCTTGCAGACTTTAAGCCCCTCTTCAAGAGCAAGGAGGAATATTTCGCCACCATCGATGCCTTTAACTCCAAGGGCGAGCGCATAGACTACACCGAAAGCGGCGTGGCGAAGGTAAAGATTTAATAAATAGCACTATGTCAGATGACGCTGAATAAACAGATAAAGGACGAAAATCATATGATGAAAAGCATATATACCCCAAATGATTATAAGCACCTTTCCACAGATGCAGAAATGATACAAGCCGCAGTTGATGAGGCCGCCAAATGCGGCGGCAAGGTTGTCATTCCGTCCTTCAACGAGCGCACCGGTAAATGCATTTGGGAGCTTGACCGCTCAATTGTGCTGTATGACGGCAGCTACGTTGTGATAGACAACGCCCATCTTCGACTGATGGATGACACCTATTGCCATTTCTTTGAAAACGCCGCGGCTGTTGACGGCAAAAAGTGGTGGAAAAAAGAAGGAAGAAACCGCGAAATCACCCTCGTCGGCAAGGGTATCGCCCTGCTTGACGGCGGCAACCATAACGGGATCTTTGAGCATATGTTCACCATCTATGACGAAAACGGTAATTTTGTAGAACGAAGAGAGTATAAGGGATATAAAAACGCCTTTATTAATATCGGACTTTCCTTCAATAATGCGGAGCATCTTTCTATTTCGGGCTTGCGCTTTGTCAATCAAAGATATTGGGCTATGTGCTTCCAGTTTTGCTCCCACGTCCATATCTCCGATATTTACTTTGAAGCCTTGGCCAACGTTCCCAATCAGGACGGTATCGATATAAGAGTGGGGTGTCACGATTTCTTGGTTGAGAATATTACGGGAAAAACGGGCGACGATACCATAGCCTTGACCAACTTCGGCCTGTCCAAGCTGACGGCAGGCGATGATACGCCCGATATGTCCACCGATATACACGACGTTATGATACGGAATATCCGCTCTGCCTTGACCGACGAATGCGACATTGTCCGCATATTAAACCGAGGCGGCAACAAAATTTACAACGTGCAAATATCGGGAATTATTGATACCACAGAGGAATACGGAAGCGTCAGAGCCTTGGCCGCCATCAGAATCGGAGATATCTGTGATTATCAGGCAAGACTCAACCTTCCGGGTGAAGTGCGGAATATCACCGTGCGCGACGTGGTAACCAGAGCGCGCTTTGGTTGCTATATTGCCAATAGCCTCGTGGACTCGGTGTTCGAAAATATTATGATGACTGCCGACGGAGGCATCGGTATGTATTTTAACGGATGCACCCTTCAAAACGTGTTCATCAATAAGCTGCTGTATGGCTCGCTTTCCAAGCCCACCGAAACGATGCTCGGTTACAAGGAGGCATTTCACAAGGTGGAAATTCGCCAGCTGAATGCTATGCATTTCAATAATTGCGCGGCAGAGAACCTCTTTGTGTCGGGGCTTGTTGCAGCCAAAGGGCTTAAGTACGTGTTCGGCGGCAACAGCGATATTACGGTGCACGCAGAGAAAATCGTGATGCTTGACGAGAAAACCGCCTTGACCGATAAAGCTAAAATTTGTTTGTAAATACGAAAGGTGCTGTCTTGAAAAAGACAGCACCTCTTTATGATTGCCCTCGCTTCGATAGGTCTTTTTTGTATTCTGTCGGCGTTTGTCCTATAAAGCGCTTAAAGACCTTGGAAAAATAGAAGGGATCGTTAAAGCCCGAGGCCTCGGCAAGCACGCCGATGCTTCTTTCCCCCCGTTCAATCAGGCGCACCGCATGGTCGATGCGGAGCCCGTTCAAATAGTCGGTGAATTTTTCACCCGTTTTCTTGCGGAAAAGCGCAGAGAAGTATTTTTCATTGTAAAAGAAAAGTCCTGCGATTTTGTTGATAGAGAGGGAAGGGTCCGCGTAGTTGTTGCCAATATATTCCAGTGCGGCATCAAAGCGCTCCGTGTCCTTTAGCTCGGTGCTTTGACCGTCCTTGCCGATAAAGGAAAGAGAATAAAGCAAAACGCTTTCTGTCAGGGTTGTGGCGTTTTCGTGATTGACGCGCTTGATAGAGGAAATCCAGAAATCGTACAGATGCCCGAAATTCTGGAAAACGCATTTGCTTTGCGAAATGCCAAGATCGTCAAAAAGGCGCAAAACACGGTCACCGTCAAAATCAATATATAAATAGGTAAAGGAGTCCTCGGCAATAATCTCGTACACCTCATTCGGGAACACAAAAAAGAGAGTTCCTGCCTCAATGGGCGTTTCCTTCCCCTTGCGCTTGAAAATGCCCTTGCCCTTGGTAACAAGCACCAAGTGATAAAAATGATGAACGAAGGGTTGGCGAAGGTTTTTGAGCCCCGTTTCATATACAAAATGATAGTAGGTGATGTTGCCGCCGCTTTCGGTTGGGGGAATAAAATTGCATATGTCCCTCATAGCTTTCTCCTCGTGCGTTTCTTGCCTTTATTATACATATATTTTGTAAAAAATCAATATTATGTGGTTTTTTTACCGCAAAAAATGGAAATTTTCTATTTACTTTCGGCTTTTCTGTGCTATACTTTAGATGGTAAACCAATTTTCTTTATACAAAAGGAGAATACAGGATGAAAAAGATTCGTGTTGGTGTTGTAGGTCTTGGCCATCGCGGCAGACATATGCTGACGATGTCTGATGCGTTTGATGTTGTTGAGATCGCCGCCGCTTGCGACATTTTGCCCCGTAACTGGTATGAACAGCAATGGCTTTCCCCTGCCCCCTTGGCAGAGCTTTATCCCAACACCCTCTTCTTCGAGGACTATGATGAGATGCTGGAAAAGGCAAATCTCGATGTTGTCGTTGTGGAAACGGGCGCGGACATTCATGCGGAATTTTGCGCCAAGGCTCTTAAAAAGAACATCAATGTGTTGACGGATATTCCCGTTGTTGCCAGCCTTGCCGAGGCCGAGCTTCTTTGGAAGGCCGCCGCTGAATCCAAGGCCATCATTTGCGTCGGTGCCAACCCCAATGAGCAGAAGTTCACCGTCCTTTTGAAGGACTTTTACAAAAAGGGATTGCTTGGCAACCCCTACTGCATGGAAGCAGAGTACATTCATTGGTCTATGCCCGGTAGCCAGCAGAGCGTTCACCTGAACGAGAATGGTGACTGGCGCCGCCTCTTGATTCCTATCCGTTATTGCACCCACTCTCTCGGCCCACTGCTCACCATTGTGGACGAGGAGCTTCGCTATGTTTCCTGCTTTGGCACGGGAGCGCACGCCTTCGGCGGCGCCTTCAGATCGGACGAGAAAGTTCCCACCATCAAGAAGGACGATATGATGTGCGCCCAGTTCCGTACCGAGTCGGGCATCGTTGTCCGCTTGATGCGTAACGGCCGTTGCCGCGCCAAGATTGGCCATCATAACTACCGTGTCTTCGGAACGGAGGGTTATATGGAGAGAATCGACCGTTTTGACAAGCCTGTTATCCGTTACAACTCTATGAAGGAGCTGAATTGCGAGCTGAAGGAGATAGGCGGCGAGTTTATGCCCCCTGCCTATGCAGGCAACAAGAAGGCCGAATCCTTTGGCCACGGCGGTATGGACTACGCAATGCTTGACCATTTCTATGATGCCGTTGCAAACGGCAAGCCTGCTCCCGTTTCCTTGAAGGAAGGCCTTTGCATGACCCTTCCCGGCATTTATGCCGAGGAGTCGGCCAAGCGCGGCGGTGAGGTGCTGTATATGCGCTATCCTTGGGATGAGGATTGGAAAATCGATTTCTGAAACAATAAATGGCTATCTCGTTCGAGATAGCCATTTTTCTTTGCGGTTTATCAAGCAGGGTAAAAGCCTGTATAAAACAAGAAAGGATTGCATGAAGCAATCCTTTTTCTTGTAAAGCTTTTTAAGCCTTGGCAGCCTTTTTCTGGGTGCGAAGACAACGAGAGCAAACATAAATCGTCTGGTTCGTTCCGTCAACAACAGCCTTCACTCTGCGGATGTTCGGCTTCCAAGTTCTGTTGCACTTACGGTTAGAGTGAGAAACGGTGTGACCGAACACAACGCCCTTACCGCACAAAGAACACTTTGCCATGCGTGACACCTCCTATTCGCATAATACCGATACAAACACTTGCGTGTCAGTATATCCTTAAATTCAACATATCGTATTATAGCACGAGTTTTCAAAAAAATCAATAGCAATTTTCTTTTTTTTGAAAAAAATCCAAGAAATTTTCTCAATTATGCGAAAAAAGGTGAAGATTTCAGGAGAAAATGCTTTCAATATGCTTTTCAGCGCCCCTTGGTGAGTACGTCCAGCGGTCAATATGCGTGATATTGTGTGAAGAGGGGAAGGGCGGCAGAAGAATTTTTTGCGGTTTTGCGGGATAGGTGTCGATGATAACAAGCTTGATTTTCATTTTCTCTTTTAAAATACTCTTGATGTAAACGGCCACGGCAGAATTTTCCGCAATGCTCTCTCGCGGCTCGGCAAGCCCCGTCAGATTGGGCGTCAGCTCAACGAAAACGCCATACGGCTCGCGGCTTCTGGCAATCCCCGTCACCGTTTGCCCAACCTTAAAAAGTGCGGCGTTTTCCTCCCACGTGCCAAGTAGCTCCTTGTGGCTGATAAAGATGCGGCCCGAATCATCCTTGGCCTTCACCACCACCCGAATTTCTTCGCCAAGGAAAAAGCGGAAGTGCGGATGCGTGATGCGGGAGACGGAGGCAGAGTCAACGGAAAGCAGAGAAACGATACCGCAGCCGATATCCGCAAAGGCTCCAAAGGCCTCCATATGCGTGATTTTGGCAGGAATCACGTCTCCCGGGCGCAAAAGAGAAATTTTGTTTTCGTAGCATTCTCTTTGTGCCTCCCGTCTGGAAAGAATATAGAGTGGATGGCCGTCTTTTTGTCTTTCCACTTTCATAACCCGAAAGGCCACCGTCTTTCCAACGCGCGTTAAAACGGCAATGTCCTTGATGGGATCTTCGTTTGGGGTGTAAACTGCTTCGCGGTAGGGAATGATGCCCAAAAGCCCCTTTCCCAGCGCCACGTGCAAGTTCATCTCTCCGTCGCAAAGGGTTACGGGCGCTTCTAAAATTTTGCGCTTCTCCATGGCTCGTTCAAGATCCCGTGGCGTGAAGGCGCCGTTTTCAAGCATCCCCTCAGGCAAATAGCTGTTCAT
>JBGVMO010000079.1:0-14668 GCA_045124835.1 Eubacteriales bacterium
TTATGGGTTCGATTCCCTTACGGCTACCCCTTGCGGTGTAGCGCAGGTCTTTTTTAAAAATCGGAGATAAAAACACAGTATTGATATTGCAAAATTCTTTTGAATTCACTATAATGGTATCGTAATACCGTAAAAGCGTGAAAAACCTGTGAGTATTTCTCACTGTCTCTACCGTAAAAACGAAAGGAAAGCAAAATGAAGGAACTATTCGTGCGCTGGATAGGGCAGAGCGGCTATCTGCTTTTTGATGGCGAAACCGAAATTTGCATAGATCCCTATCTTTCAAACGTGGTGGACAGATTGCAAAAGCGCGGCAGGATGGTGGAAGCCCCCTTTCCTCCCTCCGCTCTCAAAAGCAACCTTGTCGTTTGCACGCACAACCATTTGGATCACGTGGATATAGACGCCATTCCCGAGATGCCCAAGGACAATATGATGTTTTTGTCGCCCAAAGCGGCCGAGGAAGCCCTTCGTGCGTGCGGCGTATTGCATTACACCCCCTTTAACGAGGGCGATAGCTATAAAGTCGGTGACTTCACCCTCACCGCCACCTTCGCCGAGCATTCCTGCGAGGCGATAGGCCTGCTTGTCAGACACGGCGACCTTACTCTCTATTTCTCGGGTGATACCCTCTATAATGAGCGGCTTTTCGATTTGGCAAAGGAAAAGGTGGACGTATCCTTTATCTGTATCAACGGCAAGCTTGGCAATATGAACGCAGAGGAGGCCCTCAGACTGACGCGGGTGCTTTCTCCCCGCCTTGCCGTTCCCACGCATTACGGAATGTTTGAAAGCAACACGGTTGACCCCTCAGTCTATACCGATTGCCTTCCCAACGCCCGCGCTCTTGCATATAACGAGGTGTATAGCCTCAAAGCGCTTCTGGACGAGGTGTAAGGGCGAAAAACGGGATCTCTCGCCAAGTGCGCTTGGGGCGTTTTTTCCTTGAAATCGGCGGTACGGACAAGAAAAAACGAAAAAAGCACTTGACTTTCGTGCCTTGGCGTGTTATGATGAAATAGATATAAAGAGAAGGGAAAAGGGCTATGTCTTTTGCTATGCGTAAAATGCAAATGTCGATGTCGATGCGAATGCTTTGTTCGGTGGGCAGCGCTTTTGTCATGCAGGCAAAGAGAAGGTAAGCCTTCGTTTTCCTGAAAGCGCTTGTGTCGGTTGCCTCTGCGGCCGAGCGGGCGCTGTTTTTCTTCAACAAGAAACAAGCATAAAGAAGCAGAAAGGAATATAAAAATGGCAAAGAACAGAATTGAAACGCAATGCGTGCAAGGCGCTTATACTGCGGAAAACGGCGGCCCCCGTCAGTTTCCCATCGTGCAAAGCACAACCTTCCGTTACGAAACGGGAGAGGCAATGAGTAAGCTTTTTGACTTGGAGGCAAGCGGTTATTTTTATTCGCGCCTGCAAAACCCCACCTGTGATACCGTAGCGGCCAAAATTTGCGAGCTTGAGGGCGGAACAGCGGCTATGCTGACCTCCTCGGGACAGGCGGCAAACTTCTTTGCTATCTTCAATATTGCCACCTGCGGAGACCATGTGGTTGCATCCTCCGCGATTTACGGCGGAACCTTTAACCTTTTCTCCGTCACGATGCGTAAAATGGGCATTGAGTTTACCTTCGTTGCCCCCGATTGCACCGCAGAGGAGTTAGAGGCGGCCTTCCGCCCCAACACCAAGGCACTCTTTGGCGAAACCATTTCCAACCCCTCCTTGAAGGTTTTGGACTTTGAGAAATTCGCCGCCGCCGCCAATAAGCACGGCGTGCCTCTTATTGTAGACAACACCTTTGCAACCCCCGTCAACTGCCGCCCCTTTGAGCACGGCGCGCATATCGTTACTCACTCTACCACCAAATATATGGACGGGCACGGCTCTGCCGTTGGCGGCTGTATCGTAGATAGCGGAACCTTCGATTGGATGGCGCATAAGGATAAGTATCCCGGCCTCTGCACGCCCGATGATAGCTATCACGGCATTACCTATGCCGAGCGCTTCGGTATGGCAGGTGCCTATATCACCAAGGCAACCGCTCAGCTGATGCGTGACTTCGGTACAACCCAGTCTCCCTTTACCGCCTACATTCTTAACCTTGGCCTTGAAAGCCTGCACGTGCGTATGAAGCGTCATTGTGAAAACGCGCTTGCTATCGCCGAGTATCTGGAAAAGCACGAGAAGATCGCTTGGGTGCATTATCCCGACCTTCCCTCTGACAGCGATTACTCCTTGGCAAAGAAATATTTGCCGAATGGCAGCTGTGGCGTTGTCAGCTTCGGCGTTCGCGGTGGCAGAGAAGCGGCTGAGAAGTTTATGTCCGCCCTTCGCCTTGCTTCCATCGAGACCCATGTGGCAGACGCCAGAACCTGCTGTCTGCATCCTGCAAGCACGACCCATCGCCAGATGAACGATGAGGAGCTTGCTGCTGCAGGCGTCTCGCCCGACCTTGTCCGTTACTCCTGCGGCATTGAAAATAAGGACGATTTGATTGCCGATATTGAGGCGGCTCTTGCATCTCTCTAAACCATAAGAAAAGAGGACAGTACCTTGCCCATTCGTATACCAAACGCTCTGCCGGCTACCAAAACGCTGACAGAGGAAAACATCTTCGTAATGACGGAGACGCGCGCTATGACGCAGGATATCCGTCCTTTGCAGATTTTACTTTTAAATCTGATGCCCACGAAGATTGATACCGAAACCCAGTTGTCGCGACTATTAGGAAATTCTCCCTTACAGGTAGAGCTTACCCTGCTTCATACCAAAACGCACGAGTCGAGACACACCTCCAAGGAGCATCTGATTTCCTTCTATAAGGTGTTTGATGACGTGAAGGACAGAAACTTTGACGGGCTCATTATCACGGGCGCGCCCGTTGAAAATATGCCCTTTGAAGAGGTAGAATATTGGCAGGAATTAACCGAAATTATGGAGTGGAGCCGCGCGCACGTGCATAGTACCTTCCATATCTGTTGGGGCGCGCAGGCGGGCCTTTACTACCATTACGGCATTGAGAAAAAGCCCTTGGATAAAAAGATGTTCGGCATATTTCCGCACGTAGCGGAGGATAAAAAATCCATGCTTTTCCGCGGCTTTGATGACGTCTTTATGATCCCCCATTCCCGTCATACCGAGGTTTTGCGCGAGGATATCGAAAATAACCCTCGTTTGCAAATTCTCTCCTCCTCCGAGGAAGCGGGCGTTTTCGTTGTCAGCGCGATGGGCGGAAGACAAATTTTTGTCACGGGGCACGCCGAGTATGATGCAGGCACCCTTGCCAAGGAGTATTTCCGCGATAAGAACGCAGGGAAGCCTATCGATATCCCTAAAAATTATTTTCCGAATGACGATGAAACCCAAGCCCCACAGGTCACGTGGCGCTCTCACGCCAACCTGCTCTATACCAACTGGCTCAATTATTTCGTCTATCAGACAACGCCCTACGATATTTCCGAAATCCATTAATTCATTAAAAAAACGCCTGCGGTATAGCGTGATGTCCTTAACGGACAATCACGCTAACTAAGTTTGCCCTGCGGGCAAGTGAAGTTATCCTTGATAGTGAAGTTCACTTCGTGAGTGAAGTTTCGCCTAACGGCGAAGTGATGGGCGAACTTAACTTCACTGCGAGCGTAAGCTACGCAACTTCACTGTGCCTGATGCCTTGCATCTGCACAACTTCACTTTTGCGTCAGCAAAAACATCACTAACAGAAAAAAGAGCAGACATGCGAGATTTTCCTCTTGCGTGTTTGCTCTTTCTGTTTGTAATAAAGGTTTTGGCTTAGCCCATATTTGCGTTTGAGCGGTCAAATGCGATGCTTGCACTTTTTCTAAAGCGGAAATTCTCCGTTAAGAACCTCACTCTATAGCCGCAGGCGTTTGGTATTTTGTTGTGTAAAAGGGAATTATTGCAAAACCTCGAATTTATAGCCGACGCCCCAAACGGTTTTCAGTACCCATTTGTCAGACACGTCCTTCAGCTTCTCGCGCAGGCGCTTCACGTGTACGTCTACCGTGCGGGAGTCGCCAAGGTAATCGAAGCCCCAAACCTTGTCAAGCAGCTGGTCACGGGTAAAGACCCTCGTGCAGTTGGAGGCAAGGAAATAAAGAAGCTCAAGCTCCTTGGGAGGAATGTCAACGGGCTTACCCTTCAGCTTCAGCTCGTACTTCTGCAAGGAAATTTCGAGGTTGTCAAAGCGGATAACCTCATCGTCATTCGTCTTGGCGTGCGCGCTATAGCGGCGCATAACGGCCTTAACACGCGCGGAAAGCTCCTTCAAATCAAAGGGCTTGACAACAAAATCGTCCGCGCCAAGCTCAAGACCGACAACCTTGTCAATGGTATCGCTCTTGGCAGAAACCATAATAATGGGCTTTTGGGAAATTTCGCGGATCTCGCGGCAAACCTGCCAGCCGTCCTTTTTGGGCATCATCACGTCAAGCAGCACCATATCGGGTTCATACAGCTTGAAATAATTCAAGGCCTCAGCTCCGTCTTGGGCAACCTTTACCTTGCAGCCCTCTTTTTCAAAATAGATGCGAAGCAGCTCGCAAATCGCAGGGTCATCGTCCACAACCAAAAGCTTAATATCCATTCGCTTCCTCTTTCGTTGACCTATCGGAAAGCCTTCACGGCTTGCGTTTGGCAAAAAACGCTATATCCGATATGTTAACCAATCATAAAAAATAATTTAACAATGTTCACAAATCCTTTACCAATATTGTAACACATTTTTCAAAAAATGCAATACCCTCTGTGTGATTTTTTTAAGAAAAAATGATGAATTTATGGAAAAAGTGAAGAAAATTTTAAAAAAGTATAGAATTTCCTTCTCCTTTGTGCTATACTGATTAAGATACAAAAAGAAACCTATGAAATGAAAGGGAAAAACGGCAAAAATGCCGTTTTTAAAGGGTAGAAAAGAAATGAAGCTTGGTATCGTCGGTCTGCCGAACGTCGGCAAGAGCACGCTGTTTAACGCCTTAACCAACGCAGGCGCGCAGTCTGCCAACTACCCCTTCTGCACCATCGACCCCAACGTGGGTATCGTTGCCGTGCCGGACGAGCGCTTGGACAGACTTGCCGAAATGTATAAACCCGAGAAGTACACGCCCGCAACCGTGGAGTTTGTGGACATTGCAGGGCTTGTAAAGGGAGCCTCCAAGGGTGAGGGACTGGGCAATAAGTTCCTTTCTCATATTCGTGAGGTGGATGCGATTTTGCACGTTGTTCGTTGCTTTACGGATGATAATATCATTCACGTAGACGGCGGAGTGGATGCATTGCGTGATGTGGAAACCATCAATCTTGAGCTTATTTTTGCCGATATGGAAACGGTGGAGCGCCGTCTTGATAAGCAAAGAAAGCTCGCCAAATCCGATAAAAGCATTCTTGCCGAGGTTGCCGTTCTTGAGCGTATTTACGAGGGGCTCAGCGAGGGTAAATGCGTGCGCTCGATGGGCATTGACGAGGAGGAGCTTAAAAAGGTAGCTGACGCGCGCCTTTTGACCGAAAAGCCCATTATTTACGTGGCGAACGTTTCGGATAAGGAAATCGGCGGCGGCTATCTTGAAAATCCCAACTATCAGAAGCTTTGTGAGTTTGCCGCGTCCGATAAGGCCTGCGTGATTCCCGTTTGTGCCGGCATTGAGGCTGAGCTTGCCGATATGAGTGACGAGGACAAGCAGATGTTCTTGGACGATCTTGGTATCGAGGAGGGCGGACTTGGTCGCTTGATTAAGGCCTCCTATGCGCTTCTTGGCCTCATCAGCTTCTTGACGGCAGGACCGCAGGAGGTGCGCGCTTGGACGATCACGCGCGGCACGAAGGCGCCTCAGGCGGCAGGTAAAATACATAGCGATTTTGAACGTGGCTTTATCCGTGCGGAAATCGTTGCATACGATGATTTGATGCGCGAGGGAAGTATGAATGCCGTTAAGGAAAAGGGCCTTCTTCGCAGCGAGGGCAAGGACTATGTAATGGCAGACGGAGACGTCGTGCTTTTCCGTTTTAACGTTTGATTTTATAAAATTTATAAAAAGGCGCCGACCGCAAAAGCAGTCGGCGCCTTTTCTCTTTGGAACGAGGGTTATCCTTCGTTTGAATCCGAGGTGGATTTTCGTGCGATGATCATGGACTCAACCTTGGGAAGCACGCTTGCGATTTCTCGCGTTTTTATCGTTTCCGCAAGAATGGACAGCGCCTTTTCCGACAGCTCCTTGAAGCTGTACGAAACGGTTGTTACCGCCAAAGCACTTTCGGCGGCGACGGGTAAGTTGTCGTAGCCCACAACGCCAACCTCGCGCGGCACGTTGACGCCGACCTTGTTCAGATACGAGATGATTTTTACAGCGAAAAGGTCGTTTAAGCAAAAAAGACCCAAGCGTTTTTTTTCGGTGCGTTGCCGCCGCTTCAGTGCCTCGGCAATGAAGCGGAAGCTGTTGTCGTTTTCAAGATCGCTTTTGTACAGATTTTCTTTCGGCAGAAGCGTTCCGTTTTCACGAAAAAAATCGCGGAAGCCTCGGTAGCGCTCGTTTTGCGTATCGGACAAAACGGAGGGGGCCAAATAATAAAATTCCTCATAGCCGGCATTCTTTAAAAATTTCCCCACGCGGCGCCCGGTCTTATAATTGTCCGTTGCAATGAAGGGAAGCGCGCAGCCTTCAATTTTTCTGCCGATAAAAACCATCGGCAAGGGATAGCAGTTGTAAAAATCGGCGAGAGCCTCGCTGACAGAGGGAAAGTTTATGACGCCGCAGCATCCAAGCGATACAAAGGAGGAAAGAATGCGTCGCTCCTCCGCTTCGTCATTTTCGCTGGTCGATATAAAAATTTCTCCTCCTTCTTTTTTTAAGAGCCGCTTTAGATTGCGGACGTTTTCTGCAATATACGGATTGTTTATCTCCTTAACGTGAATGCCAAAGCGCCGCTTCCTTTTGGATTCCTTGTAAAGCGGCGTCTCTTTTTCACAAATGCCGTTTGTCACGAACCAACCGTTTCCCACGAGCAGTAATAGGCCCTTCTCCTGTAAGGCCTTGAAAATTCCGTATGCCGTCTTGTAGGAAACACCCGTTTTTTGCATATAGTCGCGCACGGAGGGAAAGCGACTGCCCGAGGCACCGTATTTGCCCTCTTGAATGTCTTTTTCGGCTTCAGCCGTGAGTGTTTTCGTTTTCATAAGCACAGTATAACAAAGCCGAATGGAAAAGTCAATAAAAATATATCAAATATTGTTTGATATATCAAAAAAATTCAAAAAAACTTGCGCGCTCGTGTACGATGTGTTAAAATGGAATCACTAAATAAAATAAAAAGAGGTGCGTTACTATGGCAAAGCATACTATGGTCAGCTACTACGGCATGAATTACGTGGAGCACGCTGAAAAGGATTTTATCGAGATGAAGGAGCACGGCTGCGATACCGTTCTTCTTGCGTTGACGGAATTCGATTTGGATTTCTGGTTTCCCAATATCAATGAAATCATCAAAACCGCCCACAAGGTAGGTCTTCGTTGCATTGCGGATACTTGGGGTATCGGTAAGTATTTCGGCGGTGAGCAGGTTTCTCTCTTCTTGCAGAACAACATCCATCACCGTCAGGTTTCGGCCTACACGGGCGAGGTGCTGAACGCGGCCTGCTTCAACACCAACTCCTTCCGCGATTACTTCACCGGCCTTTGCCTGAAGCTTGCCAAGAACACCGAGATTGACGGCTTCTTCTGGGACGAGCCGCACTATGCATACCCCAAGTCCTATGCCTCCATTACGGGTGGCGCCGGTGACGATTGGGCTTGCCGTTGCCCCGAATGTATGAGAAAGTTCGAGGATTACTACGGCTACGAGATGCCCAAGTTTATGAATGACGACGTTAAGCAGTTCCGCTGGCGCGAGGCACTCAAGACCTTGGCCGATTGCTCCAAGGCCCTGAAGGAATATAATCCCAAGCTTGAAATCACCTGCTGCGTACACGCCACGATGAACACCTATTATATCACCGAGCTTCGCGGCTACGATAACTGGGATATGGTTGCCTCCTGCCCCTACTTCGACGTGTTCTCCACCACCATTATCAACTGGTCCTTGCCCGAAAGCTTCTTCCGCGATATCACCGAAAGAACGGTTGCTATGGCCAAGAAGTACGGTAAGGAGAGCGAGCGCTGGCTGATGGGCTACAATAAGCGCCCCGATGACTTCAAGCAGATTGATAGGGTCGTTGATATGTACGAGGAGCTTGGCGTTGACCGCCTTGCCACTTGGACCTATCGCGGTGGCTACGGCACCGTTGTTGCCGCGCCTGATGCCTTGGAGCTTTGGGATAACATCGGAAGAAACTACAAGCGAGTTTTGAAGAAATGAGCGAGTACTTAAACGAAATTACAAAGGCTCTGACGGCCATTGAAGAGGAGGAACGGGAAGCCTTGCAAAAGGCAACCCGTCTTGTCGCCGACACCATCAAAAACGGCGGCCTCATCTTCACCTTCGGCTGTGGACATTCGCATCTGCCGGGGCTTGATGCCTTTTACCGTGCAGGAGGCCTTGCCAACGTATCGCCTATGCTGGATACGGATTTGATGCTCCATAACGGCGCGGCAAAGTCGAGCCGTATGGAAAAAATGGGCGGTATCGCTGCAGAAATTTTCAGACGCTATACGCCGAGCGAAAAGGATATGATTTTTATTTTTTCCGCCTCGGGTAAAAATCAGGTTCCCGTTGAAATGGCAGAGGCCGCGCGGAAGGCAGGGCTCCGAAGCGTTGGCGTTTCCTCGCTTGCCTATGCTGACAAGGGCGGTAGGCTTCACGAGTGCGTGGATATCGCCATTGACTGCAAGGTACCGTACGGTGATGCCTGCCTTGCCGTAGGCGAAGCCAAAATGGGCGGCCTTTCTACCTACACCGCCTGCTTCATTCTGAATTCCTGCCTCATTAACGGAGCCAAGCTCGCCTTAAAGGAGGGAACGGTTCCCCCCGTCTACATCAGCGGAAACGTTGAGGGTGGGCGCGCGCATAACGTCGTTCTTGAGGACTTGTATTTAGGACGGGTAAAGCACCT
Source organism: Eubacteriales bacterium (assembly GCA_045124835.1). Lineage (GTDB taxonomy): Bacteria > Bacillota > Clostridia > Oscillospirales > CAG-272 > UBA1740. Next base: position 9,062 of record JBGVMO010000079.1, read on the forward strand.
ATGAGTAAAATCGCAGTTATCGGCATCGTTGGCGAATCCGTCTTTTTAAGCGTGGATGAATTTGGCAAAACGGGCGAGACCGCCGTTGCTGATGGCTTCCATCGCGAGCTTGGCGGCAAGGGCTTTAATCAAGCTGTCGCCGCCGCCCGCTTTGGTGCCTCCGTTTCCTTTCTCGGCGCTATTTGCCAAGAGGACGCCGACGTCTTTAACAGGGAAGCGGAGTCGCTTGGAATTTCCGCCTTCTTCGCTTTAAAGGAGGAGAGAAGCCCCTATGCCGTCATCACCACGGATAAGAAGGGCGACAATCGCGTTTTGGTTTACAGAGGCGCTGCGCTTGCTCTTTCGGATCTTGACGCCTTTTTGCCCGAAATTGCCTCGGCAGACATTCTTTTGATAACCAACGAGGTGCCGATGGAGGTCAATGAAAGGGCTGTTTCCTATGCCAAGGCGCACGGTGTACGGGTTGTTCTTAATCCGGCGCCCTATCGCCCGTTGACTAAGGAATTTTTAGAGAAAATTGACTTGTTTACCCCCAACGAGCACGAAACGGAAGGCCTTTCTGCCTTTCAAAATGCGGTTGTCACCTTGGGCGCACGCGGATGCTATATCAAGCCCTTGGACGTCTGCCTGCCTGCCGCGCGCGCTGCGTGCGTGCTTGACACAACAGGGGCGGGGGATACCTTCAGCGGCGTGCTTTGTGCCGCGCTTGCAGAGGGGATGGACTTAAAAACGTCTTGCCAAAGGGCGAGCGTTGCTTCTGCCATTGAGGTAGGCAGAAGATATGTTATCGATGCCATTCCAACCAGAAACGAAATAGAAGAATATGAAGGAGAATAACGATGGATTTGACGTATTTTAAGAAAATCGTTGAAAATTTAGAGGAAGTTAACGAAAAGCAGGCTGAGAACATCAAGAAGGCGGCCGCTTTAATGGCAGACGCGATTGAGCAGGATAAGCTTATCAACGTGTACGGCGGTGGCGGCCATACAACGCTTTGTATGGGAGAAATGTTCTTCCGTGCAGGCGGTCTTGCCAATATCAATCCCTTGATGGAAAATGGCTTGACCGTGTTCAACCAGGCCCTCAAATATCTTGAGCTGGAAAGAACGGTCAACTACGGCTCTGCCATTATGAAGTACTACAAGCTGCAAAAGGACGATTTGCTTATCGTTTTCCACAACATCGGCATCAATCCTGCCACCATTGACGCGGTTATGGAGGCCAAGAAGGCAGGTGCTAAAATTATTGCCGTTTCCTCGTCCTACTGGCAGAATGAAATGCCCGAGGACCACTTCATCCGTCACCCCAATAAAACCAACCTCTTTGACTATGCCGACGTTTGCATTGACGACTATAACCCTGTGGGTGATGCCGTTATCAATGTCGAGGGCTTTGACACGCCCATTGCTCCGATTTCCAATATCGTGGACTTCTACATCGCGCATATGCTTGAAATTGAGTGCGTGAAGGAATGTCAGCGTCGCGGCATCAAGGCGCCCTGCTGGTCGAGCGCCAACACCCCCGGCGGTGACGAAAAGAACGCCGCAATGCTTGAAAAATATTCTCCCAGAATCAAAATGCTGTAAAATAAAGAAAGGAAAGCTTACGTATGAATGCTTTGCAAGAAAAACTGGATTTTTTGTTGGATAAATACGCTGTTGCCAAAAAGGCTCTTTTGTCGGATGACGGAAAAACCGTGACTGTTGACGGGAAGGAATATCCCATTCTTTCTTGGAGAAGTGAGCGCCGCTTCGTTGAACTGAAAAAAATAGTGGACACGCAAACGGTCGGTGCCATCAGCCACTTTAAGATTATGAGTCTCAATCCCAAAACCGCCCTGCTTGACGATGTTCTGCTTCGCGAGCTGGATACGGCAGAATATATCGGTTCCTTGAAGATCACCGAGATCTTTAAGGCCGAGAATGGCCCCACCGCCGCCGTTATCTGTATGACGGATAAGGAAGCGGTCATCACGCTTGAGCTTTCCACGAATCTCAAGGAGGGCGCTGTGGTGATTGATAAGCACGAGATTATTACCGACAGAGGAACGGCCTGCGATAGAGCCATGGACTCTCAAACGCCTCTTTCCTCGCTTTACGTTTACGGTGAGGAAAATGCCGAGTATACCGACGTGGACTTTGAGCTGTACGGACTCACGGCTGATTTGGTTGCTGTTGTCCGTGGCGCCTTTGAAATTGCCAAGAACGTTTCCGTTGGCGAAAACAACCTTGCTATTTACAACCGTCTGCTTTCGCTCGTCTCTGCCGCAGGCCTTTCGGCAGAGAAGTGTGAAAACGTGATTCTGTGAGAGGGGAGAAAAAAGAATGAAACGCTTGAAAATCGCTATGATGAGTATGACCCACGGCCATACGAGAAAATATTACGATGTTTTGAAAAACAACCCCAAGCTTGAATGGGTTGCCGTTTCCACCGAAAACGAGGACGTTAAGCAGTTGTTTTTGAGATCCGTGGAGGGCATTCCCTGCTATGACAGCGATGAGGAGATGCTGAATGCCCATCCCGAGATTGAGGCAGTTGTTATCGCCTCCGATAACGCAAAGCATTATAGCCAGATGAAGCTTTTGGCTGAGAGAAAGATCGACATTCTCTCTATGAAGGTTCCGACCTTTGATATGGAGGAATACGAGAAAATTGAAAAGCTTGTCGAGGAAAACGGCATTATCTGTCAGATAGAGCTTGAGTGCCATTACAACCCCGTAACCGTTCGCTTTAAGGAAGAGGTCAAGTCGGGCAAGCTCGGCAAGATGTATGCCTTCAACGCTCGCAATACCACCCTCTCTCCCGTTTGGGCATTCCCCTGGCAGGGCGTTCCCGAGCTTTCCTATGGAAAGCGTATGCCCATCAAGGAGGGCAATCCCCGCTTCCGTGGCGGCGCCCTGTGCGACCATCCCCATATCTTTGATATGATTCGTTGGGTAGCCGATAGCGAGTTTGATTACGTCTTTGCCCACGTAGCACCCAACCTTCGTCACGATTTAGAGGAGGAGGATATGCTTTCCGTTGTCGGCAAGATGAAGAACGGTGTTACCTTCTCGCTTGATCCCTCTTGGTCGAACATGGAGGAGAGAATCAAGGTTCCCGGTCCCGGTTGGGAGCTTTACCCCAAGAGAATGGAGGTCTATATGACCGCCAACTGTGAAAAGGGTAGCGTTGTGGCCGACCTCTTTGGACCGAACGTTTGTCACAACGGCGCGCCCAACGACAGATATACCGTGCAGTACACCTATTTTGACGAGTGGGTAGGCTTGATTGACGAGTTCGTAGAGAACATCCGCCTGCGCCGCCAGCCCAAGATCAATCTGGCATGGCACAAGAACACCATTCGCGTCATGAACGCTGTATACGAGAGCATTGCAACCGGCAAGCCCGTAAAGCTTTAAAAAAACAAACGGCAGGGCAACCGCCCTGCCGTTTCTCCAAGGAAGAAAGTTCTTCTCAAAGAAGGGAGCTATCATGGATAACAAATTTGACTTTCTGCGCCAAAACGGCATCTTCTGGTCTCGCCTCGGCTTTCCGTATGACCCGCCTCGCTTGACTAAGGAGGGAAAGCCCCTCGTTTTCTGCGAGGACTACGATAAATTTCTGCATTATCATCGACAGTTTTTGGAGCAGGGCGTGAAAATTCATACCTGCATTCTCCATTCCGGCTGGGTCGGCGTCGATACCTACGATTATTCTGTTGTGGATACCGTGCTTGACGGGTTGATGAATCTTTCCGATGATATCCTCTATATGCCGCGAATCAAGATAAATCCCCCGATTGCCTGGTGCAAGGAAAATCCCGAGGAGGTGTTCCTTTATCCCGAGGCGCCTACCGATATTGAAGAAATTCGCGCTATCGTTGGAACAGAAAGGCACGATATTCTTGGCTATAATTCGCCAACGGGCTATTATTCACCCAACGGCTTTGTGGATGATAGACCCAATGTCGGCGGCGTTATCAGTAATCAAAGCTTCAGCAGCGAAAAGTGGAAGAGGGATGCAACCGAAACGCTCACCCGCCTTCTTGACCATATAGAAGCAAAGCCGTATGCAGACCGTGTTATTGGTTATATGATCTCCTTTGGGCAAAGCGGCGAGCCGATGATGTGGGGGCGCTCCTCCCGTCATTACGGCGATTACAGCGCCGTTTGCCGTCGCGCCTTTTATCAGTTTGGTCTTGAAAAATACGGATCTGTGGAAGCGCTTGCGACAAGCTGGGGCGTTGAAAATATTACGCCTGAAACCCCCGTTCTTCCGTCCGCCTTTGCGCGCTACGGTGATAATCGAAACGAAACGCTCGTTGACCTTTTCCGCGCCAACGGCAAAAGGGATACCGTCATTGCGGACTTTGATGAGTACAGCTCCAACCGCATTGCCGAGCTTTTGATTTATTTTTCGGATCTGGTTAAAAAAAGAACGAACGGGAAAATCACGGGCACCTTTTACGGTTACTTCATTGAGTGTGAGAACGCCAATTACGCAGGGCATCTTGCCATACAAAAAATCATTGACTCTCCCGCCATTGACTTTATGTCTGCCCCCATCACCTACGAGCGCCGCGGCGACGGTGAGCCCTCGGGCGAAATGCTTCCCGTTATGTCCGTTAATCGCAAGAAGGTGTGGATAGACGAAAGCGACGTGCGCACCTCCTTGGCGCGAACGGACGACTGGGTTTCCCGTTGCACCAGCATCGAGGCAAGCAAAAGCTCTCTCTGGCGAGAGGCCTCCAAAAACCTTTCGCACCGTTCGGGCTTCTGGTGGATGGATCTTGGCGACGGCTGGTACAACAACGAGGAAATTATGAAAACCGTCGGGGAAATCATGGCCTTCCGTCAGAAAGTCGATGCAATGCCGCAAAAATCCGTCAGCGACGTGTTGGTGGTGCTGGATGAAGCCTCTCTCTATCGTATGAAGGAAAACTACTATATGCGTCAGGACTATATGGCGCATTTCCTTGCCAATCTGCGTTCCTCGGGTGTCTTGGTGGACGTATACCGCACCATTGACCTTCCCGAAATTGATTTGTCTCAGTACAAGCTTGTCGTATTTGCCTACAACTTCTCGGTAGACAGCGCCCTTTGGCACAAAATCAAGCTTCCCAAGGATGCAAGCGTGCTTTTCCAGTACGCGGCGGGCATCTGGACGGACGGCGTTTATTCTCTTGACAACGTTGAGAAGCTCACGGGCTTCCGTCTTGCCGAGACGGGAGAGGCAGATAAGGGCTATCCCTCCTTGGCAATTGAGGGTTACGAGGGCACCCTTGCCGAGAAAACGGTCAACGGTCGCCGTTCGCTCATCAACGTCGGAGGCCTGCTGTCGCAGGGCGAGCTTCGCGAAATCGCCAGAAGCGCTGGCTGTCATATTTACAGCGAGGAATATCTCGTGCTTTACGGAGACAGTCGCTTCCTCTTTGCCTTGACTAAGGACGCCTGTGATACCGTCATCTCCTTCCCGAGCGATGCAAAACGCACCGATTACCTCGGTAAAACGGCGCAAAAGGGAGACAAGGATGCCGTATCTCTTGGCGAATGCGGCTATAAGCTTTATCTCTTCGGCGAAAATTGATTTCCAAAAACAAATAAAAAGGCAGCATAGCCTGCCTCT
>JBGVMO010000080.1:0-18462 GCA_045124835.1 Eubacteriales bacterium
TTTATGCGTCCGAAGAGTTCGCGAATGAGGTCTTGATTCCCGAGGGAATTGCCAAGGTTGTGCCGCTTGGCGACAATTTCCTTTACTGCGCGGACGTTTTTGCGCTCGTTGAGCGCACGCGCGAAATCCTTTTCAGCGACCCGTACCGTTTTATTTACACCTGTATGCACCCTTGGATTGAAAAGCTGTTGGCGGCCATTGAAGCCGGAAATTAAGACACAAAAGGCAAAAAGAAGGATTTTCCATGAAAATTGAGAAGAATTACGATTTTAGGCAAGAGCTTTTAAGAATACATGAGCCAAATCGCCGTGCAGCTGATAGACGTCCAAAGGAAAATGAGCTTTGGCTGGAAAACGGCGCCAAAATCTGCATTTCCTCCAACGCCCCCGAGGTGCTTGCCGTTGCAGCGGCGGATTTCTGCGATTATCTTTCCGTTTCTATGGGTGTGTCGGCTTCCCTCGTTACAGAGGGTGAGGGCAGAATTTCCGTTTTTCTTGCCGCAGAGAAGGGGGTTGACCTCGGCGAATTTGCCGCCTATAAGGGCTTCCGTATTGACGTTTCCGAAAAAGGCATTTCCATCATTGCCCACGATGACAGGGGCGCCGCACAGGCACTCTACTATATCGAGGATATGATGACCTTTGCCGGCGCGCCCTGCCTTGCCTACGGCAGAACGGAGAAGCGCGCGATGTATACGCCGCAGATGGTGCATTCTGCCTACGGGCTTGATGAATTTCCCGATGAATACCTCGCCCGCGTTGCCCACGAGGGAAGGGATGCCATTCTCGTCTTTACCAAGGGTGCCAATCAGGCAAACGATTTTCCCTTGGATTTTAACGATCTTATCCGCCGTGCCGCCCGATACGGCATCGACGTATATGCGTACAGCAAGATGAAGAGCAAGAAGCATCCGCTTGACGAGGGCGCCGAGGAGTATTATGAGGAAACCTACGGTAAGCTTTTCCGCGAATGCCCGGGCCTCAAGGGCGTTACCCTCGTGGGAGAATCCACGGGCTTGCCCTATTCCACCAACCCTGAAATTGACAAAATAATGAGGGACGGTGTTCCCACGGGAAAGAACTCCCCCGGCAACTATCCTTGCATGGATTATGTTGATCTTCTTCAGATGATGAAAAAGGTCATTCGCAAATATAAGCCCGATGCCGACATCGTTTTTTGGACGTATAACTTCGGTAAGATTTCTGCCGAGGCGCGCATCGCCCTTATCGATGCGTTGCCAACGGATATAACCCTGCTTGCGACCTTTGAAATGTTCGAGCAGCTCTCCTGCGGCTCCTCCGTTGTCGCCTCTGCCGACTATTCTCTTGCCTTTGCGGGCCCCGGACATTATTTCAAAACCGAAGCGGAGGCGGCCAAGCGCCGCGGAATCCGTATGTATTCTATGACAAATTCCGGCGGTAGAACGTGGGATTTCGGTTGCGCGCCCTACGAGCCGATGGCGCAGAGCTGGATTCGTCGCTACGAGGCCATGAAGCAGATGCACGATGCATATGACCTTTGCGGTATTATGGAGTGCCACCATTACGGGTTCTATCCTTCTATCATCTCCAAGCTCTCCAAGCATCTCTTTATGCTGCCAACGCCGTCGGCAGAAGAAATGCTGGACATCATTCTTGCCTCGGAATACGGCGAAGAAAACGCCTTGACTATCAAGGACGCCTTGAACGATTACAGCGAGGCGCTTCGCTTTTACACGCCCACCGATGCAGACCAATACGGCGCCTTCCGCATCGGCCCCTCTCAGCCCTTGCACCTCTTGCAAACCCTGCACATTCCCTTTGACGAGGGCGCAAGCTATGGGCACGCCAACTGGATTGCGCAGTATCTCGACGTGCATCATAAAACCACGCTCACAAGGCAGTCGCCGCAGGCGCTTCGTCACGCAGACGAGGTCGCCTCGCTTGAAGCGATGCTCGCCTTAATGGAGGAGGGAACGCGCAAGCTTGAGGCCATTAAAACGGAAAACAAAGCCTTGCTTCGTCTTGCGGGCCTTGGGCACTTTTTAACCAACGTCGTAAAAACGGCGCTCGCCGCCAAAAAAATGTATACCCTGCGCTTGAAGATTCTCTCGGAGAGCGACCCGATAAAATACGGTGCGCTTTTAGACGAGGTTGAAGCCTTGCAGCTCAAGGAGCGTGAAAACGTGCTTGACACCATTCCTTTGGTGGAGGCGGATTCTGCCCTTGGCTTTGAGCCCTCTATGCTCTATCTGACGGATAAGCGGCATTTGGAATGGAAGCTGCGGCAGATTGATTTCATTATTAATATTGAAATGCGCGAAATGCGCGAGGGGCTGGCGCTGCATATGAAAAATGCGCGTGGCGAGTTTACCCCCTCCAAGCGCTGAAAATTTGTATAAAATACTCACAAAAAAGGAGAAAAAAGATGCGTTGGGAATTTTTAAGAGAAGAGGAGTTTCCCTCGGCTATTGAAAAGGCGGGTGGGCTTTGCGTTATCCCCATCGGCTGCCTTGAAATGCACGGGGAGCATTTGCCCGTTGGTACGGATAGCTTAAAGGCACACGCCTTGGCGGTGCTTGCTGCCGAAAAAACGGGCGCGGTCGTATTTCCCACGGCCATGTGGTTTGGCGACGTAATGGGCGCGCACAAGATAGAAAGGCCTTGGGAGAAGCACCGCGCGGGCTATATTTCCCTCAGCCCTGAGCTTTTGATGCAGATTTTAAAGGAGCTTTGCGACGAAATCGGGCGGAACGGCTTCCGCAAAATTCTGCTTTTGTCCTCTCACGGAGGCAACGGCCCTTGGCTCAGCTTTTTTGAGCGTTCTGTGGGCTATACCCCCAAGAATTACGCCGTGATGACAACCAAGGTTGACTTAACGGAAATTGACGCGGATAAGGTTCTTGCGCGTGCCGCAGAAAGACCGGAAGAGTTTTCTATGCTGACCGAGGAGGACCGTAAGGTGCTTGCGCGCTTTGCCGAAACGGGCGCCGGCGGCGGCCACGGCTGCTTCCGTGAAACAGGCCTGATTTACGGCCTTTATCCCGAGCTCGTAGCACCCGAGCGCTTTGAGGCAATGGACGGAATTTGCACCCATAAGGGTGATTATCTTTACAAGGCAAAAATCAACACGCTTGCCGCTTGGCATATGAATTGCCCCAACGAGTTTTCGGGCTTTGCTCCCACGGGATGCTCTGAAACAATCGGGCAGGCAATGGTGAAAATAATTGTGGAGTCTCTCGCTAAGAAATTCACGCTCATTCAGAACGATGAAAACACCGTTCTTGACGCGAGAAGAGAAGCGCGCTCCGTTCTTATCGGAGAAGAAAATAACTAAAGCAACAAAAAGGACAGGGCATAGAACGCCCTGTCCTTTATATTTTTGTTTTTACGCCTTAAATGCGCTTGGCTTTCATCTTTCTCGCCAAAAGCGTCAGAACCAGCAAAATGACGTAAAGCAGACCGATGGTGATGAAAACGGCAGTCCAACCGAACGCATCCTTCATAAAGCCGAAAACCATTGCCTGCACGGCGGCACCCATATAAACCGCCCAGTCCAAAACGCCCACGATGGTGGAGGAGAAGGCGCGGCCGCCCATGTCGCCCGCAATCGTCCAGATAACGCCCGTTACCATTGCGAAAACGCCAAGCACAAATAGCATCACAGAGGCCAATACCTGTCCCTTGATGAGAGGGAAAACGCAAAGGCCAACGCAGGCAACGCAAGCGGCTAAAATCAGCATTGGCTCGCGCTTGCCGCGGAAAATTTTATCCGTAATCAAGGGGAAAAGGAACATCGCGCAGGCCTGTCCCGTCGGAAGCAGAATGGAGCTGAAAATGCCTTCCTTGATGGAAAGCCCCATCACCTCGCTGAAATAGGTGGGAATCCAAGTCAGAAGCCCGTAACGGCCAACGCCCGCGATGGCGGAAATCAGACAGAACACAAGCACCTTCGGCTCGGTGAACAGAACCTTGTAGGGATAGAAATAGCCCTTCTTTTGAATGTCAGCCTCTAAGGCCGCGTCGCGTCGGGCGGCCGTCTCGTCAGGCTCAACGAAGGCAGGAAGCCCAACGTCCTCGGGCTTCTCCTTGAAAAAGAAAAAGAAGGCAACAAGCATCAAAACCATTGGAATCATCGGGAAACGGAAGGCGGCGCGCCAGGTCCATTCGGGATTGAGGGTCAAGCAGAGAAGAATGGTTAAGTAGGTCACCACCTGCGCAAAGCCCGAAAAGGCGGTGGTTAAGCCCGAGGCAAAGCCGCGCGTGTCCTTCGGCCACCACTTGTTTAAAACGCCAAGTCCGTTGGCCCAAACCATCGACTGAAAGAAGCCGTTAAGTCCCCAAAGCACCGCGATAACGGGAATGGAGTGCTGGAAGGAAATAACCACGTTGAGAATGGCAGAGGCGATAATACCCACCATCATAAAGCGCTTGTAGCCGAAAAAGGCGCCGAGTCGACCGTTAATCAGCTGGCCGAAGGCGTAGCACCAGAAAAGCGCCGAGGAAACAACGCCGAGCGCGGCCGTTGTGGAGCCAAGGCCCTCGGCCATTTGCGTCATAACCAGGTTGATATTCTGCCGCCCGTTATAAAAGAAAAGATAGGTAATACCAAAGCTTAAAAGCATCAGCCAGCCCCAGCGCTTGAATTTCTTGTATTCTGTCGGGGTGTAGCCGTATTTCCTTGTTTCCGTTGCTTGCGAATCCATCCTGCAATCTCCTTGTCGCTTTACTTTAAATGTAGGAGTACAGTATAGCACGAAATTGGGTGCTTGTCAAGAAAAGCTTAATGCAACCGTGAAAAAATAAAAAAGTGCGGTCTTTCGGAAAATTCGCAAAAGAAAAAAGCCGCCGAGGCGACCGAAAAAACAGATTTTTTTAAAAAAAGAAGTGACCCCCGACAGTTTCTTTACACCGCCGAGGGTCACCTCTCTTCTTGCTTAGGCTCTATCATCCTTCCTTATCCTCCTTTCTTTTTTCTACCCTTCATTCTGCAAAGCCGCTTGAAGCATTTTTTCTCATTTGAGCTCTCTAAGGGAGAGTACCTGTTTCCTTGCTTTCTTTCCGAAGGGCGCCTACCTGACTCCTTCTCCCCTTCCGCCTCTACTGACAAGCTCCCTCGTATCTCTTGCCGACATCCTTATAGGGTGGCATCTATCTTCACCTGTTTTCTACGATACGAAAGCGCTTGCTTTTATTTTCAAGGCTTCTTTTGAGCGAGTCTCACCTTCTTATGCCATTGGACCGTACCTCTTTCTTGCATTTCGTTGGTTTGGGGGTGCGTCCTATTATGCCATTGGACCGTACCTCTTTCTTGGATTTCTTTTTCTTTCCGTTTGTAGTATACCATGTTTTTTCCCTTTTTTCAATTGGCAAACTGTATATAATTTACAAATATTTTTTGTGCAAGATATAGAAATTGGCAAAAATAACGAAAAAGCATTTACAAAAGAAAAAAACTATGCTATAATAAAGGTGTTGTGATGCTGATGAACAGAACCGGCGCTTCGATAGCAACGAAAAATAAAACGGCTTTCCCGCTCCTCTACGGAGAAGAAGGGCAAGCCGTTTTTTATTTTGTTTGCAAAGCTATTGTGCGCTGCGGCAGAAGGCCTTCATTGCGCAGCATTCGCAGGGGTTGTGCCCGACCTCCTTGGGAGAGGCGGGGGCGGCCGAAGCGTTGCCGGAGCACATACGGGAGCCAATCGAGGAAACTGCTTTTTCCAAGCGCTCAACGAGCGCGCCCATTTCCTCAAGCGAGAGGGCATTTTCGCCAAAGGGCTCGCCCTTTCTCTTGGCGGTGGCCTTTTTGGCATCGTAGCGCCCCGCGCCCGAGCTGTCCATTGCGCGAAGCACGGCCTCGTCCTTTAAAACCAAGCCGTTGCGTGTGATACTCTCGCGCACGCGTCTGCGCACGCTTTCGGGGTCCTCGGGGGCGTCAAGCTCTAAATCCTTAGGGGAGGTCAGCATATAAAAGGCGCCCGCAGGCAAAAGCAAATCGTTTTCCGTAATGCCCAGCGCCTGTAAAAAGGCAGGCTCGCGGGATTTCCAAAGCGCAAAAAGGTAAAGGGGAAGCTGCACGTCTCTGCCCGAATCCACGTGCTTGACGGAAAATTTCTTGTTTCCCGTCTTGTAGTCGATAACGCGCACGTAGGTCTTGCCATCCTCACTCCGATAAACGTCCACGCGGTCGATTTTTCCGTGCAGAGAAACCTCGCGCCCCTCGGGCGTCTTAAAGGACAGCGGTGCAGGCGCGCCCTCCTCTCCAATGGTCAGCTCCATAAAAACGGGGGCAAAGTCGCTGCTCGAAAATTCCTCGTTCAGCTCCTCGGCCATCAAAAGCGCGCTCTTTTGTAAGCGTAAAAGCAGGTGGCGCAGGCGCGGGGTGGAAAGCTCGTTTTGCGGATAGACCGACTCCATATAAAGCGCGGCGGCGCGGTTGACAAGCAAAGGAAGCGTCTCCTTTGGCACCTTACCGATGGAAAAACCCTCTTCCTTGACCAGCGTTAAGAAAATTTCAAGCAGGGCGTGAATCAGGTTGCCAATCGAAAGCGCGTCAAGCGAAACCTTGCCGTTTTCGTCCAGACGCAAAACGTAAGAGCAATAATAGGAGAAGGGGCAGTTGACGTATTTGTCAATGCGGCTTTGCGTTAGGTGCATCACCGAGGGAAACAGCCCCTCTGCCAGCGAGGCAGAAACGGTGCAATCGCTGTCGGAAAGCGGCACGAAGGGTAAGGCGGGAATGCCTGTTGCGCGCGCAATAGCCTCGGCAAGCGTGGTGCCAATGAGGGTAGAGCGGTATTCGTCTGCCACCTTTGGCGTATAAATCAGGTCGCTTGGAGAGAGCGCGGAAAGGTTTTGGGGGGCATCTACCTCAAAAAGTGCCATCAAGCGCTTGAAGGCGTAGGAGGGAGAAAGTGCGGTGCCTGCCGCATCGGCGCGGAAGGTGTAAAGAAGGGCGCGCTCGCGGCCAAGCGAGAGAGCGCGCAAGAAGCCAAACTGCTCGCGCGAGGAGCGCTCGCGTAAATCCATTGAAACGGGAAGGTGCAGCTTTTCTAATCGTTGCCTTTCCGCTTGGCTGAAAAAGCCGCCATCGCGCACGTCTGCGGGAAATTCTCCCTCGTTCACGCCGAAAAGGCAGACGAAGCGGGAGGGCTCAGCGCGTAAGGTGGAGGCCGTTCCGAACAGAACGGCGTCCTCGGAAACGGGAATTTGTCCAAGGTTGACCGTGCCGAAAAGAAGCGTAAGAATTTCGGCAAATTGCTCGGCCGAAAGAAGCTCCTCACCCATTACGTCAACAACCGTGTCGAGCAAATCGCAAACGCTTCCGAAAAGGCGGGAAAGGACTGAGGCCTCGGCCGTTTTGCCCAAGCCTTGCGCGCGTTCGGCGCGCTGACACATCTTTTTTTCGGCATCGAGCGCCGTCAAAAGCGCAAAGAGGGCCTCTGCGTGCGCCTTGGCTGTGATTTCGCCCTGCGTGGCTTTCTTTAGGGACAAAAGGGGAGCAAGGAGCGTCCTTTTGACTGTGTTGACCGCTTGGAGCGTTGCCTCCGATTCGGGCGTTTTGTCGGCCGTGTAGCCCAGCGGATTCATCGTGAAATCCGCCTCTTGCGAGAACAGCTTGCCGTGAATGGAAAAGCGCTCGGTATAAAGCTCAAAAAGGTCGGCATCGCGTTCGGAAATATCGGAAAAGCGGCACTTCATATAGGTAAGCACGTCGCTTCTGCCAAAGCCGTAGCAAATCACGGCGTAGGCCGAGGAAATCATTTTGATAAGCTCAAAGGAGGCAAGGTCGGTGCGCGTGGAGGTAAAATACGGAATGCCGTATTTTTCAAGTGCGGTGTCCAAAATGCCCCGATAGGTATCCGTATTGCCGGAAACTATCGAAAAATCGCGGTATCTTGCCCCGTTTTGCACGGCCTCTTTTATTCCTGCGGCTAAGGCATCTGCCGCCTCAAAGGGATTTTCTGCCAAAAGAAAACGGAAGAAGCCTGCATTTTTCTCCTTGCTCGGAATCAGCGCGCGGTCGGCGCGGAAAAGCTCCTCCTCTGTGTATGCAAAGGCGGGGTCGGCTCGCCGCGGCGCTTCAACGGCAGAGAAGGGAACGTTCAGCTCGTCGGCTATGCGCGAAAGCGCCTTTAATGTTGCCTCCTCCTCTAAAAAGCAAAGCTGCTTGCTTTTCGTCGTCGGCAGGGGCAAAAAGACGGTAACGGGCGAATGACGGAGAAGCTCACGGATGATGCGCAGCTGCTGCTCCGTAAAGCTCGTGAAGCCGTCAAGGAAAAAGGCGGTGTCATCAAAAACCGCGTCCTCTCTCAAAAGCTTGGCCAAAGAATCAAGGTCCTCGGCCGCCGAGCCGTAGGTGTGGTGAAGCTGTGCGCGGTAAATGTCTAAAATTTCCGACAAATCCTCCATGCGCCGCCGCAGCTGCTCGCCTTCGGGCAGAGCCTCAGCCGCCCGTCTTAAATCGGCGGTGGAAACGCCAAGCGCCGCCATCTCGTCAGCGGCACTGCAAAGCGTTTTGACCAAGGAAACGCGGGATTTCTTGTCGGGGGGATTGTGAAGCATAGGGGTTAAGGCGTCAAGCGTGCGCCACATAAAAAGCGCACTCGTCGCCTCGTTTGCATAGCGGTAGGAAAGACCGCCTTTTTTTCGGAAGGCGGTGTTGGCCAGTCGCGTGAAGCCCGAAACCTCAAATGTCAGGGGCGCGCTTGGCGGAAGCAGGCGGGCTAAATGCGCTTCCGTTAATACCGTCTGCTGCTCAGGCACGAGAAGAATCGTGGGCTTCTTGGCTGAAACGCAATCGGCTATCAGGGCGTGAAGGGGGGATTCACCGCCCAAATCCGTTTTGTAAACCGTCAGCATTTGTAGCTGTACCCCCTTCCGCGATGGGCAAAAATGCGCTTTTTGCCGTCTCGCTCTAATTTCTGGCGCAGATAATGAATGTAAACGTTCAAAAGCCCCTCGTTCTCGGCCTCCGCTTCTCCAAAGGTGCCTATTAAAAGCGCCCGTCGGGAAACCGGCTCTCCCTTTGCCACGGAAAGAAGCGAAAAAAGCCGCGCCTCCGTTTTTGAGAGAGAAAGGGGTGCGCCGCCCTCCTTAAGCTCCGCAAGGGAGGTAAGAAAAAGCTCCTCGTCAAAGGGACGCGAAAAAACAGGGAAGGGGGCTGCTTCTCCCTTGCGCGTAAAGCCGATGGCTGCGGCAGGAAGCTCACGCTCGGAAACGGTATCAAGATCAACAAGGAAAAGACTCGCCTCGTTTTTCTCGGAAAGAGGGAGCTGTGCCTCCTCCAAAAGCAAGGAAAGCAGGCGAAAAAGAGAATCGTCCTTTGTCATAATGTAAGCACTCATTTCTTTTCCTCCCTCTCTTGCTCGGCAGAGCGCCCTTTCAAAAGGGGAGCCTGCCTTTCTCGTTTCTAATATATTATAGAACAAAAAGCGTCTTTTGTCAACGCCCTGCGCAAAAGCGCGAAAAAAGAAGAGCTTTGAGGCAAGGGGTCGGGAAAAGGTCGGGAAAGCCTCCCTTTTTAGACCTTTTTTTCCACACCCTCCGTGCTATGCTTTAAAGGGAATACGTGCATTTTAAGTATAAGGAAGAAACCGTATCAAAAAAGAAAGGAAGAAAAAAGATGAAGTGGATGAAAAAAAGCAAGGGAGGCGAGGGAGTTTTGCACGTGCCGGTGGCGGCCATCGTCGCCAATCCCGCCCAACCGAGACAGGATTTTGAGGAGGGCGGGCTCTTTGCCTTGGCCGACAGCATTACGCGCTATGGAGTTTTACAGCCTCTTTCTGTCAGAAAAAAGGGCGAAACGTACGAGCTCATCGCGGGGGAGCGCCGCTTGCGCGCCGCCATTCTTGCGGGCTGTCGCGAGGTACCCTGCTTGGTGTACGAGGTTAGTGACGGCGCCAGCGCCGAGCTTGCCATCGTGGAAAATCTTTTGAGAGAGGACTTGAATATGTTTGAGGTAGCAGGGGCGATGGAGCGGCTTTCAAGGGAGTATGGGCAAACGCAGGAGCAAATTGCCGAGCGGCTTGCGGTCAGTCAGTCGCAGGTTGCCAATAAATTGCGCCTTTTGCGTCTGCCGTTGCCCATCAGAGAGCGCATTCTTGCCGAGGGCTTGACCGAGCGTCACGCGCGTGCCCTCCTCAGATTGCCCGAGGAGGCGCTGCCAGAGGCGCTTGACAAAATCGTGGCGCGGCGGCTCAATGTGTCGGCCACGGAGGAAATGATAGAAAAAATGTTGGAGAAGGAGGGAGAGGGGAGAGCAACGCGCAAAAGACAAAGGCTGCGCGGCACGATAAAGGATTTGCGCCTCTTTTATAATTCCGTGGAGCGCGCCATGGAAATGGTCAGGCGTTGCGGCGTCTCGGTGAAGGGAAGAAAGGAAGAAGCGGAAACGGAAATACGCTACATCATTTCCATTGCCAAATGAAAATTTCGTTTTTCTTCAAAAAAGCAGGCTTTTTTTCAAAAAAATTCGTTAACCCTCTTGATTTTTTTTGTCGGATTCTGTATAATACACGTATGGAACAGATAAATCGTTTCATATCAGTACATACAGACGTGCTCCAATATAATTCGGATGAATGGCCCGAATGTTTCTACCGCCTCGCCAAGAGGCGACTATTGGCTTACAATGGTGATATGGTGTGAAGCAGAGGCGTCTGTTTTTTGCTTTTTAAAAACGAGGAGAATGTATGAAGCTCTTGGAGGATAGAATCAGAAAAGACGGCATCGTCTTAAAGGGAGACGTTTTGAAGGTCGGCAGCTTTTTGAATCAACAGCTGGACGTGCCCTTTCTTTCCGAGATGTGCCGTGAATTTCACCGTCTTTATGAAAATGACGGCGTTACCAAGATTTTAACCATCGAGGCCTCGGGCATCGCCATTGCCGCCTTAACGGCGCAGTATTTCGGCGTTCCCGTTGTTTTCGCAAAAAAATCCAAAAGCTCCAATATCGGTGCGGACGTTTATGCGGGCAAGGTCGTTTCCTATACCCACGGAAACGAGGCTGTCGCCGTTGTCTCCAAGGAATATATCTCTAAAGAGGACAGGCTCCTCTTGGTTGACGATTTTTTGGCAAGAGGCAGCGCGCTTGAAGCGCTGCAAAGCATCGCAGCGCAAGCAGGGGCAACCGTGGTCGGTGCGGGAATCGCCATTGAAAAGGTCTATCAGGGCGGCGGCAACGCTCTGCGCGAGAAGGGCCTGCGCATTGAATCCTTGGCGCGCATCGCCTCGATGGACGAGGTAAACGGCATCGTCTTTGATTAAGGTTTTAGGAAGCGAAAGCTTCTAAAATAAAAAAACTTTTTTGGAGGAACAGAAAAATGTTCAAGAAAATCGCATCTCTGGTTTTGGCGCTCGTTATGATCGTCGGCGCATGCTTCGCGCTCGGCTCCTGCAACGGCGGCAACGACAAGGTAAAGGCAGCCTTGATTTGCCTGCACGGTGATAGCTCTACTTATGACAAGAACTTCATCGACGCATTCAAGACCGCTTGTGAAGAAAAGGGTGTTGAGTACACCTACATCACCGACATCGACGAGAAGACCATCTGCTACGACAAGGCAGCTGACTTTGCTGACCAGGGCTATGACGTTGTATTCGCCGATTCCTTTGGCCACGAGCCCTTTATGCTCCAGGCTGCTAAGGAATTCCCCAACGTGCAGTTCTGCCACGCAACCGGTACCATGGCTCATACCGAAAACCAGTCCAACTTCCAGAACGCCTTCGCATCCATCTACGAGGGCAGATATCTGGCAGGCGTTGCTGCTGGCTTGAAGCTTCTTGAACTCTACGATACCGACAACGACGGCGCTATTGCCGATGCTGAGGCTAAGATTGGCTACGTAGGCGCTCATCCTTACGCAGAGGTTGTTTCCGGCTACACCTCCTTCTTCCTTGGCGTTCGTTCCATCGTTGCAAACGCTACTATGGAAGTTCGTTACACCAACTCCTGGTATGACGAGGCAGCTGAAAAGACCACCGCTCTGGCTCTGATTAACAACGGCTGCAAGCTCATTTCTCAGCACGCTGACTCTATGGGCGCACCTACCGCTTGCGAGGAGAGAAACATCCCCAACGTTGCTTACAACGTAGCAACCGGCAAGAATACCTTCGTTATCGCCTCCAGAATTGACTGGGTTCCTTACTTCGAGTATATGCTTGACTGCGTTATCAACGGTAAGGACATCGACGCCGACTGGACCGGTAACCTGGCTAACGGCGCTGTTAAGATTACCGCTCTTGGCGCTGCTGCCGCTGAAGGCACCCAGGCTAAGCTTGACGAGGTTGCCGCTAAGCTGAAGGACGGCTCCCTTAAGGTATTCGACTGCTCCAAGTTCACCGTGAACAACGAGCACTTGACCGAGTATATGGCTGACGTGGATACCGATGCCGCCTTCACGCCCGACACCAACGTTATCAAGACCGAGAACGGCGTAACCTTCTTCGACGAGAGCGCCTTGCGCTCCGCTCCTTACTTCGATATCCGTATCGACGGCATCACCGAGGTTAAGTAATTTATTATTTCTTTGCGTAAAGATGGGGTTGCCGTTTTTTTAGCGGCAACCCTTTACGCCTTATTTATACCCTTACGCCTTATTTACAGGAGGAACAACCGTGGACAAAGCAACGGTTATTGAATTGCGTCACATCACCAAGCGGTTCGGCAAGGTTGTTGCCAACCGTGACGTTTCTATGGACGTTAAGCGTGGAGAAATCCTTTCCGTTCTCGGCGAGAACGGCTGTGGAAAAACCACCTTGATGAATATGCTTGCGGGCATTTATTATCCCGATGAGGGTGAAATTATCATCAACGGAGAAGAGGCCATTATTCAATCCCCTAAGGATGCCTTCCGTTACAACATTGGTATGATTCATCAGCACTTTAAGCTGATTGACGTCTTTACTGCCGCCGAAAACATCGTTCTCGGCACGGGTGAGGGCGAAAAATACGATATAAAAGAGGCTAAAACCCGTATTTCCGAAATGAGCGAGAAATACGGCTTCCATATAGATTTAGATAAGAAAATTCACGAGATGTCGGTTTCCGAGAAGCAAACGGTGGAAATCATTAAGGTTCTCTACCGCGGAGCGGACGTCTTGATTTTGGACGAGCCCACCGCCGTGTTGACTCCCCAGGAGATTCGCCGCCTGTTTGACGTTTTGCGGGCGATGCGGCAGGACGGAAAGTCCGTGCTTATTATTACCCATAAGCTCAACGAGGTAATGGAAATCTCCGACCGTGTCGCCGTCCTTCGCAAGGGCGAGCATATTGCCACGGTCAACACCGCCGAAACCAGCGAGAAGGAGCTGGCGGATATGATGGTGGGGCAGAAGGTGTCCCTCAATATCGACCGTCCTCTTCCCGAAAATACGGCGCTTCGTCTTGCCGTGGAGGGCTTGACCTTGACGGGACCCGAGGGGAATCTGGTGCTGGATAACGTCAGCTTTGATGCGTATAGCGGTGAAATTCTCGGTATCGCGGGTATTGCGGGCAGCGGCCAGCGTGAGCTTTTGGAGTCGATAGCGGGCCTGCATCACCTGGATAGCGGAAGCGTCACCTACTATAACCCCAAAAAGGATAAGCCCATCACCTTCTTCCATAAGAGCTTCGAGCGTGTGATGGAACTGGCAAACGAGGGCATGCTTCGCTATGCCGACGGCAGAGATTTCGACGGCAGGGATGAAGACGGCAAGCACCTTTCGAGAAAAGCTATCAAATCGCTGGTAGAGAAGGGTGAAATTTTCTTCAAGGATGATGAGGTCATCAACCTCCGTGAGAAAACGCCCCTGCAAATCAAGGAGCTTGGCGTGCGCTTCTCCTTCGTGCCCGAGGACAGACTCGGTATGGGTCTTGTCGGCAATATGGACATTGTAGACAATATGATGCTCCGTAGCTATCGCCGCGGTCACTCCGTCTTCGTGGATAGAAAAACCCCCGAGGACCTGGCAAACGAAATCATTGAAGGCCTGCAGGTTGTCACTCCCGGCACCCATACCGCCGTGCGTAAGCTGTCGGGCGGTAACGTGCAAAAGGTGTTGGTCGGCAGAGAAATTGCCGCAGGCCCCAAGGTTCTGATGGCGGCGTACCCCGTCCGCGGACTGGATATCAACTCCTCCTATCTCATTTATAACCTTCTCACCGAGCAAAAGAAGAACGGCGTCGCCGTTATCTTCGTGGGCGAGGACCTGGACGTGCTCTTGTCCCTCTGTGACCGCATTATGGTGGTAGCAGGCGGCAAGGTAACGGGTATGGTTGACGCGCGCACGGCAGAGAAGGACGAAATTGGTCTGTTGATGACCAAAACGAATACCGTCACGGAATAAAAGGAAAGGAAGCTTTTTACTATGGAAAACCAACAGACAAAGCAAGCGCAGGTAAAAAAAGAGCCTTTCTTTCGCTTGGTAAAGCGTGACACCCTGCCTATCGGAACAATAGTTTTGATTTATGCCATTGCCATCGTGGGAAGCCTTTTGGTGTCCAGCCTTATCTGCTCCGCCTTCTCGGACAAAAATCCCCTTCAGTTTTTTGCCTCGCTGTTTGGCGGTGCCTTTGGCTCCTCCCGTCGCATTTGGTTGCTTTTGCAGGATACCGCTCTGCTTCTCGGCGTGGCTGTCGCCCTTGTCCCCGCCTTCAAGATGAAATTCTGGAACCTCGGCGGCAACGGGCAGATTTTGGTCAGCTGCCTGGCGGCTGTTGCCTGTATGTATTATCTTGGCGGCAAAATCCCCGAATTTCTCCTTATCATTCTGATGACCCTCGCCAGCATCCTGGCAGGTGCCATCTGGGGTGTGCTGCCTGCTATTTTCAAGGCGCTTTTTAATACCAATGAGTCCCTGTTCACCTTGATGCTCAACTATATTGCCTCGGGCCTTGTGGCAATGTTCATCACCATCTGGGTCAAGTCGGGCTCGGGTGTTCTGTATCCCCTGCCAAACGGCCATTTCCCCGAGCTTTTCGGCAACAAGTATTTACTGACCATCATCGTGTTCTTCGTCCTGGCTGCCTTGATGTTCGTCTATCTGAAATACACCAAGCAGGGCTACGAGATTTCGGTTGTAGGCGATAGCCCCAATACCGCCAAGTATATCGGTATTGACGTCAAGAAGGTCATCATTCGCACCATGATTATCTCGGGCGCCCTTTGCGGCGTTGTCGGGCTTTTCGTGGCTGGCTCCATCGAGCATACCGTATCCACCGCCTCTGCCAACAATATGGGCTTCACCGCCATTATGGCAACCTGGCTTGCCGCCTTCAATCCCTTGATTATGATGGGCACCTGCGGCTTTATCACCTTCGTGGATAAGGGTATGGTAGAGGTGCGTAGCGCCTTCGGCTTCACCAATGACAGTATCGCCAACATCGTTATCGGTCTTGTGTATTTCTGCGTCATTGCCTGTAGCTTCTTTATCACCTATCGGGTGGTATTGCGTAAGCCTCTTTTTAAGCTGGGTAAAAACAAAACGGAAGGAGAGGGAGAAGTATGACAGTCTTTTTAGTTTCGGCAATCTCCATTGCCACCGTTTTGCTGTATGGCTGTGTCGGTGAAATCATCACCGAAAAGGCAGGGCATCTGAACCTGGGTATCCCCGGCATTATGTGTATGGGTACCGCAGGCGGCTGCCTCGGCACCTCTCTGTATATGAGCGTAGCCCACGAGAATCCCTCCTGGCTTCTGCTCGTTCTGATTTCCTTGGTCTTTGCCTTTCTGTTTGCGGCGGCGCTTGGGGGCGTGTATGCGCTCTTAACCGTTACTCTGCGCTGTAACCAGAATATCACGGGTCTTGCCATCACCATTTTCGGCTCGGGCGCCACGGACTTTTTGATGTCCTTTGTGGACCGTACCCATTTTGACCCCGCAGGAAAGCTCTTTTCCTCCGCCTTGCCCTTTGCCGAAAGCCTTGGCGACTTCGGCGCCATTGTGTTTGGGCACGGTGCGTTTGTCTATCTCGCTATTGCGGTTGCCCTGGTTTGTGCCTTCATTCTGAATAAAACCAGAGTGGGTCTGCACCTGCGCGCCGTTGGCGAAAGCCCTGCCACCGCCGATGCCGCAGGCATCAACGTTACCGCCTATAAGTACGTGGCAATCCTCATCGGTAGCGGTATCGCGGGCCTTGGCGGCTTCTACTACATTATGGACTATATCAAGGGAAGCTGGGAAAACGCGGGCATCATCGAAGCCTTCGGCTGGCTTGCCATTGCCTTGGTTATCTTCGTCCTTTGGAAGCCTCACCTTGGCATTCTCGGCGCCTTCCTCTTTGGCGGCTGCTACATCGTAGCCTTCGTCCTTGCCAACGTCACCTCCACCCAAAAGGAAATCATCAAAATGCTCCCCTACGTCATCACCATCGTGGTGCTTATCGTCACCTCGATTTTTGACAACAAGGAAAACCAACCCCCTGCCTCTCTCGGCTTGCCCTATTTCCGAGAGGACAGATAAAAAGAAAAATCCGCAAATCCAATGGATTTGCGGATTTTTTATGCGAGATTTTTGATTTTACAGCGAAAAATTTCCGTTTTCAAAGACGGGAATTTCCTCGCCCTCGTGGGTGATGCCCACGATGGAAAGATCAGGTGTTCCCACCATAAAGTCAACGTGCTGGGTAGAGGTGTTGAGTCCGTGAGCCCGTAGCTCCTCTTCGCTCATATCGTTGCCCCCCTCCAAGCAGGGATATGCCTCGCCAAAGGCAAGATGGCAAGCGGCATTTTCGTCAAAGAGGGTCTCGTAATACAAAATCTTCTGGTTGGATATGGGCGAATTGTAGGGAACCAAGGCAACCTCGCCAAGATACGAAGCTCCATCATCCACCGCCATCGCGTTTTTGAGGATTTCCTCTCCCTCCTTCGCGTGTGCCTCAACGATTTTGCCTTCCTTCAGCACCATATAGAAATTGCGAATCACGTTGCCGTTATGCACCAAGGGCATCGCCGCATACACAACCCCGTCAACCCCCGTCTTCAAGGGCGCGGTAAAAATCTCTTCGGTCGGCATATTGGCAACGAAGCGCTGGCCCTTCGGGGTAACGTCCTCGCCCGATTGCCAGATGTGACCCTCAGGCAAACGCACCGTCAAGTCCGTTCCAAGAGCGTTGCGGTAGCGAAGGGAGGTAAAGCGGTAGGCGTTGAGCTTTTCCGTTCTTTCGCGCAGGGTAGAGAGGTGCGCTCTCCAGCGTGAAAGGCTCTCGCCGTCGCCCGAAATGCGTACCGTTTCATAAATGGCATTGCCAAGGCGCTCCTTGGCCTCCTCATCCGAAAGGGAGGGGAAGACCTTTTTGGCCCAAGCAACCGTTGGCATCGCCGCGATGCACCAAGGGAAAAAGTTGGAGGTTTCAAGGCGGTAAAATTCAGCCAAATCTCTGCCCTTTGCCTTGGCGTTGCGCAAAAGCCTGTCGGGCGAAACTCCTGCTAAATTCATCGGGTCGGAGGCCTCAATGAAAAGGCAAGCCGCACCCTCACGGGCGTAATCGTTGAGCAGATGCTGGCGCCAAAGTGGCGTCTCGTCAAAAACACCGTCCTCTGCCTTTAAAAAGTGCGCGCGCGTCACTGCATCATCCGAATATATAACGGTCACGTCCTTCGCCCCTGCCTCGTAGGCCTCGTCCATACAAAGCCGCGCAAACGCGGCCGTCTCCACGGGCGCGTGAATCACCACCTGCTGCCCCTTTTGTACCTGTAAGCCTATCTGTATCAAAAGCTTGGCGTATTCCTGTTCCTTGTTCATATAACACTCCTTTTCTCGCCTTTTGGCGTATATAGTCTTGCCCAATAGAGGGCAAATGTTTCTGCCTTCTCTTTATTGTAGCACAAATTCTCCAAAAAGGCAACGCCTTTCAGGCAAGTATAAAAAATAAGCGACCTGCAAAGCAGGCCGCTTCTTAGGAGTGTGTGCGCCTCCCGGTCAGAGTGCATCTTTCAATGCGGTGACATCTGTATTGTACAGTATTTTTGGTAAAAAAGCAAGATTTGTGCAGTCAATTTTTTTGTTTCATAAAACCGCTGGGGCGCAACGGTGAAATTCTCACCTCGTGCCGATGAAATCAAAGCATGGGCCTTGCGCTGGCTACGCCCAAAACTACTCCCAAAATGACGCCTACCACAATATTCAAAATCAGCATAATGGTAGAAAATGTAAATCCCGTGCCATCTCTTTTGTAGGCAGCCCAAATCATACTGATTACGGGGAAGAGAAAGGCTATGAAATAAAAGAAGCAGCCCAGAGAGGATTCTTTTTTGCCTTCCTTTGCTATCGCCGCCAGTTCGGCTTCTATCAGCTCCTCGTATTGCGGTGTTGGCTTCTCCCGTTGTTTTTTGGGATTCAAAAGGTCACAGTCGCAGAAGGGACAGTATCTTTTGGGATTTTCAATAAGGCCGTCGCACTTGGGACAGCTCATATTCTTCGGCAGATTGGCGACCGCAAGGGCTTCCTCTGCCGTTTCTGTTTCCTTTTTCGCTTCCGTTGCCTTCTTCTTTTTCTTTGCCTTTC
>JBGVMO010000081.1:0-24527 GCA_045124835.1 Eubacteriales bacterium
ATATTCCTCATCTAAGGGGCTACCCGACAGCACGTTTGCCTTTTCCTTTAAATACGTAACGATATATTCGGGGTTGAGAAATTTCTCGTTATCCACCGTCAAGGTGACCGAAACGAGAAGGGCACCTTCCTTTAAGCAGACGGCGCTTTTCAGTATCATCGGTGAAATATCCGTTTCCTTCTCGCCGCTTTTGGTGCGCTTCAGCACGGTAAGCGGACGCACAGAAAGAAGCTTTTCGCACGTTTCGGCAAGCGCCTCTGAGGCGTCCGCCGTGCGAATGGCAATTTCATACGAGGCAAAGGCAATATCCGTCATTTTGGTTTCGGGGTAATAGACCTCCTCTACCACGCACTCCTCTGTCAGATTGGCATTGAGCGCCGCCAAAACGGCGTCGCAATTGACCTTTTTATTGATTTTCACATCCATCAGCTCATAAAGGCTCTCAAGACCGATGGACATCGGCGTTGCGAAGGAGAATCGCGGATGCGGATTAAAGCCCTCGCTGTACCAAAGAGGAAGGCCGGCTCTTACCAAGACCTTCTCAAAGGTACGAACCAAGTCAAGATGGGAAATATATTGCAAAGCACCCGTTTTACGAAAGCGCACGCGCAACGTTGCGGCGGGATACAAGACCGTTTCGTCAGCAATCATCGGCACCATTTCGTCTTACCTCCCAGCTTATTGGCTCCGCAGCCGTTGCAATGCTCCGCGCAGCTCGGCGTTGTTTTCTCCTGATATGCGCGCTCATATTCACGCTTTAAGTAGGCCTTGTCAACGCCGCAGTCGATGACATCCCAAGGGAGCCATTCATCAAGCGCAAGGGTGCGATTGGCGTAAAAGGTTGGGTCAATACCCGCCCTTTCAAAGATCTCCGTCCACTTTTCAAAGCTGAAGAACTCATCCCACGCGTCAAACATCATATTTTCCTCGGCGGCAAGCAAAAGTGCCTTGGAAAGCCGTCTGTCACCGCGCGCGAAGACCGCCTCGATAAAGGAGACCTCGGCATCGTGCCAATTATAGCGAATCTTTTTGTCCTGAATGGCCAGCCTAAGTGCCTCCTGCTTTTCCTTCAAAGAGGAGAGGGTGTCCTGCCCTACCCATTGGAACGGCGTGAAGGGCTTGGGAACGAAGCAGGAAACGGAAACCGTAACAGAAACGGGACGCGCCTTGTTGCGATTCGGCGTTTGATAGAAGCGATGCACAACCTTCCTTGCCAAATCGGAAATGGAAACGACGTCCTCCGTCGTTTCGGTGGGAAGGCCGTTCATAAAATAGAGCTTCACGTTATTTTTGCCTGCACCGAAGGCAATGCCGACCGCCTGCATCAAGTCCTCCTCAGTGACGTTTTTGTTAATGACGTCACGAAGGCGCTGGGTGCCTGCCTCGGGCGCGAAGGTGATGCCGCCTGTGCGGATAGAGGAAACCTTTTTCATCAGCTCCTCCGAAAAGCTGTCAATGCGAAGGGAGGGCAAGGAGAGGCTGACATGCTTCTCATCTGTCCATTCCAAGAGCAAATCGGTCAGCTCGGCAATGCGCGAATAGTCGCTGATGCTGAGGGAAATGAGCGAAATTTCCTGATAGCCGCTGTTCTCGTAAAGGCACTTGGCAAGGCTGCAAAGCTTCTCGGGAGATTTTTCGCGTATCGGGCGATATACCATACCCGCCTGGCAGAAGCGACAGCCGCGAATGCATCCGCGGTTCACCTCCAGAACCACTCTGTCGTGCACCGTTTCGATATAGGGCATCACAAGCTTGGTGGGATAGGGCGCTTCGTCCAAATCCTTGATAATTCTTTTTTTGACCTTTTGGGGAACGTCATCGTAAAGAGGCGTATAGGCCTCGATTCTGCCGTCCTCCTTGTAGGTGACCTCGTAGAGCGAGGGAACGTAAAAGCCCTCAAGCTTCGCCGCTTCTCTCAAAAAGGCCTTTTTGGTATAGAGGCCGCTTTTTTTCATATCGGCATAGAGAGCGCAAAGCTCAGGAAGCGCCTCCTCGCCCTCGCCTATGCTGAAAATATCGAAAAAGTCCGCAACGGGCTCAGGGTTATAAGCGCAAGGGCCGCCGCCGATGATAATGGGCGTCTCTTCCCCTCTGTCCTTGGAAAGCAGGGGAAAGCCCGCAAGCTTCAGCATATGCAAGGCCGTGGTATAGCACATTTCGTATTGCAGAGTAAAGGCAACGAAGTCAAATTCGCCTAACGGGTCGCCGCTTTCGTGCGCCGTTAAGGGAATACCGTACTGCTGCATTTTTTCGTCCATATCGACCCAAGGGGCATATACCCGCTCGCACCAAAGGTTTTCCTTTTGGTTCAAGGCCTCGTAAAGAATGCGAAGGCCGAGATTGGACATACCGATTTCATAGGTATCGGGAAAGCAGAAGGCAAAGCGGACGTCCACCCTGCTTTTATCCTTTAAAATGCTGTTAAACTCACCGCCCGTATACCGCCCGGGCTTGCTGACGGACTTTAAAATGCCCGATAATAGCTTTTGATTCAAAACTGCCTCCTAAAAATAAACCAACTCACAGGTTATAAGCTTTACTGTTTTTTTGCTTCTCTTTCGCCGTTTGCGGCACGCGGTCTTTTCGTCTTCGGGCGACGAATGCGGAAGCGCGTAAAGGCGACCGCAATAAAGAGCCATATCAAATGATGCAGGCCGAGAATAGCGGAGGGAACAGCGACAAGAGGAAGAACAAAGAAGGACAAAAGACCGAGAAGAACGCCGAAAAAGAGAGAAACGCTCTTCAAAAGCCGAGAAAATGCAATGACGCCGCGGGTGCGCAGGGAAAGGAACAACAGCTGCAAAAGCTTGCCCGAATCCTCGGTGGTGACGATTCCGCCCGTCAGATGCGGTGCCGCAAAATCGTTATACTGCTCCACAGTCTTGGTGACAACGTGCACCCGACAGTCACCAAGCGCCGAAATGCGCTGCAAAAGGCGATTGGTTATGTTGGGGTCATAGGTGCGAATGATGGTTGCAATACCCGCGCGAGACAGACGCATCACGTTGTGCTCAAAGGCAGGGTCCATCGTATACTGCACGTAAAATTTGGCGCAAAGCTTATGGTTGATGGCGGCAAACATAATGCAAACGCCCTTTTCAATCCAGCGCTCATCCTCCGCATCGTAAAAGAGCTTGACGCCGTTGCTTTGCATATACTCCCCATCGCCCACCAAAACCTGAAACTTATCAACCGTGGCCGCAAGACCGCCTGCCACCGATTCCTTCAGGGTAACGCTTCCCGTATGGCCAAGCTCCTTAGTGGATTTGTTAAAGAAGCCGCAGATGGGGCCGCCAACCAGATGGAAGAGGCTGGAGAGGCAATAGAACACAAGCGCTACGTCTCCCACGTACATTTTGACGTTTTTCACGTCAACCTTGCGAGAGGGGATAGCCTCGATGTCCTCAAACTCCACCGCGTCAAGACCTGCGCACTCATTGACAGAGGCTTCGCCAAGAATGGTGGAGCTTTCCCCTGCCACGTACAAGGCGCGCGCCATAGGATACACGTGCGTGGCGCACATAGAGACGGGCAAGGAGAAGAACAGCACGGTCAGCATCCAGCCGAACGCCTCCATAAAGGAATGCTTCATAATCAAGGCGGCAATCAGCGCAACGGCCGACGCCGCGAAGGAAATCACGAGCATCCAGAAATTCTGACGGCTGTTTTCGCACACGCGCCCCGTTCTCGCGGAGAATTCATCCACAAAGCCCGTTTTTCTAACGCGGTAAATATACGGAATTTCCTCGTTCAAGCTCTTGCCGAGAACGTTGGTTTCCGTTAAGGAGTCTTTGGGCGAGGCCAGAGAAAAGACAAGCTTGTCTCCTGCCTTAGACAAAACGGTGAAGGAAGAAAATCTGTTTTCATAGCGCACCGTTTCCCAATACAAGAACAGAACGCAGGACAACGCCACCGCAAAGGAAACGCGAGGCGCGCCCGCAAGGACAAAGCCGCTTCCGCCAAGGGCGGCAACCAAAACTGTGTATACAAGTGCCAAAAACGAAGCGATGCTGATAATACCCAAGGGCAAGACCCTATGGTAAAAGAAAGCGACAACGCCCGAAATCAATTCCTTGGCACAAAGGCCGAGAACGGCCGCCAAAAGCACAGCAGAGACAATATCTGCACTTCCCGTCAAAAAGGCGGGAGCGGCGCCGACAACGGCAACGTTTTCCAAATACAAAAGCGCAAAGGCAAACAAAATGGCCAGTACAAGACGGCACTTAGCCCACTTGATTTCGCCGGAAAGCGCGCGGCGAATCCGCTCAGCCTGCGTGCGCGAGGTATATTCACTACCCACGCCGCGCATTTTTTTGCGGTGTCCGTTCTCTGCATCACGCGCGCGAGGACGGCGGCCGTCCGCCTCGTCGAAGAAGGAAGCGGCAGGCTTCTCTTCGTTCTTGGTATCAGCCCTTTTGGCAGGTTTTTCAGGCGCGGGCTTCTTTTCATTCGCCGTTTCCTTGGGTAAGGCGGGAGCCGACGCCTCAGGCGAAGCAGGCGCTGCGACAGGCGCTTCCTCCTCCTTAGACTTCAAGTCAGGCGCAGAAGCCGGTGCCTCGGTGGGCTTGTCCTCCTTCTTTTCTTCAGAGCCTTGCGGCATCGAAAAAGAAGCGATATCAAGCGGAATGCCGTAATCCGTATCGTCTCTTTGCTCGGGGCTGCTTTCGTCGGACTCGGACAAAGCAGAAGGCTCCTCCTTAGGCGCGGGGCGCCCTTCCCCAATTGGAAAAAGAACGGTGCCGGGGCGTTCCTCGCCCATATCGCCCTCGTCGGCGTCAGCCACGGCCTCTTCCTCGGCAAAGGCAGCCTCAGGCGCTACGGGTACTTCCTCGGGAGCCTCAAAAATCGGCGCTTCCTCTTTTTCATCCTCTGTGGGCTCGCTTTCGGCAAGCGACACCTCACAAGCGGGTGCTTCGGGCTCATCATCAAAAGAAAACATCGGGATAAATCCCTCGTCAGAAAGAGAAGCGACTTCTTCCTTTTCTTCCTCTTTGACAGAGGGAATGGGCAAAGCAGCGGTAATATCCAAGCGCTCCTGCACGTACTCCCCGTGCGCCGTATCGGGAAATTCGGGGGCGGTGCTTACTGCCTCCTTCGTTGCTTCACCGTTGCCATCGGCTTCACTCTCGAACACGATTTCGACATCGACCTCCATTTCGGCCTCAGTCTCAGCCTCGACTTCGATCTCGGCTTCATCCGCCTCAGTCTCGACTTCAATCTCGGTTTCATCCGCCTCTGCCTCGACCTCGTCTATCACGAAGGGATTTTCCTCCGCTTCCTCTTCTACCGCAGATAAAGCGCTCTGCGCACCCTCGTCCTCCTCGTCAACACTCGGAAAAACGAAGGGTACTTCCTTCTTTTCCTCGACAACGGTCGGCTGTGTTTGGGGCTTCTTCGGTGCTACGGGCTCTGCCGCAGGCGCCGCGGGCTTTTTAGGCGAGGGCGCGATGGCATATCGGTCAAGCAAGAAGGCAAGCGTTTCATCTCCGCAGCCGTCACCATTAAGTGTAGAAAGCGCAGGTGCTTCAACAAGCTTAGCGCCCTCATTTTTGTCTAATTGCTCGTGAAATGCGCCGAAGGTCTTGGAAAGCTCGCGCAGCGGAACAACGGCCGCGGCCTCGGGCTCCTCCTCGATTTCCTCACTTTGCGGAATGGCAAAGGAAATAGTGGTCTCCTCCGCCTGATAATCCTCCTCGCCTTCCTCCTCGTTTACGGAGTCTACGGGCGCTACGGTGCCTTCCATATCAAACTTGGCGCGCAGCTGCGCCAACAGCTGTTTGATTTTTTCGCTATCAACAGAGTTGTTTTTATCGGACACGGAATTCGCCTCCTTCGCGTTTCTTTCGTTTTACTTGCTGTGCCGTTGCTTTGCCGTTTCGCAGAGCAAAACCGCGGCGGCGGCAGATACGTTCATAGAATTGATTTTGCCATAAAGAGGAATGGAAATACGAAAATCACAGCTTTCCTCAACCAGTCGGGAGATACCGGAGCCCTCATTGCCGAGAACAAGCGCAACTGCCCCTGTCAAATCGGTTTGATGGTACAGCTCTCCGTCCATATCGGCAGCGTAAATCCAAACGCCCCTTTCCTTTAAGGCCTCAATGGTTTGCGTCAGATTGGTTACCTTGGCAACCTTCAAATGCTCAATGGCGCCGGCAGAGGCCTTGGCAACCGTGGCGGTCAGGCCCGCAGAGCGCCGCTTGGGAATAATCATTCCGTGCGCGCCCGCGCATTCGGCAGAGCGCATAATCGCGCCAAGATTGTGCGGATCCTCCACCCCGTCGCAAATGACCAAAAAGGGCTTTTCTCCTTTTTCCTCGGCATAGGCCAAAATATCCTCAACCGTTGCATAGTCGCGCGGCGGCACCAATGCCACGATGCCCTGATGATGCGAGGCAGGACACATCGCGTCAAGCTTTTTCCGCTCAACCTCCAAAACGGGAATTTTTCTTTCAATGGCCTCACCGACCAAGGAAACGATAGACCCCTCGCGCTCACCGCGCGCGGTGAAAATTTTATCTATATCGCGACCGGAGGCCAAAAGCTCCTTCACGGCGTTTCTGCCGCAAATGACGCCCTCCTCCTCCCTTTCGGACTCTTCTCTCTTCTCAGGCCGCAAACGGTGCGAAGAAAAGGAATCTCCCTTACCGCCTTTTTTGCCCGTAGGCATATATTTCTTTTTGTTTTCCATAACGGATTTCCTTTCCTTTGACCGTCGGTAAGCACATCTTTCACGACGCTTTTTTGTTCTTTTTTCAGAGGTCTCCCCGTTCGGCCGAAAATGGATAGTCTTTTTTCTATTCTATCATAAACCCGCTATAAAATCAAGAACTTTTTGACGAAATAAACAGGAAAAGCGCGCAGATAAAAAAGAAAAAAGACACCGAAATCGGTGTCTTTTTTATGCACGATTGAACGAAAATTACTTCGCTCTTCTTGCTGCAAAGCACTCGCTGCAATAAACAGCCTTGCCCTCGGTGGGATTGAAAGGAACTTTGCATTCTTTGCCGCACTCAGCGCAAACTGCATCGAACATTTCTCTGGCGCCTCTTGCTCCGTTCTTTCTTGCGTCACGGCAAGCCTTGCATCTCTGGGGCTCGTGATCAAAGCCCTTCTCTGCATAGAACTCCTGCTCACCTGCGGTGAACACGAACTCCTCGCCGCAATCTTTGCACTTCAGTGTCTTGTCCTCGTACATTGTGTTTACCTCACTTTAAATGTGAAAAATTTTTACCCTCGGACGGATTCCAACCGACGCCTTTGAAATCATTGGACCAACAAAAACAACGCTCTCCCTTAAGCTACTTGGGCATATAAACTATGAAATTTTAAACTGCTCACGCAGTTTTTGGAATAGGCGGAAAACGGCGTTACTGACCGATTTTTCCGTTTTTCCCAGCTCTCTTGCTATTTGAGAAATGGAGTTTCCCTCTGCATACAAATCAAATACGCGCTGCTCGTACGGAGAAAGAAGCTTCTTCATTTCCTTCAGCGCCGCGACCGTTTCGGCCGCCTCATTTGCAAGGTGCAAGGCAGAGGAATCTGCCTCTTCCCAAAGCAACGGCCACTCCTCAATGGGTAGCGCGGCAGGAACGCGGTTGCGCTTGCGGTGAAGAGAAATCAACGCATTTTTAACGCACACGCGCGCATAAGCGCCAAAGGTGACGCCACAGGCTTCCGTATAGGTGCGCACGGCCTGAAAAAGAGCTATCTCCGCTTCCGCAGAAATCTCGTCACAGTCGGCCGCACATAAGCCCTGACAAAAGCTTTTCTTGACGCGGCGAAGCATCGGCGCAAACAAAGAGGAAATCGCCTCAAAGGCCACGCTGTCACCCTTACTTGCCTTGGCAAGCAAAAGCGTTATTTCCTGTTCGTTTGGCTGCTTCATTCACCCGTCCGCCCATATGTGCAATAAAAATACCGTTGTCCTTCTCAGCAAAAGCAACCGAGGCCCTTCCTCTATCCATTGGGGGCTGAGCATTGCTTTGGGAAAAGACAAATGTGTATAGGAATATTCCTATACATAATAATTATAGCAACAAATTAAATCTTGTCAAGTCTTTTTTAATTTTTTTTAAATTTTTTAATAATTTATTTTTCTTGCGCCGCGCAAAGCAAATGCGCTCAATGCATATAGTAGTCAACCTTACCCGTCAAAACGGCCAGAACACCGCGGCAAACCTCCTCGGGCTTTTCCTTGAAATGTGCCTTGATTTGCAGCGCCTCCGACTCGGTGGAGGTGGTAACGGTCGTGTCGGCTATCAGGCCGCGTCTACCCTCAATGCGACAGTGCACCTCGTAAACACCGTCCTTCCGACGCTTGATTTGGCAACGGCATTTTGCCCCCTTTTTGTGCAAGGACAAAAGGCGAAGCGCACCTATGCGGCTCTTTTCGCGAATGGAATCCAAAAGCGTGCCCTGCAGCTCGGTTGCCACCATATGCCCCATTTCAGAAACGACGTAACAGGTTTTCTTTTTGTCCTCATAGGCAACGATATGCCCCTGCTCCAGAAGCTCCGAAAAGCAAGCGTCAAAATCGAATCTGCCTACGTAACCGCTTTCACCGATGATAAAGGAAAGGGCCGTATATTCCAACGGATAGCAAAGCTCATCCATTAAAAACAGGATAAAGATTTTCATTTCGGTCTTGTCCGTCATACCGCCGTCATACACGTTCTTATTAAACATAGCCTTTTCCTCCTTTCTTTATATATAGATAAAGCAAGGTCGGTTCATAGGCGGGGAAGCCCGCTTCCCTTTGGCGCCGAATGAACCGACCTTTTGGCATTATTTCAGTCTCGCGCCGGTAAAGGATACGTGACCGTAATAGTCCATACTGAGTCCGCTAATGCTTCGAGAAGCATAGTAAGAGCGATTGAATACAATAGGCATAATAGGCATCTCGGCCATCAGAATAGCCTCAGCCTCATGCAGAATAGCCGCGCGCTTTTCCAAATCCTTCTCGGCAAAAGCAGCCTCAAGCAGTGCATCATACTCGCTGTTTGCGAAGCCGGAGCAATGAAGCTTTGCCGTGTAGGTGTAGTTGCCGTCTGCCGAGCTGGAGGCAACCACGCCGTTACCGTTCATATCGGTGGTAAAGCCGCAAAGAACGGTGAATGCATTGGTGGAGTACATCTGATAATCAAGACCGATAACGTCGAAATTGCCTTCCCAGTAAGCCGTCTGAATAGCGTCATCGAAGAAGGTCTGCTCAAGGCCAGAGGCACTCATTACCTTGCGGCCGCCGCCTGCCTCGTTCGTCCAAGAGGACGTATCATAGGTTTCAGCCTTGACGGTTACCTGGAAGCCAAGCTCCTCCCAACGCTCCTCGGCGTGCTGCGCAATGTACATATCCTCAGCAGTATCGCGCACGGTCAGCGTAAACTTACCGCCCGTCACACCTGCCTCAGCCAAAAGGTCAAGAGCGGCCTCCATTGCGTCAACCTCGGTCTTAATCAAGGCCTCGCCTTGTGAGCGGAAGCTGACTCTACGGTTGCCTGCGTTCCAAACGCCGGGGGCAACAAGACCCGTTGCAGCTTCGGCATACACCAGCGTTTTGGCAATGGCCTCTCTGTCAATAACCATCGAGAGCGCCTGACGGACGCGCGCGTCCGCAAAGAGAGGATTGTTGGTATTGAAAATGTAGGAATAGGTAGAGAAGGAGTTTCCGAGAGTCACCTTGGTGTTCTCGCGCGCTTCCTTGTCAACGGGCATGGAGCCAAGGTAGAAGATAACGTTCTCGGTGATGAGCTTTTCAAGCTTATCCATCATATAAGCGTTGATATCACCGTCGAAGTCGTCCTGATAATCGTAGAAGTTTGCGTTAGGCCAGATGGTTTCCAAAAGGGCGGGAGAAATCACGGAAGCACCCGTGGTGCCCTCCTTGGAGTTGTAGTACTGGTTGCGCTTCAGGGTGAATTCGCCCGTATCCGTATTGTAGGTCTGAACGGCAAATACACCGTTGGTAGCGATAACGGAGGCGCGCTTGCTCCACCAAGACTCAGCGTTGTTAACCGTAACGGTATCCTCGCGCAGAGGAACCAGCGCCAAGGAGGTCAGATTGCGAAGGAAAGCATCGTAATCAATCTTACCCTCGAAGGTGATGGTCAGAACATCCTTGTTGGCGGCAAGGCCGAGCGCATCAACGCTCATCTCGCCCTGCTTAACAGCCAAAGCGTTCTTGATATCGTACAGCATAGGAGCGGCTTGGCTCTGATGGGTCTCGTTGGAATCCAGAATGCGCTTCCAAGCATAAGAGACGTCATCGGCCGTTACCTGATGCCCCGTGCTCCAATAGGTTTCGCGCAGGGTTATTTCCATCTGATAGAGGCCCTCTTCCTCGTTTTCAATAATGCGGTAGCCGCTTGCCAACGCATTCTTTACCTTGCCCTTTTCATTCAAGGTGAAAAGAGGCTCATAAATGAGCTTGAACACCTCCATAGCCTCATCGTTCACGCAAGCCATGGCGGGATCAAGGTCATACAGCTGATCGCCCAAATAAACGGCGATGGTTGCATCCTTTTTGCCGCAGGAGGTGAATACCACCAAGCTTCCTGCCAGCATCAGAACCGCCAAAAACAAGGAAATAATTTTCTTCATAGTTACCTGTTCCTCCGAACTAAAATCAAAGATATATAATAGACGATAATATCCATACAAGCATTATACCACAACTCTCCTCTATGCGCAAGAGCATTTTTCGGGCTTCTTGCAATGTTTGGCTGTTTGCACAAAAAAGTGAAAGAAAACTGTGCAAAATGCCTATTCTTTTTGAATGTTTCGTGGCCAATAGCCATTATTTCTGTGAAGGCGAACGGCGCTGCTTTCGCTTTCCATCCCTCCCTACGTATATTTCCTTCCTCAAGGCTCAAAATATAAGCGCAATAGCGGATGACAAAATGCAAAAAAAGGAGGCGAAAGCCGTGAGCTTTGATTTTTACAGCGACCTTGCGGAAGAACGAAAGAGCGCCCGCGGAGTAGACGAGGGCGTATTATTCAAGGAGGAGGCCTGCGGCCCCTTTGTGAAAACGCGCTTGACGATAGAAACGGAGAAGGCCGCGCGCCTTTTGGAGCGGCCTAAGGGGAGGTACTATTCCCTTCTTTTTCCATCGCCGCTTTTGCTTGACGAGGAAAGTGGGGCGTTGCTTGCCAAGGAAGCGGCGACTCTGCTGCGGGAGCTTGCGCCGCAGGCGGCCAAGCGGCTTCTCGTTGTCGGGCTTGGCAACCGTCATATGACGGCAGACGCCGTTGGGCCAACGGTGGCGGAGGGCGTTTTTCCGACAGCGCATCTGCCGAAGCCCGCAGAGCCCACCTTCGCCTCGCGCGCACACTCCGTCTCCGTTTTCATACCGGGGGTACGCGCGCAAAGCGGCATGGACGCCAAGGATGCGGTAAGCGCACTTTGCAAGGCCTTTTCTTTCGATTTCGTTCTGGCCGTTGACGCCTTGGCGGCCAAAAGCCCCGCGCGACTTTTAAGAACTGTGCAATTTTCCGACACGGGTATTTCTCCCGGCTCATTGTTTGGCGGTGAGCAAAAGACGCTCTCCTTCGCCTCGCTCGGCGTTCCCGTCTTGTCTCTCGGTGTTCCAACGGTTATCAGCGCGGCCGCCCTTGTCAACAAGGAGTCGGAGGCTGACGGAGCATTTTCAGAGAGCAAGGCCTCAAGCGTTGTGCCGGAGGACTTTTTCGTTTCCCCCAAGACGCTTGATGCAGAGCTTTCCCTTCTCTCGCCCCTCCTTTCCGACGCAATCAATCTTGCCTTTGGAATGTAAAAGGGCGTTTTCTTCAAGGCATATTTACAGACGCGCTTGCATATGGTGATACAAAAGAGGACACCTCCACCCAAAAAGAAAGGACGCTTTTCGAGCAAAAGCGAAGGTCAGAACGATGTCATACTCCTCCATTTACCACGATATTGCCAAGCGCACCCACGGCGATATGTATATTGGCGTGGTAGGCCCTGTCAGAACGGGAAAATCCACCTTTATCAAGCGTTTTATGGAAACCACCGTGCTTCCCTCCATTTCCAACGAATACGACAGGAAGCGCGCGCAGGACGAGATGCCCCAATCGGCAACGGGCAAGACGGTCATGACAACCGAGCCGAAATTCGTTCCTGACGAGGCCGTGTCGGTCAAATGGCAGGACGATGCCGCCGTAAAGGTTCGTATGGTTGACTGTGTGGGCTACATCGTTCCCGAGGCCTTGGGACAGACAGAGGAGGGCGCACCGCGCCTTGTACATACCCCCTGGTCCGAAGCACCGCTTCCCTTCAAGGAGGCGGCAGAGCTTGGCACGCGCAAGGTCATTTCCGAGCATTCCACCATTGCTATTATGGTAACAACGGACGGCTCCGTGATGGATATTCCGCGTGAAAGCTACGTGGAGGCCGAGGAAAAGGTCATCAAGGAACTGGAAAAGGCAGGCGTTCCCTTTGCCATCGTCCTGAATTCCGCAAGCCCCGAGCGCAAGGAAGCGGTGAGCCTCGCTTACGAATTGGAAAGCAAATACAACGCGCCCGTTGCGCTCGTCAACTGTCAGATGCTGGACGCGGAGGATATTGCAAAAATTCTTGAGCTTGTTTTGCACGAATTTCCCGTTGGCGAGCTTTCCTTCGCCGCGCCCGCTTGGACGCGCTCCTTGCCCAAGGAGCATCCCGTCAAGGCCGCCATCTATGAGGCCGTTCGGCACGTTGCAGACAACGTGGCGAAAATGGGAGACGTCCGCAAGGTCACCGAGGCTTTGCCCCCCAACGAGCTTTTAGAGGGGGTTTTGCCCCTTCGTTTAGAGGCCGACACGGGCAAGGCGCATTTCGAAGTCAGACTGACGGAAGGGCTTTTCCTGCGCACCCTCTCGGATTTGACGGGCTATGAGATAGCAAACGAGGCGGCACTCTTCCGTCTTTTGCAGGAGCTGGCGCAAACCGCCAAGGCGTATCGGCGCGTGGAGGAGGCACTGAATGCGGCAGAGGAAAAGGGCTACGGCATCGTGATGCCCGAGCCCTCGGAGCTAAAGCTTGAGGAGCCGCGCATCGTCAAGCAGGCAGGGGGCTACGGCGTTCGCCTGCGCGCCTCGGCCAAATCCATTCATATGATTCGCGCCCAGATTGAAACGGAAATCAATCCCGTCGTTGGCACGGAGGCGCAGTCGGAGGCCTTGGTGCAAAATATGCTTGCCGAATGCAAGGAGAGCCCCGAGCAGCTCTGGCAATCCAATTTGTTTGGCAAATCGCTCTACGAGCTTGTGGGCGAGGGGCTTCACGCCAAGCTCTCCCATATGCCCGAGGACGCAAGGCAAAAGCTCTCAGAAACCCTGGAGCGCATCATCAATGAGGGCTCCGGCGGCTTGATTTGCATTCTTTTGTAAATAAATGTTTACAAGGTGACGCAGGCAAATAAAAAAAGCAGATTTCTCTTGAAATCTGCTTTCCCTTTTTATTTCTTTATTTCTTGCCGCGGATAATTTTACCCAAGAAGGTGTTAAAGATGGCCTCGGTGCGCTCCAAGGGATGATCGTTATAGAAAACGTAATCGTAACGGTATTTTTCCACGTCGTCATCCGCCGCGTTGCCGTAAACGGCCTTGGCGCGACGGAAGCGCGCGCCGCCGCGAACGAGCAGGGTTTTGGCCTTCCCCCCCGTTGCCTTGACGAACTTTTCTATTTCCGCGCCCTCGCGAATATGGACGAACAAAATTTCGTCCTCACTTTCCAAGAATTTCTCGTATTCCGCAACGACCCAGTTGGTTGGAAAATCGTTATAAGCCACCGTCAGACTCTTCAGATCAGCCAAGAATTTTCTTGCCTTGTCCGTTTTTTCGCCGTGCCAGCCGCAAAGCGCCGCGATTTCCTTGATGGGCGTGATGGAGGAGATGTTTTTCACCTTGTAGCGCGCGGCGGCAAATTCGCAAAGGGTGTCCTTGCCGACCCCTCCCTTGCCGTTGATGACGATAACCGTCTTGCTCGTTTCCATGGTGCTTCCCTTCCTTTTTCTTCTTCAAGCGTCGTTTTATACAGTATAACAGATTTCTCTCGGCTTTTCAAGAGTTTTTTATTTCTTCGGTGCGTTTGCCTGATTTTTCCCTGCCTCTTCGGCGCGCCGCGCCCTCCGTTTTGCCCGTATCAAGCAAAAAAAGAAACTTTCCGTATGAAAAATCAAAAAAACTCTTGACAAACAAATCTTTCTTTGTTATAATATCTTGCGTTGTTGGGGTATTTCCCTTATTGATGTACCTTTAGCTCAGTTGGATAGAGCAACTGCCTTCTAAGCAGTAGGTCGAGGGTTCGAGTCCCCCAAGGTACGCCACACGGTGGACATAGCTCAGTTGGTTAGAGCGCCAGATTGTGGCTCTGGAGGTCGTGGGTTCGACTCCCATTGTCCACCCCATTACGAAAAGCGGCTTGCGTCCCAAGCCGCTTTTTCTCCCCCAACCCATCTTTCGAGGTGTAGCGCAGCTGGTAGCGCGCCAGTTTCGGGTACTGGAGGCCGCGAGTTCGAGTCCCGCCACTTCGACCAAAAAGAAAAACCGTCCTTGCGGCGGTTTTTTCTTTTTGTCCTCGTGGCGGGCGAGAATTCGCCTGCGAGACCATCTTTGTTTTATCTGAGTTCTCGTCGAGCAGATTGGTTGCGCTTGCCGCGCAACCAATAGCGCTGACCTCTGTTCGCGCCTTGTCAGCGCGTAAGTTCAGAGTCCCGCCACTTCGACCAAAAAAGAAAAGCAGTCCATTCGGACTGCTTTTTCTTTTTTGGAACGATGTGTTCCGCAAGCGGAACGCGATGCGCACTTCGTGCGTGATGACGGCTTCGCCTTGTGATGTGCGCTTCGCGCGTGGAAAGGAACACATCACCTCACTTTGCGCCATCGGCGCAATACATCACTGTGCGATGGCACAACATCACTTGCCCCTAAGGGCAAACATCACTCTTTACAAAATTCCAAATTTATGCTATAATATGGGTGAAAGAGAGGTGTTACTATGGCAGAATCCAAACTTCGTGAAATGTCAATGGATTTTTCAGTTGATATTATCAACCTTGTTAAATATCTGAAATCCAATCACGAAACAATTATTGCAAACCAAATCGGCAGAAGCGGCACATCGATTGGTGCCAATATACACGAAGCACAATATGCACAAGGTAAAAAGGATTTTGTATCCAAGCTTGAAATTGCCCTCAAAGAAGCAAGCGAGACAGGCTATTGGCTTGAGCTTTTACACAGAACGAATTATATAGACGGTCAGCAATATAAAACTTTATCGGACAAATGTGCCGCCATTCGTGTTATGCTAATTGCATCTTGCAAAACCGCCAAGGAGAACAAGCAATGAAAAAAGCATTTGCTTTAATTATGGTTGTTTTGATTTTTGGTATTGTTTTATCCTCTTGCGTTATTCCTGCAGATGAGGTGCTTGATCCGCTCGGCAAGTACAAAGGTCATGAATTTTATACTCACGGGGAGTTTCAAGATTATACGGCTTATGCAAAATATTATTACGATTCGGTAGACTTTACCGATAATAAATATTTTACAAAAATCAAGCAATCTGATATCAATGTTTTAAATGAACATTTAGATGATTTTGAAAACATGATCGAAACCTTTCGCAATAATGACGCATCACGCGAGATCGTTGTTAATTACGATTTTGATCGTTCGTTGATAGATTGCGAGGACTATTTATATATCGACGCTGAAAAGCATACTGATAATGGTTATACTGTGTTTGTATATTACCACATCTATTTTTTTGACACCCAAACAAACACCTTATATTACTTTCACAATATCTAAAATTGTTGCCAAACAATATGTAGCTTAATCTGTGAAGTTCAAATCCCGTAAGCAAAACGGCAAAAATATCTTTTTTATAGCCCTTGCACAAAAAAGCAAAGCAGTCTTCTCGGACTGCTTTGCTTTTTTCTTTTAGTCGGAGCGGCGGATCGACTCGGACTCGTTTCGCGAAGCGAAAGCGAGTGCGGATATTTTCCTCGGAGATCGGCAAGCTCGCTTGGCAGGCGGAGAGGAAAATGTCTTTGCCGAAGGCAAAGCCCCCGCCACCAAACCACGCCCTTGCGGCGTGGTTTTTTGCTTTTTTGCCGTAAATTTTGATAGCGGAAGCATAAAGAAAAATCCGGCACAGGCTTGTTTGCCATGCCGGATTTTGATAACAGCTTTAAATTTTCTTTCCCATAACAAAGACCGCCGATACGTTTACGTCCTCATCAAACGCGATAAGGTCAGCGTCCTTGCCAACGGCAATTTCTCCCTTGTTTAATCCAAGAAGCCTTGCGGGGTTTTTCGTGAGCATTTTCACGCTCTCACAAAGAGAAATGCCGCAAGACTGCGTCAACGTGCGAACAAGGGTGTCGGCGGTTGCAATGCTTCCGGCAAAGGCCGTTCTGTCGGGCAGCTTTGCCACGCCGTCCTCAATGATAAAGGGGGTAGCCGCGAGAACGCCCTCGGTTACACCGGAGCCCGCAACGGAAAGGCTGT
This sequence comes from Eubacteriales bacterium, assembly GCA_045124835.1. Classification (GTDB taxonomy): domain Bacteria; phylum Bacillota; class Clostridia; order Oscillospirales; family CAG-272; genus UBA1740. The sequence continues at coordinate 16,494 of JBGVMO010000081.1, forward strand.
CGGTGGTGAGAATTACCTTGTCCGTTCCCTTGATTTTGAGTATCATTTGGATTAGCGCAGGCGGCAGATGCTTGCCATCCGCTATCAGCTCCACGTTAAGCGCGTCACACAGAAAGGCGCTTTCTATGACCCCGAGATGTCGAAAGCCACCTTCGCGCGTGACCGTTGAGGTGCAGGAATACAAATGCGTTATCAGGTTACAGCCGTTTTCGATGGCGACGAGCATATCCTCGTACCTTGCATCTGTGTGTCCTGCCGAGGCCAAAATGCCGTTTGCGGTAATATAACGGCAAAACTCTCCCTTTTCGTCATTTTCGGGTGCGTACGTCCAGCGCTTGATATACGCTCCGTAAAGCCCTATCAGTCGCTCATACTCCTCCTTGACGGGCGGCGTGATAAAGCTCGCGCTTTGTGCGCCGCACTGCTTTTTGGAAAGATAAGGGCCTTCGATATGCGCGCCCGGCACGTTTGCTTGTATCAAGCCCCTTTCCAGCGCCAAGGCAAGATTTTGCACCGAGCGCTCGATTTCTTGATACGGGCAAGCCGCCACCGTCGGCAGAATGGTTGTCATTCCGTGCAGAAGGTGAAAATTGCAAGCATCGGCCACGTCCTCAGGCGTTGAGTTGTAAAAATCCATCCCGTTGCCACCGTGCGTATGCGTGTCAATAAAGCCGGGGGAAAGATATTGCTCGCCCACGTCATAGCATTCCTCCGCCGCTTTTTCTTCGGCGGTTATTTCAGCAATTTTATCGCCGTCAAGATATACGTAGCCGTCAAAAAGGCCGTTTTTATATAGAATACGCTTGCTTTTTATTCTCAGCATATCCTTCCCTCCTTATAGCAAAGAGGCACTATCAGGGTCAAGATAGAGCCTTGCGCTTTCCTGTCTTCGAAGCACGGAGGCCGGGCAATGCTCGCCTATTTGGCCGCAAAGCATTTCCTTTATCGCCTTTGCCTTGCTCTTGGCGGGAACGATGCAGAACATCTGCCCCGCGCGCAAAAGCGCCGGCACCGTCAGCGTCAACGCGTGCGTCGGAACCTCCCCAATGCACGCAAAGCAGCCGTCATTCACCTGCTGATTGCGGCAGGTCTCGTCAAGCTTAACGCATTTTACCGTTTTCTTATCCGCAAAATCCGCAACGGGCGGATCATTAAAGGCGATATGCCCGTTTTCGCCAACGCCCAAAACAACGATGTCGGGGGGATTTTCGTCCAAAAGCGCGCCGTAACGCGAAGCCTCCGCCTCACAATCGACTGCATCTGCATTGATGTAATGCACGCTACCAAACGGAACGAGCCCGAAAAGATGCTCGCACAGAAAATTGCCGAAGCCCTGCGGCGCGTCTGCCGAAAGGCCCACGTATTCATCCATATGATAGGCGTTGATTCTTCCCCATTCAATATCCTTGTCGGCCACCAAGGCGGCAAGCACCTCGTTTTGCGAGGGTGCGGCGGCAAAAATCATATTGATGCTTTTCTTTTCGCGCAAAAGGGCAACAATCGCGTTCTTTATATCGCTTGCCGCAGCAGCACCCATTTCCAATCTGCTGTCAAAGGCCGAGACCCACAGCTTATCCACCGTAAAGCTTTTCATGCCAATAGCTCCTTAAATTTTTGTACCGCATCGGCAAAGGCGACCCTTTGATTCTCGTATTTATACGGATTTTCAAACGTTGAAGTTCTCAATGCATTTAATCCGTCAAAGGTCTGCAAATGCGGCTCAAGCGTTACAAACACATCCCTTTCACTCGCCGACACGTAATCCGAAAGAATTTCGGCGATTTTGGCCTCTCCCTTGCCCGCAGGAACTATCGCGCCGGCGGCAAGCGCATCCTTGATATGAAAATATTCGATGTGCTTCTTAAGCAGGTGATAGGCTTCAACGGAGGAATAGCCGCCAAGCGTGAAGTTGCCCATATCAAAAACGGCGCGCATTCTGCCGCCAAGGCTCTCTAACAAATCAAGACAAGCCTCTGCACTCTCGCCGTATATTCCCGCCTCGTTTTCGTGGCAAAGAAGAACGCCGCTTTCCTTTGCCAAACGCAACAGGGCCTCCATTGCCGTTAAGGTCGCCTCACGCCTTTTTTCCCCTTGTGACTTCTCGCCTTCAAAGGAATAGAAGCTGAATACTCTGATATTTTTCGTTCCCAACTCGTTGGCGGTTTCAAAAACGCGCTTGGCGGTTTCAAGATGCGCACTCATATCTCCGCTTAACGCGATTTTACCAAGGGGCGACCCGATAGCGCTGACCCCGATACCGTAATAGGCAAGCTTTCTTTTGGCCTCTGCCACCTCGCTTTTATCCAGCGCCGACACGTTTTTTCCGTATAAAAACCGCGGCTCGATATAGCGTATATCAAAGGCACAAAGCGCCTTTAGCTGCTCCTCGAAGCAAGCATCATATTCATCGGCAAACGCCGATAAAATCAGTCTTCCCATTATAATTCATAGCTCCTTACAGGCTCTTCCCTGCCGCTTTCCATTGCGCGCACAATGGCGTTCATAATGAAAACAGGGGAAATAAAATCCTCATAGCTTACCTTCTGCTCTTCTCCAAGCAGAAGCCTATAAAAGTCCTCAACCTCCTGATAAGAGGCCTCCTCTGTAATGCAAATAGGGCCGCCCTCCACCCCGTTTTGCGCATAGCGCGCGGCGTAGTAGGTATACATTTTGTCGCAAAACGTGCCATTCACGGCGAAGTCGCCGTAAGAAAAAAGAACGTTTACCGTATCAAGCGTCCTGTGGGCGCAAACGGATTTCGGGTATCTGCCGAAAATCTCGCAAGCCATTTCCACCAAATGCTGTGCATAGAAGAAAAAGCCGCCGTAGGCATTTTCCATAGATATTGGCGCGCGAAGCGCACCGCCGACCGTTCTTCCGTCAACAAGAGAGGCGCCCTTTTCCTTAAGCGCACGAACGAGAGAGGTGTTTTTAAGCAACGAGCCGCCGCAAATGCGCACCCCCGCCGCGCGCAGAGAACGCATAAAGAGAAGCGCCTCCTCTTCGGATACCGTTATCGGCTTGTCAATAAACATCGGAATACCGCTTGCGATATACGGCTTGGCATACGCAAAGTGCTCGTCGCCGTGCCTTGCCGTGATAATGAGTCCGTCAATTTCGCCGACAGCGTCGCTCGGGGCATCCATTACCCGAACGCCAAATAGCTCTTCGAGTCTTTCAGCTGCCGCGCGCTCCTTGCTGTAAACGCCCACAACCGAAACGTCCGTATATTTTTCCTTTATTACCTTCAAAAAGGTATCGGCGTGCGAATTTTCACACCCAAGAATAGCCACCCTTTTCATTGCTCTCTCCATATAAAATAATCAGAATTTGACGGGCAAGGGATTGTCTCTTTGCGCCTTTTCAATAACCTCGATAACGCGCATCGCCATTTCGGGCGTTACACGCATGTCTCTTCCCTCGGTAATGGCGTAATACAAATCCTCGTACATTTCCTTTGTCGCGGTGTCGAAGGCCGTTCCCTCAAAGCGCCCCTCCTCCGTATGCTTGACAAGGCATTCCGTGCAATAAATGGGGTTGCCGTCCGCGTCCTCCAAAAAGGCCTCGTTCACAGGGCGTTCGGGGTTTTCCCCATCCACGATATAAGTCATTTTATACGCCGTCGTCGTTGCCTTAAAGGTGCCTCTGTCGCCTATGAGCTTCACGTTATAGTCGCTGTACGCGTCACACGAAATGACCTCCACGTCCACAACGGGCTTCTCGGGCGCTGTAAGAAGCAGCTTGGCATAATCGTCTGCATCTCCGCTCGTGAGCGCCGTATCAAGTCTGCTGAAGATAACGCGCGCGTTTTCATCAAAATCCAAAAAGCCAAGTGCGAGGCCAACAGGATGTGGGCCTGTGTTATAAAGACCGCCCGCGCACTTTTTCTGGAGCGTTTGCCAGTCCCAGCGGCGCGCAAAGCCGTTATACCGAATGCTCACCTGCTCTAACCTACCAAGCTTGCCCGATTCTGCCAGCTCCTTGGCAAAGACGTAAAAGGGCGCAAGAAAGCTTTGCTGAAAAACGGCAAGCAAAACGCCCTTTTTCTTTGCAATGGAAATCAGCTCCTCGCACTCAAGGCGCGTTTTTCCAAACGGCTTTTCAACCAAGACGTTAAAGCCATGCAAAAGCAAATCCTTGGTGATGGGGTAATGCATTTGTGAGAAGGAGGCGTTCACCACAAGGTCAATATCCTCTATCCCAAACAAATCCTCATATTTTTCAAAGGCTCTGCAGCCGGGGTACATTCCTTCCGCCACGCTTCTTCTGCGCGCATCGGCCTCAACTACGTATTTGACGTTAAAAAAACGGTTGTTTTCCGAGCAAAAAAAGAGGCCGTGAATGTTTTTGCCGCTTCGCCCCTGACCAATGATGGCCACGTTTAATTTTCTCATTTTATCTCTCCTCCCATTCAAGCAAGAAAGACAAGCCAAGCTTGTTTTCCAATATCATTATAAAATATAATTTTTACAAATAAAATGGCAAAAAGTCGCTTTTGATATTGCAAAAAATGAACAAAGGTGATACAATACAAACAAAAAAGGAGGACGCCATGCCGCTGCTGTTTGAGTTTTCCGATAACGCGCTTTATGCCAAGCACGAGGTAACCGCCGTGCCACCCTGTAACGCCTTTTATATGCACACGCACCGCCAATACGAGCTTATGCACTTCATCAGCGGAGACGCTGCCTTTATCATTGAAGACAGAAAGTACAAGCTGCGCGCGGGCGACCTCATCCTGATTCGCCCGTCCAAATATCATTTCGTAGAGATAGAATCCGCGGTGCAATACGAGCGATACACGGTTCTTTTCAACGAGGCGCTGCTCGGCACCGACGAAAGAGCCTTGATTTCCGATGATTGCGAGGTTATCAATATATCCTCCAACGCGATAATGCAGGATCTTTTCAAGAAGCTGGACTTTTATCACGCAAAGCTATCGGGCAAGGACTTTTCCGTTTTGCTCGGTGCCTTGCTGAAGGAGCTTTTTTACAACATTAAAATTGAGAGGCATACTATGGCCGTCAGCGAGGCGGACACGCTCTCGCCCATTCTTTCCGGCGCCTTACACTACATCAACCAGAACCTTGTGACCGTAACGGGCATTTCGGAAATTGCCCGCGCACTTTTCGTGACCGAGAGCTATCTTTTCAGGCTATTCAAGCAGGAGCTTCACCAAACACCCAAGAAATACATCTCTGACAAGCGCTTAATAGCCGCAAACGGCATGATAGCCATGGGAGAACGCCCCTCCTTCGTTTATGAAAAATGCGGCTTTGTGGACTATACGACCTTTTATCGCGCGTACAAGCGCTTTTACGGCTACGCACCCTCGGCCCAAACCGCCGAGCTTCATCCGCGTCCCGAAGAGGACACCAAAATAGAAAACTGACAACGTTGTCAAAACAGAAAAGCGCTCTTGGCGCCTGTCATAAAACGGGCAAGCTAAGAGCGCTTTATCATAATCAGCTTTGGGGAACGTCACGCGAGGCTTCCCTTTCCTTCCTTTTAATCTCCTTCATCAAGAAGGAAAGAAGCAAAACGGACAGGGTGGCGGTCAAGGCGTTGACACCCGCAAAATTAAACCAGATGCCGTCAAGGCCGAAGCCCCAAAGGGCGCCAAGCAAAACAATGGGAAAGACGAAGGCCGTTCCGACCGAGATGGCGGTTGCCTGCAAGGGCTTCTCTATCGCGCTGAAAAAGCTTTGCGTGACAACGCCAATCCAGCGGAAAATATAGGCAAGGCAGAAAAGCCTGATGGCGTGGGTGGCAACAGAAAGAAGCCGCGCCTCCTCCGCCTTGACGAACCAGGAGGCTATTGTTCCGGGGAAAAAGAAGAGGAGGGCCGTTGAAGCGGCGCCTATCACCGCCGTGCCGATATAGGCACAGCGCACGATGGCCTTGACTCTGCCATACTGCCTTGCGCCCCAGTTGTAGCCCAAGGCAGGAGAAAGCGAATCGGCAACACCGTAAAGAAGCGGCCAGCAAAGATCGCTCGCATACATCAAAACGGCGTAAACGGCAACGGCCGTCTGGCCGCCCCCCTCGCCAAACGCTTGGGTGCCAAGCATCATCAAGGAGATATTCATCAAAATCGAGGTTACACGCCCCGAGACGTTGTTGAGAAAGACAGGAGAGCCGCAGGCAACAATTTGCTTGAGTAGGCCAAGGCTGAAGCGCGGCCGCGTAAAGCGCAAAAGCGCCTTTTTGGCAACAAAGGGCACCATGGCCACAAGCGCACAGACGCAAAAGGAAAGCGAGGTGGCAAGAGCTGAACCTACAACGTCCATTTTAAAAACAAAGAGAAAAAGAGACAGCAAGCTGAGCGTTAAAAGATTGGATACGATGTTGATTACCATGCTCGTCTTGACAAAGCCGCTGATGCGTAAATAGTTATCCACAGCAAAGAAGAGCGAGGCAAGCGGGCTGCAAAGCGCCACGGCGCGCAGGTATCTCACCGCCGTGTCGAGAAGCAAATCGTCCGCACCCATCAGCCTTGAGAGCGGCTCGGCCGCAAAAAGCATCACGCTTCCCATCAGAATGGAGATGCAAAAAATGGTGAGGACAGAGCAGGAAAAAATGTTGTTGGCGGCTTTATGGTCACCCTTGCCGAGCGCGACTGAAATGGGTGCCGATGCGCCGACGCCGACAAGGTCGGCAAGCGAGAAGTTTATCATCACCAGCGGCATCGCGATATTGACGGCCGCAAAGGCCCCCTCGCCCAGCACCTGACCGATAAATATTCCCTCCAGAATGCTGTATACAGACATGGCGAACATACTTATCATGCCCGGCAGGGCCACGACGAAAAAGAGCCGCCACGGGTTCATTTTCGCATACATTTCTTCGGTTTTCGTTTTCATAGTGTTTCGTCCTTGGGAGCAACGCGCTCCGTTTTCAAGCGGAGATCATGCAACTGCTTTTTGTTTTTTAAGGCTTTTAATACTTGACGAGAATCAGCTCGTCCTCCTCCGTCAGCACAAGGGGCTCTTCCTTGTCCATACGGTCGCAAAGGAACAAAATATCCTTGTCCGTTTTTCTCTTGATACCAATGCACATAGCCGTTTTTTCAGAGGCTAAATAGAAGGACTGCACAAGCTCGGACTTGCAGGAGAAGGTCATTTTCTCCTCCTCGAAAAGCAAGGCGTCGCCCGCCTTGACAATATCAAGGTCTACCGCATCCTTGCCATCCTCGCTATTGGTGGAAATAAGGTCGCGGTAAAACTTCTTGGATCCCGGATGGGTCAAGAGCTGCACCATAAACAAGGAAATGATGCGGTTGGAAACGATAACGGACATCACGCCGAAATTTTGCAGGGAATTGAGGTTGGTGGGATTGGCGATTTCCGCAAAAATCTCGGTGTCCTCTCCCAAGCAGCCGTTCAGCTTGAAGGAAAGGGCGGACAAGAAAATATCCGTATCCTGATTTTCCACGGCCTCGTCATCCGAGGAAAGAAAGAGAATTTTCTTTCGCCCCTCCGTTGCCTTTATCTTCTCCGCTACCTTGGCAATATCCTCCTTATAGGGATAGCAATAGCAGGTGATATTCGTATTATACAGCTTTCTGTACTGCTCCAGCTCCTCGATGACAAAACGCGAGGAGCCCGAATGCGAGAAGATAAAAACGCTGAATTTTTCGTCCGGTACGACGTTTTTGTAGAGCAGGGGACGCACGAAGGCGCGCTTTTCACCGCGAACGCCAAGCGTCTGCTTGTTGTCCGAAAGCACGTAGAGCTGATCTGCGGCGAGCGCACCGTTTTCGTCTATCGCGTCGTCATCGTCGTAATTGATAACGGGGATGCAATCGTTGAAGGTGTAAAGCGCCTCCTCCACGTCCATCGGAGGAATTCCGTAAAACTCGCTTCCGTCATAGGAAAGCAGATGGTGATACAGCATACTGAAGGAAGCATTCACAACGGTTTTTCCCAGAATATGACCCAAAACGGAATTGTGGGAAAAAACGATATTGCGCTTGTTCAAATCCTTATCAATGGTGTCAAGCAGATGCTCGATTTTCACCACCGTTTCGTTGTT
>JBGVMO010000082.1:0-1619 GCA_045124835.1 Eubacteriales bacterium
TGTATTCAATAAGCAAGGTCGCCCTCGCTCATTCAATCGTTTTTCAGAGCTATTTTTTCTTAGCTTCTTTTACTTTTTTGAGTTCTCAATGTGTTTTAACGAGATTCCTTACACACTTGTACACATCGCGTTCGCTTTCGCTCGCGCGACTTGTTTCGTGTTATTTCGAAATTCTGTTGTTCAATTTTCAAGGATCCATGCACGTCTTGGAAAGTCTCCTGTTCCGTGACGCCCGATTAGTATACCATACTCTTTTTCGTTTGTCAACCCCTTTTTTGAAGTTTTTTGCATTTTTTTCGGAGTTTTTTGCAGGTTTGTCATTTTGCACGAAGCGCCCCCTCTTTTTCGGCCTGCGCTTTATGTATATCTTTCACAAAATTACAGAATACTATTCTTCCAAGAGGCAAAAATTTCAAAAAAAGAGGCGAGATATGCTTACTATTATCATCCGCGCCATAGTTATTTACACCGTTTTAACCGTTATGCTGCGCTTGATGGACAAGCGCCAAATCGGCGAATTACAGATTTCCGAGCTGATAACAACGCTTTTACTTTCCGAGCTTGCGGCCAACCCCATTGAAAACCCCGACCAGCCGCTTTTGTATTTCATCATTCCGATTCTTTTAATCGTTGCCTTGGAGCTTTTCATCAGCGATTTAAAAAACCGCGTTCCGCTTCTGAAAAAGGTCTTTGAAAGCCCTCCTGCCGTTTTGGTGCGCTACGGTATTCCCGACCAAGCGGAGATGCAGCGCATGCGCGTTTCACTGGAAGAGCTGCTTTCGGCCCTTCGCTTAGAGGGCGTGACCGATATTGGCGACGTTGCTTACGCGATACTTGAGCAAAACGGCAAGCTATCCGTGACACCGCGCGCCGAGCAAAAGCCCGTTACGCTTTCTGACCTTTCTCTCTCCGCTACCGAGCGCGGCATTTCACACGCCCTTATCATTGACGGAGAAATTATCAAAGAGGAATGCGCCTTTTGCAATAAGGATGAAGAATGGCTCTACCGCACGGCGCACCGCTACGGCTGTACCTTAAAGGACGTTTTCCTTTTGGCGCTGGATGACGCAGGCGGTATCCTTTGCTTAAAAAAGAATCAGAAGGGAAAATCGGAGGAGCTCTCCGTATGAAAAGTATTTTTCTTTCGCTCTTACTTTTTGCCCTGATAGCAAGCGGCACCGTTTGGAGTACGGTGGCCGTTACGCGCCGAGCCGACGCGCTTTGCGCCATTTTATCCGACTTTCCTTCACCGGAAAGCGAAGGCACCGCCAAGCAAGAGGCAACCAAGGCGCTTCTTTTGGAGTGGGAGCGGGCAAGACCCGTTTTCTCCCTTTCGGTTATGCGTTCCTTGATACGAGAGGCAGACTGTGCCCTTTGCCGACTGCAAGGTGCGACCGAAACGGAGGACGCACCCGAATACGCGATGTCCTTATCGGAGGTGCGCCGACTGCTTCTGGAAATACGCACATGCGTGCTTCCAACCCTCTCTTATATATTATAATAAAATGAAGCGAAGCGGCTTTTTCTTCCGCTTCGCTTTTTGTTTTTTATTTTTTCTTTAGCGCAAAAGATCCCCATCCTTGCCGTAAACGCCCGTGCGAAGAATGGAATATTCCTCA
>JBGVMO010000083.1:0-10935 GCA_045124835.1 Eubacteriales bacterium
AAAAGGCCGTAGCGCCGTTTTTTCTGCACGCTTTCTGCAAGCGCCCTTGAGGAAGGGAGCGCGCGGAATCGACAGGGCGCTTTTTCTCTATATTCTGCTTTTGATCATTTTCGGCTCCGTCATGGTTTTCAGCGCAAGCACGGCCTACGCCTCCATTCGCTTCTCCAACCCATACTACTTCATACAGCGACAAATCCTTTGGGTGCTCGTCGGTCTCGCTGCAATGCTTCTTTGCGCCTCGCTTCCCATTGATTTATACGCACGAATTGCAAAGCCCCTTTTTATTTCAACCCTCATTCTGCTTGCCTTAGTTCCCTTCTTGGGCGCAGAGGCGGGAGGAGCAAAGCGCTGGATAGCCATCGGTGGCTTTACCTTTCAGCCCTCCGAGCTTGCCAAAACCGCCCTCGTTCTCTTTCTCGCCTTGTATTTTTCTCGGCACACGGGAGAAATCAAGAACACCGCAAACGGAAAACGTTCTTTTTTATACGGCATCCTTTATCCGCTTTTATTTATCCTTTCCCTTTGCGCTCTCGTGGCACTCGAAAAGCATCTATCCTGTATGATTATTCTCGGTGCCATTGGTGTTTTTATGATGTTTTTGGCCGGAAGCAATGTCAAAACCCTCGCTCTTATGGGCGGCGGCGCTATCACGGCAGTCGGCATTTTTGCCTTATCGGTGGAATACACAAAGCGAAGAATCACCATATGGCTTAATCCGGAGCTATATCCGCAGGACGGCGGCTGGCAAACCCTGCAAGGCCTTTTGGCCATCGGATCGGGCGGCTTTTTCGGGCTTGGCCTCGGAAACAGCCGTTTAAAATATCTCTACGTTTCCGAGCCGCAAAACGACTTTATTTTTACCATTGCCTGTGAGGAGCTCGGCTTTATCGGGGCGCTGTCCATACTCCTGCTTTTCGCCCTGTTCGTAAAACGCGGAGTGCGCCTTGCACTTCGGCAAGGCAGCCTTTTTTCCTCGCTTGTTGCGCTTGGCATCACCGTCAAGGTTGCCATTCAGGTAATCCTCAATATCGCAGTTATCACCAATACCATTCCCAACACGGGTATCTCGCTGCCGTTTTTCAGCTACGGCGGCTCATCCCTCGTGATGCTTTTTGCGGAAATGGGAATTTTGCTTTCCTCGTCAAGAGAAGCATACATATGAGTTTAGGGAAGGAATATGGGCTTCTGCCCTGTTGTAATTATGGTTTTTTTACTAACCGGTGGTGGAAGTGCCGGACACGTTAACCCTGCGCTTGCTATGGCAGAGCTTCTTTCAGCTCATTTTACCGATGCCGAAATTTACTTTATGGGAAAAAAGAACGGCATTGAAGAGAGGCTCGTGGCCGATGCCATGCTTCCCTTCATCCCCGTACGCGCCGCCTCTCTTCGCCGCTCACTTTCCGTGGAAAATCTGCGTGCGGCGTTTCTCGCCCTCAACGAACCGCATCGCTTGAAAAAAATCATCCGCTCGCTTTCTCCCGATTTGGTTCTGGGAACGGGCGGATACGTTTCTTATCCCGTGATAAAAGCGGCGCGCCTTGCGGGCATTCCCGCTCTTTTACACGAATCAAACGCCGTTCCCGGCTTAACTGTCAAGCTTTGCGAGAGGTTGGTTGACCGCATTTTACTGCAATTTGAGGCCTGCGCCTCCCACCTTCGCTACCCTGAACGCGCGGCGGTTATCGGCGCACCCTTACGAAAGGGCTTTCAAAATACCGACAGACTGAAAGCGAGAAAATGCCTTTCCATTTCCCCCTCCGATTTTTTCGTGCTTTCCTTTGGTGGCAGTCTTGGAGCAGAAGCACTTAACGAGGCCGTTTTGAATGCGCAACGGCGTTATGCGAAGGAGGATAAGCCCGTCCTCTTCATACACGGTTGCGGCACGCGGCATTACGAAGCGCTTTACGCCAAATACCCCCGTACTTCTCCCAAAATGCAGCTTCTGCCTTATATTAACGATATGCCTTTGTATATGTCAGCGGCAGATCTCATCATTTCTCGCGCAGGCGCCATGACGCTTTCCGAGATATCCGCCTGCGGCAAGCCGACTATTTTAATCCCCTCCCCCTACGTTGCGGCAGACCATCAGCGTAAAAATGCCCTCTATCTGCAAGAAAGGGGCGCCGCACTCGTTTTAGAGGAAGCAACCCTCACGGGTGAGCTGCTTTATCAGACGGTAGAAGCGCTCCGTCGGCAACCCTCCCGCCTATCAAAAATGCAAAAAGCGGCCTCTTCTCTTTTTGCTTACGATACCAAGGCGCTTTTTCTTGCCGAGGTGGAGGCGCTACTGGCCCGAAAGTCGCTTCATCCGTCAAAGAAGCAATAGAAAAAAGCCTTCTCCTTCCTCTTTTTTCTTGGAACCATCCGTCTTTTTTCTTGTCATCCAAGGTTAATTTGTTCCAAAAATCCAGTTTATTTTCAGGCAGAAATAAATGTTAACTATTTATTAAGTTTTCATAAAAGGACTTGAAAATTTTCGCGTTTTCATATATCATATATATGTAGAATGATTTGGAGAAAAATTCTGTTTTTTTCTCTTTTCGCTTTTATAAATCAGAAAAAACAGGAGGACAAGCAGTATGAATTTCGCAGATGAAAACGTATTCGCCAGCGGTGTACGCATTAAGGTTGTTGGTGTCGGTGGTGGCGGTGGAAACGCCGTTAACCGCATGATAACCGCCAATATCCGCGGCGTTGAATTTGTTACGGTTAATACCGACGCACAGGCCATTTCCACCTCAAACGCATCCATTCGCCTCACCATCGGTGAAAAGATCACCCGTGGCTTCGGCGCAGGCGCAAGCCCTGAAACGGGAAAGCGCTCTGCCGAGGAGAGCATTGAGGACATTAAAGAAATGCTTAAGGACACCGATATGGTGTTTATCACCGCAGGTATGGGCGGTGGAACGGGAACGGGCGCCGCTCCCGTCATCGCGCAGGTTGCGCACGAAATGAACATACTCACCATCGGTATCGTCACGAAGCCCTTCTCCTTTGAGGGAAGGCGCCGTATGATGCAGGCCGAAGAGGGCATCAAGAACCTTCAGCAGCACGTGGACTCCTTGATTGTCATTCCCAACGAAAGACTCAAGCAGGTTTCCGACACGCGCATTACCATGGCAAACGCCTTTGAAATCGCCGATGACGTTTTGCGCCGCGGTGTGCAGAGTGTTTCCGAGCTTATCAACGTTCCCGGCTTCGTCAACCTCGACTTTGCGGACGTTATCTCGGTCATGAAGAACGCAGGCTTTGCCCATATGGGTGTTGGTAGCGCAAAGGGCACGGACAAGGCGCAGATAGCCGCCATGGCCGCCATCTCCTCTCCCCTGCTCGAAACCTCCATTGCAGGTGCTACGGGCATTTTGCTCAGCATTACCGCTTCTCCCGATATCAGCCTTGAGGACGTTGATATTGCTTCCTCCATGGTTGCAGACGAGGCACATCCCGATGCCAACATTATCTGGGGCGCGGCGTTTGATCCCTCTCTCGAGGATGAAATGCGCGTAACCATTATTGCAACGGGCTTTGAAAGCGCAAAAACGGCCGGTGAAATTCCCGCCGTTACCCCTGCTGCCGTTCCGCACGAGATAACCAAGTCCTACGCCCCCGTAAGAACGGCCGTACAGCAGCCAGTCGCACAGCCCGCCGCTCCCGTAGCGAGCGCAGAGCCTGCGCCTATGCCCGCACGTCCTATTACGTCGAACCTCCCTCCCCTGCCGACAGATGACGGTAGCGTTGGTGATATCGACACCGACAGAGGCGTTTCTGATCAGGACTTTGATGCTATCATCAACATTCTGAATCGCAACAAGCGCTAATGCGCCAAAAAACAACAGAAGCACGCAAGAGACCTTGCGTGCTTCTGTTTTATCTTCTGTTATCTTTTTCGTCAGTGCCAAAGCCGATGCCTCTCTGTCGCTCTTACAAAACGAAATGCTTTGGCATACCGCATTCGTACTTTGGCTTTGTTTCTCCCAAAACCAAGGGCTTGAGATACGCAAGGCACGCCTCCGTAACACCGTTTCCCGCCTCGTTGATAAACGTGGAAGGAAGAAGACGAACGACGTTCGCTACTTCACTTACGGGAACTGCCACTATTTCAACGGAATAAGGCTCGTCCGAAAGCCTCTTAAAGCCCATCATAACACCCGTTTGTCCGCCAACGGCAGAGGAAACCGCCGCCCGTCCAATAGCAACAGATTCCTTGATATCGGTCAAGGAGGCTACGTGCGCCGCACAGCGCTGCGGCAGATTGAGCTCGATAGAGCGGCACTTACACTTCAGCTCCTGCTTGACAAGCATCTCAAGCACCTTGCCCGTGCCGGAAAGGTAGCGATGGCCAAAGGCGTCCGAAAGCCCGTTCTGCTGCCCTTCGCCAACGTATCTGCCATTCTCAAAGAGGCACCCCTCCGAAACAGCGACAACCACGTTCGGATGAAGCGCGAGGGCGCGGCGCAGGCTCTCCAAAAAGGCCGAGGGTGAGAAGGGATGCTCCGGGAAATAGATATAGTCAGGGCCCTTTCCAGTCAAGGCAGGTAAGGCGGCGGCCGCTGCAAGCCAGCCGGCGTCTCGCCCCATAATTTCAACGATAGTGACGGCCGGAACGGTGTAAACCGCACAGTCCGCCATAATTTCCTTCATCGTGGTTGCCACGTACTTGGCGGCAGAGGGAAAGCCGGGAGAATGATCCGTTCCCGCCAAATCGTTATCAATCGTTTTGGGAACGCCGATAATGCGCACCTCGTAATCCACAGACTTGAAATACGCCGTCAGCTTGCAAACGGCATCCATGGAATCATTGCCGCCGATATAAAAGAAATAGCGAATATCGTATTTCTCAAAAACGGCTCGCACCTTTTCAAAAATTGCGCGCTCCTTTTCAGGATTCGGAAGCTTCAAGCGACAGGAGCCAAGGGCCGCGGCAGGCGTATGCGCCAAAAGCTCCAAGTCCTCCTCGCCTTTAATTCTCTCGTTTAAATTGACAAGGTTCTCGGAAAGAAGCCCCTCCATACCGTTTTTCATACCGTATAGCGTTCCAATGGCTTCCTTGGCCGAAAGGGCGCCGCGAATAACTCCCGCAAGCGTTGCGTTAATAGCGGAGGAAGGACCGCCCGACTGACCGACGATAGCGTTACCGTGTAGCAATTGCATATTTCAAGCTCCTCGTATTTTCTATATCCATTTTAGCATATAAAAACAGGCAAGTCAAGGCTTCCCTCCTTATAAAAGGGCTCTTCGGATTTAATTTTTCGGTTTGACTTTCTTTTCCTTTTTTCCTCTCCTTTCGACAAACACACATGCCTTTAAAAAAGAAATTTCTCCGCGCTTGCCAAGCAAAAGGAGAGGAAAAGGCAGGAAACGAAAAAATTTTATTTTTTTTGAAATTTTTTTCAAAAAAGGCTTGCTATTTTGAAAAGAGCGTGATATAATGTTTGAGTATGAATAGTATGTCAGCTTGCGCACCCTCTCAGGCGCAACTGCAAATATCACAACTTCAATAGAGGAGAAAAAAATGGCGAATATTAAGTCCGCGAAGAAAAGAATCAAGGTTATTCAGACCAAAACCCTTCAGAATCAGATGATTAAGTCCCAGCTTCATACCGTTGTGAAGAAGTTTTTTGCCGCTGTTGAATCCGGTGACAAAGAGGCCGCAACCGTTGCTTACAGACTGGCTGTCAAGAAGGTAGACCAGGCTTGCGCACACGGCATTCTTCATAAGAACACCGCTGCTCACAGAAAGAGCGCTTACACCTTGAAGCTGAACGCTATGGCGTAAACCAAATAGCCCATATAACCCAATGGGTCAAAAAGCCTCCCGAGATTTCGGGAGGCTTTGGTTTTTTCGGGAAGCCGCGAGGCTTCCCTTTTTTATTTTACTTTTGCATTACGAACGAAGAAAACGCAGGACAAAACGAGAGAAAGAACGGTATACGCCAAAAGAATCAGCATCGGTATGCCAATCGCTTCTCCGTCCGCGCCGTTTGGCATGGCAACCCTTTGTAAAAGCACAGATACGTTTTTAAAGGGCAAGGCCTCCATCAGTCTTAAAAAGCCGCCCGAAAGCCCCTCTATCGGAAACCACATTCCCGAAAGAACGGATTGACCGGTTATCAGGATGGAGGAAATGCCGCCAACCGCCTTGGCGCTAAAGGCAGAGCCGATAAGAATGCCAAGGGAAGCAAAGAGCAGAATGGATAAAAGGCTCGTCGGTAAAACCAAAAGAAGCCGCAAGGAGAAAAAGGCGGGCTCAATGATGCCGCCAACCAGCAAAATAGCAACGGATTGCAAAAGCCCTAAAGGAAGAGATATAAGGAAATATCCCAGTATAAACTCGGGCGCGGAAACGGGCGTGGTATAGATGCGCGTGATAAACGCAGTTTCTCTGTCCATCGACACCAAAATCGCCAAGAAAAGCGCTAAAAACGCGTGCGCGAAGCCAATAAGGCCGGGGGCCAAATACTTCATTTCAAACTGTGCGGTTAAGGAATGGAAAAGATAGTAAAAAAGAATTTCCATTGCTATGGGCAAGCCAAGCAAAAAGATAAGGCTGACAGGGTCTCTTAAAATTTCCTTGCCGTTTCTTTTAAAAAGACTCAAAACTCTATTCACGGCCTTCTCCCTTCACAATTTTAATAAAAGCCTCTTCAAGCGAGGAGGATTCGGTGTTCTCCAACAAAGCGCGCGGCGTGTCTATGGCTCGGACGCTTCCGTCCACCATCACGGCTACCCTATCCGAAAGCGCCTCTGCCTCCTCCATATAGTGCGTTGTCAGAATGACGGTAGTCTCCTTTTTGATTTCGCGGATAATCTCCCACAGCTCGCGTCTGGCCAAAACGTCAAGCCCTAAGGTCGGCTCATCGAGAAACAAAACCTTTGGCTTTGATAGGATGGCCAAGGCAATGGAGACCTTGCGCTGATAGCCGCCCGAAAGCTTAGAAAGACGCTTATTTTCTACCTTTTCCAAGGAAAACCTTTTAATCAGCGCATCCGTTCGTTCGGCAATTTCCTTTTTGCTAAGCGCATACAGAGAGCCGTAAAATTCGAGATTTTCGCGCACCGTCAGGTTCTTTGCAACGGCAGTTTCCTGCGTTGAATAGCCAATAAGCGCCTTAATTGCAGACGGAGAGTGCAAGATGGAATGCCCAAGAACAAAAGCATCTCCCCCATCTGCCTTTAAAAGACAGGAAAGCATTTTTATCAAGGTTGTCTTCCCTGCGCCATTGACACCAAGAAGCGAGAAAAGCTCGCCCTCCTTGATAGAAAGCGAAAGATTATTTACGGCAACCACGTCGCGATAGCGCTTGGTAAGCCCTGCTATCTCTACGGCCATCATACCTTCTTTTCCTCCTCTATATGCCTTTTACGAAGGCCTTGATATACGTCTGTAAGCATTTCGGCAATCAGCTCGCGCCGTAGCGGCAAAAACGAGGTGGCAAGCATCGTTCCGATACCGTGTACGCATCCCCAGATTTCCAAATGCATCAGCCGCGCCCTTTCAAGCGAAATGTCGTTTGCCTCGGCTATCATTTTGGCAGATTCCTCAAAATCAGGGCTGGGAGAAAGATCCTCTCCCGTTCTGTTTCGCATAAACAAAAGCCTGAAAAGCGCCTCTTCCTCCTCGGCAAAGCAAACGTAGGCCATGCCGAAGGCCTTGTATTTCGGATATTTGCCGCTTTTCGCCTCACGGTCAATAAAGTCAAGGTAGACCTCATACGCGGCTCTTACCACCGCCGCCTTCAATTCCTCCATCGTTGCAAAATTGGAGAAAATAGGCTGAGTGGAGGAGGCAAGCGCCGCGGCTATCGCGCGCGCGTTGATTCCCTCCTCGCCCTTTTCGCGAACGAGTGAGAGCGCGGTTTTGACAATTTCCTCTTTACTTATCTTTATCTTTGGTGGCATAATCCCTCCATATATCAATCGTTATATATCGCTTGTTATTTTATCACACTATTGAAAATTTGTCAATAGCTTTTTTCTTCCAAAGCAAAAAAAACGCCGAGAAATCTCGGCGTTTTTGCTTATTTAATTAAAGGCAGTAGGCGACCGCCGCGATTCTCTTGGCGGCCTCGGCAACCGAGGGCATAAAAACACACTCATCAAGCGTATGCTCGCCCTCCCCCACAACGCCGACGGAATCAATACAGGGGATACCGCATTCGGTAACGTAGGCGGCGTCAGATCCGCCGCTCCCCTTGCGCGCGGTCAGGGTGGGAAGGCCGTTTTCGACGTATATTGCGTTCATCCTTTCAAGAAGCGAAAGATTTCGCTCAACGCATTCCATCGGAGGCCGATAGCTGACTTCCTCATAGCTACAGGTGCATCCCTCAATGTATGTATGCTCCGCAACGAGTGCAATGCGCTCGTAGGCCTTTTGCTTCTCTTTACTGTCGCCAAAACGTATATCGGCAAGAAACGCACATTTATCTGCTACGGTGTTCGGGGTTGTGCCGCCGTTTATCACACCGCAGTTGCAGGTCAAGCCGTCCGCATCCTTCATTTCTTCAAGCGCCAAGATCTTGTGCGCCGCCTCTGCAATGGCGTTCGCGCCCTGATAGCAGATAGAGGAATGTGCCGCCTTGCCCGTCACGGTTAGCTTGATACGCGCAATTCCCTTTCGCGCGGCAACGGCAGTCTCGGGGCGCATCCCCTCCAGATTTAAAAAGGCATCGGCCTTCGATGCCCTTTCGCACATAAAGCGAACGGTATCCTTTTGGCTCGGGGCGCTTCCCTTTTCCTCATCCGATTGCAAAATAAGCAGAACGGGGCGCTCCTTAAAGCCAAGAGAAGCAAGCGCGTCCATGGCAAGCAATGCGGCGGCAAGACCGCCCTTGCAATCCACGGTGCCGGGACCGTACATCTTATCGCCCTCGCGCTTGACGGCAGGATGCCCAAAGGCGCCAACGGGATGCACCGTGTCCATATGCCCTGAAAACGCGATAGGAGCGCCGACAGCCTCAGGGTTCAGCGTGATACATATCGCGTCTCCCGAGACGCTCTCCTTGCGAATTTCGACCTTCCAGCCCTTTTTTTCGGCATAGGCAATAAAATAGCGGCCGACCGCATCAACCCTTGCCTTATCGTCCGTGGGGCTTTCGATGCTGCAAATATCCTCTAACACGTCAAGATAGACGCTTTCCAAGGAATCAATCACTTCAAAAAGCTTTTTGCATCTCATTTTATACGTTCCTTTATATAGTGCTTCTCTTGGTTATGTCTTTACCCGAAATGCCTTGAGGAGTGCGAAGCAAAGCTGCCAGACGATAGGCACAATAACAATACCGGCGGCAATGCCAAGGCCGATTCCGAGCGCCTGTCCTAAATGATAAAACGCGGCCGAAAAATCCCGCGATATGAAGCTGGCCATCGTATAGTAGAGCTCGCTTCCCGGCACGATGGGAATTGAGCAGGGCAAGAGAAAAATGCTAACGGGTGCTTTTTTGATTTTGGCGAAAACCTCTGAAAACAGAGCAGAAAACGCGGCCGAAAGCAACGCTGCTGCAAAAACGCCCATCCCGAGAAAAGCAACGGCGTGATAGACGAAATAGGTAAGCGCGCCACCAAGGGCCGCCAAGGGAAGATATTTTACGTTAACGCGGTAAATGATGGCAAATGCAACGCTTCCACAAGCAGAGGTGACAAGAAGAAGCAAAAATTTCACCGTAAAAAAGGCACTCATATCATCACACCTCCCAGCAAAAGCATGGCCAAAAGATAGCCAAAGGCTATCATCAGAGCAGAAAGCAGGGTTTGCACGATTTTTAAGGTTCCGGCCAAAAAATCGCCGCAAAGCAAATCGCGCAGCGCCGTACTGAAAAAGACGCCGGGAACCAAAAGCATAATGGTTCCTATCATAATCATCGCCGCATCGTCGCCAACACCGATTAAAACGGAGAGGCAGGAAAAGAGCCCGCCAAAAAAGGACTGTATGGCCGTTTTAGCGAATTGATTTACACGCTCTAATTGGATCAAATCGACCCCTGCAAAAAGCAAGCCTATAATAGCCGCAACGATTCCGTCGCGCCAGCTTCCGCCAAAAAAGACGGCAAAGGAGCCCGAGGCAAGCGCATAGGACAAAAAATGAAGCCATTTGGGATAGCCCTTTTTCTCCTTTGCCTTGCGAATCATGGCGTCAACCTCTGAAAAGGGCGGCTTTCTCTGACAAATCGTGCGCGAAATTTCATTGAGCTGCTCCATCAGGGAAAGATCATTGCCGATTTTCTTCACGCGCCGCACCTGAGAGGAATAATCACCGTTTGGCATTCTGACTGCCGCAATGATGACCGAGGGAATCACGAATATTTCCATATGTACGGCACCGTATGCCGTGCAGATTCTTTCAATCGTATCCTCAACGCGATGAATTTCAGCGCCGCTCTTCAGCAGGCCTTCGCCAATATCGAGCGCAAGACAAAGCATATATTCGGTTGTATTTTCGGCGAAGGTGCGGTTGTCAAACGCCAAAGCTACGTTTTTTTCTGTGGTCATAAAAAGCGTCCCATTAAAAGATTTTTTTATATTATACAGCATTTTTATTTATAAGTCAACAAAAAAAGCTCTTCACTATAACGATTCTTGAAAGAAAAAATTAAAGAGAAGAAAAAAGAAATTCTTGTTTTTTTCGCGCCAAAATTCCTTTTTTCCCTCTTGACAAGTGCATCCATTTGTGTTACCATAGGTCTATCCGCAGATGTAGCTCAATGGTAGAGCGCTCGCTTCCCAAGCCAGTAACGCGGGTTCGATTCCCGTCATCTGCTCCAAACAAAAAAGACGCCCAAAAGGCGTCTTTTTTGTTTGGGGCCTCCGCCAGAGGAATCGAACCCCTCATCTTCCGAAGCGGAGCGGAGGAATATGACAAAAGGTTGCGCAAAGATGATTGCCCAAAATCTGATGATATTGGCGCAACCTGTGGGTTAAGATTCCCGTCATCTGCTCCAA
>JBGVMO010000084.1:0-2095 GCA_045124835.1 Eubacteriales bacterium
AATGAATATCGGCAAATTTTCTCCCGGGATTTTATTTTCGCATGGCGAAGCTCCATCCGAAAATTTGTTGCCAAATCAAAGATTTGGCTTCGAAATAGTGCCATCCCGCACTGTTTCGACTTCCGATAATCATTATCGTGATACACGACGAGGTGAGCATTCTCTGTATTCTGCCACAGAGGTTGCGATAGGTTTTGAAGGTTTCTTCATCTATTGTTTTTGCGTTATAAAGCAATTTGAGCCAGCTTTCTGTTTCCGCGCACTCTTTTCTTGCAATCTTGAATTTGGAGAGCATATCCGCAAGGCTTTGAGGATATTGCGCTTCGGTGATATTGGCAAACACGCTTGACGAGGATTTACGAAGTTGAAAAACGGTGTTGGAATTACCGCTGATAGATTTGCAAAGCAGTTCGCACCTTGTGGCAAGTTCTTCAGAATACTCGAGCAATAAATTCTTTGCCATTTCGTTCTCCTTTCGCGTCCTTCGCATCCTAATCACGGCGTAGCCGTGGATGAAATCCGCCGCAGGCGGTATGTAATTGCGACGAAGTCGCGTATGTAATCACGGCAAAGCCGTGAATGTTATCAATCCGAAGGATTCCGGGGGAAAATGCACGCTAACGCGTGATGCCAAACTGCGCGGGGCGCAGATTACATACACGCCCAAAGGGCGTGATTACATGCCAATCCTTCGGATTGGATAAAAATTAAAGCGACCTCGAAAGGTCGCTTTAATTTTTGGAGGCGCCACCCGGAATCGGACCGGGGATGAGAGTTTTGCAGACTCCTGCCTTACCGCTTGGCTATGGCGCCATAAACAGAACGGACTGTTTTTCGCAGTCCGTTCCTTTTCAATTGGAGCGGATTACGGGGCTCGAACCCGCCACCTCAACCTTGGCAAGGTTGCGCTCTACCAAATGAGCTAAATCCGCATAAGAAGCGGCTCCATATGTTGCCGCTGGTGCCTCCGGTCGGAATCGAACCAACGACACGAGGATTTTCAGTCCTCTGCTCTACCGACTGAGCTACAGAGGCGTTTTTTGTAATTGGCGACCCGGATGGGGCTCGAACCCACGACCTCTAGCGTGACAGGCTAGCGCTCTAACCAGCTGAGCTACCAGGCCACAATTACAACGATGCGCTTTCGCGCTGGTGGGAACAACAGGGCTCGAACCTATGACCCTCTGCTTGTAAGGCAGATGCTCTCCCAACTGAGCTATGCTCCCAAAGGTGTTGTGTCGGCGACAGGTAGTATTATAGCAAAACAATTTTGTTTTGTCAATACCTTTTTTGTATTTTTTTAAAAAAATATTTTTTTCTTTGAAAAAAGTGTTGTTTTTGGCTCTTGTCCTTTCAAAAATACGGGTGATGGGGGCAAACGGGCTTGACAGCAGAGGGAAAAAATGCTACAATAAATAGGATAAAACAAGGCTTTGCCCGGGTGCTTTCCCGAGGAGAAAAGAGGTTTGCTTTGATAAAGGTTGACAAAATCAGCGTGATGAATCTGGAAAACGCCATCAGAGGTGCGCGTAACCCCCTGAATAGCTGGGCGCGCTCGGATAGCTATTATGACGAGAAGGGAAATTATATTCTCGGCGAGAACGATTTATCCTTGGCGATGCGCTTGGCAAAGGCGGGCAGTGACCATCGCAAGTTCTTACGCCAGATTTTCGTTTCCATGGATATTACCGCGCCGCTTTACTGGTGGAAGGAGTTTGACACCTATAAGGTGGCAACCGTTGCCAATTCGACAAGCACCATGCACAAGATTCAGGCAAAGGCCTTCGCGCGCGAGGATTTCTCCTGCGACAGACTCACGCCCGATGCGCTTGAGGCGCTGGACGCGCTGATTGCCTTCTTGGAAAAGGAGCGCCTTGCCTTCCTTGAAAGCGAGGATAGAGCCCATTGGCACAATATGATTCAGCTTCTCCCCTCCAGCTATAACCAGCTGCGCACGGTGACGATGAATTACGAAACGCTTATCAATATATATTATGCAAGAAGAAGCCACAAGCTTGCCGAGTGGCACACCCTTTGTGACGTGATTATGGGCCTGCCGTATGCCGACAAGCTGATTCGCGTGAAGGATTGATAA
>JBGVMO010000085.1:0-5837 GCA_045124835.1 Eubacteriales bacterium
AGACATTGCTTTTTCACCTTTCTACCTTAATGATACAGTCGGGGCACATCGTGGCACAGAAGGCACAGCCGATGCACGCCTCCTCGTTTACTGCCTTGACGGGATGGTGACCCTTTTGATTAATGGTTTCGGCATCCAATGCCAGAACCTGCTTGGGACAAGCATCAACACAAAGGCCGCAACCCTTGCATTTTTCAAATTTAAAGGTTAATTTTGCCATGGTTTTCTCCTTTACATTCGTTTTTGTAATAATATAGGACGGTAAAGCGCGGGCTCGGCAGAAAAATACTGCCAAAGTGACTCGTGCACCGTGGTATACCAAAATGGAATTTGCGCCGCCTCGGCAACCCTTTTTGCAAAGGGAATCGACGCGCGCACGTCTTCCTCGGTTGTTTCCGCACCGAGATTGGAGTTATTGATAAGGGCGGTAAAGCGAAGACCCGAGGCCGCCTCTATTTCCTGCATAACGGTCAAGGCACCGTCAAGGTCTCGCGTTAAGGGACGGTAGGCGTTTAAAACGAAAATCATTTCGTAATCGTTTTCCTCCTTAATGGCGGGAACAAGCCTGCCAAGCGCGAGGGCACCTCTTTCATCTCCTCCCACGTCAAGCACGGCAAAAAGCGACTTATCGTCCGTCACCGCATAAATCTCGGCGGGAAGCGCAGGAATATCGACGTTGCTGTTGGCGTACGCCGAACAGATAAGGCGAACGTCTCGCTCCTTCAAGAGCGCCTCGCTGTCCTTGGTACGAAAATAGGGGTTAACGATATCAATATCGGCGATAACCACCCGTTCGTGCGCTTCGCGCAGAGAGAGCGCGTAATTCACGGCGATATTGGTTTTTCCACTACCGTAATGGCCCGAAAAAATGGTGATTCTTTTTTTCTGCATAGCACTCTCCTTCCCTGCGTTTTTCGCATTATAAAAGATTTCTTTGGATTTTTCCCGTGGCCGTTTTGGGAAGCGCATCACGGAAAACGATGATTCTGGGGTACTTATAGGGGGCAGTATGCGTCTTAACGTAATCCTGAATTTCCTTGACAAGCGCCTCGGTGGGCTCGGTGCCCTTCACCAAGACGATGCTGGCCTTGACAACCTGTCCTCTGACCTCGTCGGGCGCGGCGGAAACGCCACACTCCAAAACGTACGGAAGCTCCATAATAACGCTTTCGATTTCAAAGGGCCCGATGCGGTAGCCCGAGGACTTGATAACGTCGTCCACGCGGCCGACGTACCAGTAGAAGCCGTCCTCATCGCGCCAAGCGGTATCGCCCGTATGGTAATAGCCATCGTGCTTAACCTCGCGCGTTTTCTCTTCATCACGGTAATAGCCGTCAAAGAGGCCGCAGGGAGATCCGTTTGCAATCTTAATAACGATTTCGCCCGATTCACCGACGGGAACAGGGTTGCCGTCAGCGTCAAGCAGCTCCACGTCGTAAATGGGGGCGGGCTTGCCCATAGATCCGATTTTATGAGGAGCGCCGCGCATATTGCCGATAATCATCGTGCTTTCGGACTGTCCGAAGCCCTCAAGAATCTGAAGGCCCGTTGCTTCCTCAAACTGACGGTAAACCTCAGGGTTGAGCGCCTCGCCTGCCGTTGTCATATGCTTGACGGAGGAAAGGTCGTATTTGGAAATATCCTCCTTGACCATCATACGCAGCATCGTGGGCGGCGCACAGAAGGTGGTAATCTGATATTTCGCAAACATAGGCAGAATATCGTCTGCGTGGAAGCGCTCGAAATCGTAAACGAAGGTTGCCGCCTCGCAGAGCCATTGGCCGTAAAGCTTGCCCCAAAGAGCCTTTGCCCAGCCCGTATCCGAAATGGTAAAGTGTAAGCCGTCCGAATCAACGTTATGCCAATACTTTGCGGTATGGAAATGGCCCAAGGGATATTTGTGATTATGTACGGCGATTTTGGGATAGCCGGTGGTGCCGGAGGTAAAGAACATCAAAAGCGTGTCGTTGCCACAGGGGGTATCGGCGGTACGGTCAAAGTGGGTGCTGTATAAGGCGCATTCCTCGTCAAAGCTGCGCCAGCCCTCTCTTTCGCCACCAACCATAATTTTGATGAGCTTTTTATCAAGCTGTGCCTCGGCCTTATCAACCTCTGCACTCACGCCGCCCTTGCCCGTACACAGAATGGCCGAAACGCCTGCCGCCTTGAAGCGATATTCAAAATCGTGATCAAGCAGCTGGTTCATTGCGGGAATGGCGATGGCGCCCAAACGGTGAAGGCCCAGCATTGCGTACCAGAACTGGTAGTGTCTGCCAAGCACGAGCATCACGCGGTCGCCTTTTTTGATACCGAGCGACTTAAAGTAGTTGGCCGCACGGCAGGAATTCTTTTTAATATCCGAGAAGGAAAGACGGGTTTCCGTTTTATCGTTTGCCACGTGCAAAAGCGCGAGCTTGCCCGGCTCCTTTTCGGCAATTTTATCCACCACGTCATAGGCAAAATTGAATTTGTCCTCATTTTTGAAGGTGATGGAGGTGGGGGTGCCGTTTTCGTCCTCCTCGGTTTCGACAAAGGCAGAATACACTCTTTCCTTATCGTCACGCTTAGCAGGGCGACTTTGCACCGCACGCGAGGGCTGAAGCTCGGGAATGGGCTCGCCCGTGGGATTTAACACAATGGCGTAGAAGCGGCAATCCTCACCCTCCACGGCAATCATACCGTGGGGCGTGGAGCTATCGTAGTAAATGCTGTCTCCGGGGCCGAGAACCTCCACGTGAGATCCGATTTGCACCTTCAAGTGACCGCTTAGTACGATATCGCACTCCTGACCGTCGTGCGTGGTTAACTCAATATCTCTGACCTGCGCAGTTTCGCTGTATCGGCTACATACGTAAAGCGGCTCGGCAATACGGTTACGGAAGGCGGAGGCGAGGTTGAAATACGTCATTCCGTGCGCCTCTTCAATGCGCTGTCCCTGTCCGCTTCTCGTTAAGGTATAGGACTTCAAGGTCGGGCTTTTGCCCTCGATGATATCCGTTACGTCCACGTTAAAAGCAGAGGCGCAACGGTAAATAAAGGCAAAGTTCAAATCCGACTCGCCATTTTCGCAAGACAGATATTCTGCCTCACAGACGCCCGTTTTAGCGGCCATTTCCGCAACCGTCAGCCCTTCGATTTCACGAAGCGCACGGATACGGCCCGCCATCTCCTGTATTTTCAGATCCAGTCCTGTTATTCCTTGCATACTTTCCTCCAAGCATTTATGGCGACAAAAAAAGCTCGCCACAAAGATAAATACTTTGAGACGAGCTTACTAAACAAAACCCGCGGTACCACTCAAATTGCGGCCTTGCGCCGCCCCTCAGGGTCAATCAACCCGTATGCACTAACGCAGCAAACGCGGAGAGGCTCTACTCGAAAAACTCTTTCTTCCCCTCGGCTCGGAAGCTACAAACAGGAGGAAGCCTTTAGCGACTCACACCAACCGCCGCTTCTCTGGAAAGACCGCACACCTGCACTCTTCGTCAACGCCTTTATAGAGGTATATTACCACATTTCAAAGTATTTGTCAACTGTTTTTTTAAAAAATATTATCTAATATTGTAAGAAACAACAAGAAGGCTTACAGCTTGTTTCTCTGAATCTTGCCACTGATGGTCTTGGGAAGCTCCGTGCGGAATTCCACGATACGCGGATACTTATAGGGAGCAGTATGCTCCTTCACGTAATTCTGGATTTCCTTCTTCAAGGCCTCCGTGGGCTCAGTACCCTTCACCAAGACGATGCTGGCCTTGACAACCTGTCCTCTGACCTCGTCGGGCGCGGCGGAAACGCCACACTCCAAAACGTACGGAAGCTCCATGATAACGCTTTCGATTTCAAAGGGCCCGATGCGGTAGCCCGAGGATTTGATAACGTCATCCACGCGGCCAACGTACCAGAAATAGCCGTCCTCGTCGCGCCAAGCCGTGTCGCCCGTATGATAAAGGCCGTCGTGCCAAGCGTCTGCCGTTTTTTCGGCATCGCGGTAGTATTCTCTGAAAAGGCCACAGGGGATTCCCTTATCGGTATGGATAACGATTTCGCCGATTTCGCCTGCGGGAAGCGGCTTTCCGTCCGGGTCAACAACGTCTACGTCATACTGCGGATTTGCCTTGCCCATGGCACCGATTTTTGGCGTTGTGCCGTAAAGATTGGCGATGGCAAGGGTGGTTTCCGTTTGACCGAAGCCCTCCATAATTTCAAGACCCGTTGCGGTTTTGAACTGGTTGAACACCTCGGGATTCAGCGCCTCACCGGCCGTCGTCATATGATGAATCGAGGACAGGTCGAACTTGGAAAGGTCACCGCGGATAAGCATTCTGAGCATCGTGGGCGGTGCGCAGAAGGTTGTGATATTATACTCTGCGAACATGGGGAGCAAATCGTTCTCGTCGAACTTATCAAAGTCGTAGACGAACACCGCACCCTCGCAGAGCCATTGACCGTAAAGCTTGCCCCAGAGGGACTTGCCCCAGCCCGTATCGGAAATAGTTAAATGCAAGCCGTCACGCTCGCAGCAATGCCAATATTTCGCCGTTACGTAATGACCGAGCGCATAGGTGTGCTTATGGGCGGCCATTTTGGGATTTCCCGTGGTGCCCGAGGTAAAGAACATCAAGGCAAGATCATCTCCTGCGGAGCAGTCTGCGGGGCGCTCATACTTACTGGAGAAGAGCTTGTACTCCTTATCGAAGTCAAGCCAGCCCTCCTTGACACCGCCAACCATCAGAAGCTTTTCTACCTGCGGACATTTCTTGGCCGCACTCTCGGCATAGGTATAGGTATCACCATCTGCGGTGCAAACGATAGCCTTGACGCCTGCGGAATTATAGCGGTATTCAAAATCGTGCTCCTTGAGCTGATTGGTTGCAGGGATGGCGACAGCGCCAATCTTGTGCAGGGCAACCATACAGAACCAGAACTGATAGTGACGCTTCAGAACCAGCATCACCTTGTCTCCGCGCTTGATGCCAAGCGAGGTGAAATAGTTGGCCACCTGATTGGAGGCCTTCTTGATGTCCTTGAAGGTAAAGCGGCGCTCGTTCTTGTTTCTGTCAAGATGAAGCATTGCCAGCTTTTCGGGATAGCTGTCGGCAATGCCGTCCACGATATCAAAGCCGAAGTTGAAGCTTTCGGTGTTCTTGAAGCGGATGCTTTCAAGCTGACCGCTTGCGTTTTCCTTGACGTCAAGGAATTTTTCGCAAACCAAAGCCTCGCTCTTCTTGGCGGCGATAACGCTCTTTCTGACAACCGTTTCATTGGAATTGTCGCCCGACATAACCACGGCAACGAAGGTGCAGTCCTTGCCGTCAACGGCAATCATACCGTGCGGGATAGAGGAGTTGTAATAGATGCTGTCACCCTCCTCCAGAACCTCAGCGTGCTCGCCAACCTGCACCTTTAATTTGCCGCTCAAAACGAGGTCAAATTCCTGACCGCTATGGGTGGTTAAATGGATGGGCTTGTTCTGCTGTGCTTGCGAATACTCGTAGGTGACGTAATAGGGCTCTGCAAGCTTGTCCTTGAACTTGGGCGCAAGATTGGCAATGTCAATGCCGTTCTCCTTGGCTGTTCCCTGCCCTTGCCCCTTTCTCGTAACCGTATAGGTAGAAAGCTTGGCCGTGCTGCCCTCCAAAAGCTCCGTCATTTCAACGCCGAAGGCCAAGGCACATTTATGAATAAAGGAAAAGGGAATGTCAACCGTTCCGCTTTCGTAGGAAAGATAGGTTGCTTCATCCACATCGGTTTTCTGCGTCATTTCGGCAACGGAAAAGCCCATAATATCGCGCAGCTCTTTAATTCTCGTTGCTATCTCCGATAACCGATTTAACGTG
>JBGVMO010000086.1:0-43793 GCA_045124835.1 Eubacteriales bacterium
TATGCAATGATTTCTTCTTTTTCCAGCCTGACGATTTCTCTTGAAACCAAGGAACGATTGACGTGATTTTTTTGCGCGATTTCGCTTGCCGTCAATCCGCCCTTCTCGCAAAAGAGGGTGTATATCCAGAAAACGTGCACACCCTTGACGCCGATGCGCGCCGCCATTTCGCTTTCCAAGCTCTTGATATATTTGTATATACGCGTAATTGCAAAGACGAAAACACTGAACCGTTCTCTCATCGAAGTCTCCTTTCAGGCTAAAGCAGGCCTTTTTCTTTGACAGTATAACACAAAAAAGTTTACTTGTCAACATTTGGAAATGTGAAATATCCATTTCATAAATAATTTCATCAATTTCATAAATAATTTCATCAATAAAAGAGTGAAAAAAGGAGAAAGAAAAAGCCCGTCAAGAGAAGCCGAAGGGGTCTTTTGCCAAAAGCTTCGCACAAAAGCCGCGTCTTTCGGCAAAAAGGCCTTGACAAAAGCGATTTTTCGTTGTAAAATATGGGGGAATATGCGTTGATGCGGAGGAGTAGTCCTTTTTCTTTCGACAGAGAGCAGGCGGTCGGTGCGAGCCTGCAAAGGATATGGATGAAGGTCGCCGCTGAGCAACGGAAGGAAAGCCCCATGGCCGTAGACTCCGTCGGTTCTTCTCCGATAAGAAGCAATGAGGCAGATTTTTCTGCGAATCAGGTGGTACCGCGTTTTTGACGCCCTGAGCTTTTCAGGGCGTTTTATTTTTTCTTTAAGTCTTTATTTATATTGGTAAAAACGGCAGTCTTTCGGGCTGCGGAATGGA
Organism: Eubacteriales bacterium; assembly: GCA_045124835.1. Classification (GTDB taxonomy): domain Bacteria; phylum Bacillota; class Clostridia; order Oscillospirales; family CAG-272; genus UBA1740. The sequence continues at coordinate 805 of JBGVMO010000086.1, forward strand.
GTATAGAATGAAAAAAGAACTCGCAAAAACCTATAACCCCAAGGAGTTTGAGGACAGACTCTACAAGGAATGGTGTGACAAGGGCTATTTTGCGCCCGACCCCGACAAGAGCAAGCCTGCCTTCTCGGTGGTTATCCCTCCGCCCAACGTAACGGGCCAGCTGCACATGGGTCACGCACTTGACGAGACCTTGCAGGACATTCTCGTTCGTGCCAAGAGAATGCAGGGGTATAGCACCCTTTGGGTTCCCGGCACCGACCACGCGGGCATCGCCACGCAAATCAAGGTTGAGGAAAACCTGCGCGTGAACGAGGGTCTGACGAGATACGACCTTGGCCGTGAGGCATTTTTGGAGCGCGTTTGGGATTGGAAAAACAAATTCGGCTCTCGCATTATCAGCCAGCTGAAGAAACTCGGCACCTCTTGCGATTGGAGCCGCGAGCGCTTCACGATGGACGAGGGCTGCTCCAAGGCCGTGCGCGAGGTTTTTGTTAACCTGTACGAAAAGGGACTTATCTACCGCGGACACCGCATCATCAACTGGTGCCCCAACTGCCGCACCGCGCTTTCGGATGCCGAGGTTGAATACAGCGAGCAGGCAGGCCATTTCTGGCACATCCGCTATCCCGTTAAGGATTCCGACGAATATCTGACGATTGCCACCACGCGCCCTGAAACGCTGCTCGGCGATACGGCCGTTGCCGTGCATCCTGAGGACGAGCGCTACACCGCTCTTGTCGGCAAGAGCCTGATTTTGCCCTTGGTGAACCGCGAAATCCCGATTGTTGCGGATGAATACGTGGAAAAGGACTTTGGAACGGGCTGTGTGAAAATCACCCCTGCGCACGACCCCAACGACTTTGAGGTTGGAAAGCGCCATAACCTTCCCGTTATCCGCGTGATGAATGACGACGCCTCCATCAATGCCGAGGGAGGCAAATACGAGGGCCTGTCCCGCGAGGACGCGCGCCGCGCCATCGTTGCGGATTTGGAGGCAGGCGGCTTCCTTGTGAAAGTGGAGGACTACTCCCACAACGTCGGCACCTGCTATCGCTGCAAGACCAACGTTGAGCCCTTGACCTCTGATCAGTGGTTCGTGAAGATGCAGCCCTTGGCCGAGCCCGCCCTTGAGGTTGTCAAGAACGGCACCGTAAAATTTGAACCCGAGCGCTTCTCCAAGACCTATATCAACTGGATGGAAAACGTGCATGACTGGTGCATTTCCCGTCAGCTCTGGTGGGGTCACCGCATTCCTGCCTTCTACTGTGATACCTGCGGCGAAATGGTTGTTTCTAAGGAAGACGTTACCGTTTGTCCCAAGTGCAAGGCCGCGCTTCGTCAGGAGGAGGACGTGCTTGATACTTGGTTCTCCTCTGCCCTTTGGCCCTTCTCCACGATGGGCTGGCCTGAGGACACGGAGGATTTGCGCCGTTACTATCCCACGAGCGTTCTGGTAACAGGCTACGATATCATCTTCTTCTGGGTTGCACGTATGATTTTCTCCGCAATGGAGCATACGGGCAAGGAGCCCTTCAACACCGTGTTTATTCACGGCTTGGTGCGTGACGCACAGGGCCGCAAGATGTCCAAGTCTCTTGGCAACGGTATTGACCCCTTGGAAATCATCGAGGAATACGGCGCGGACGCTTTGCGCTTTGCGCTTGCCTCGGGTAACTCTCCCGGAAACGATATGCGCTTCTCCACCGAGAAGATTGAGTCGGCAAGAAACTTCGCCAACAAGCTTTGGAACGCCTCTCGCTTCATTTTGATGAATATGGAGGAGGACGTTCCCTACGGCCTGCCCGACGCCTCCCTGCTTGCCCCCGAGGACAAGTGGATTCTCTCCCGCTTCAACAAGCTGGTAAAGGAGGTTCGTCTGGCACTCGACAGCTTTGAGCTTGGCGTTGCCCTCTCCGCCGTATACGATTTTGCTTGGGACGTTTTCTGCGACTGGTATATCGAATTGACCAAGAGCCGTCTTTACGACAAGGGCTCCGAGAGTGCCAAGGTTGCCATTCGCGTTCTCGGCTACGTTCTGGTTGAGACCTTAAAGCTTCTGCATCCCTATATGCCCTTTATCACCGAGGAGATTTACCAAGCCCTGCCGCACGACGAGGAAAGCATTATGATAAGCGCCTTCCCCACCGCGTCCGACGCTTTGGATTTCCCTGCGGAAGAGGCAAGCATTGAGCAGGTTATCGATGCCATCACCGCCATTCGCGCGCGCCGCGCCGAAATGAACGTTTTGCCCTCTCGCAAAACCAAGCTCTTTATTGTAACCGACAAGAAGGACACCTTCCGCGCCGCCGAGGGCTTCTTTATGAAGCTGGCCGGTGCCTCCGAGGTGCTTTTGCCCGAGAGCTTCAAGGAGGAGGGCGCCGTCAGCATCGTTACGGCCGCCGCCACCGTTTATATTCCCTTGGCTGATATGATTGATTTGGACAAGGAAAAGGAGCGTCTTTCCAAGGAGCTTGAAAAGACCGAGGGCGAGATTCTGCGCATTGAAAAGAAGCTGTCGAACGAGGGCTTTGTTGCCAAGGCGCCTGCCGCCGTCGTGGATGGCGAAAAGGCCAAGCTTGCCAAGTACCGCGAGACCGAGGCCAAGCTCCGCGAGGAATTGAAAAAACTGGAAACCATCTGATTTTCAAGCTATACGCCGAGGACAGAACGGATTTTGTCGGCCGATGCGGCCGCAACGTACAAAACCGTTCTTCCCCGCAATAGCACAAAACCGCCATCGAGGGAGGCCCCCCCACTCTCCTTGGCGCTTTTTTGTAGAAACGAGAGCCGTGCCGACAAAAGAGCGGCAACGCTGTCTGCCTCCTTGTAGGTATAGCAGGTGACAAAGGCAAGCTCAAAGGGCTTCTCCTCACTTGACAAAAAAAGGCGAAGCGATTCAGGCTTTATTTTTCTTTCTCCAAAGAAGGCCTTTTCCAAGCTCTCGTCAAGGTACCCCTCCTCCCAAGGCGCTTTATTTTCAAAGTACCAAGTGCCATAGGGCAAAAGCGTCTCTGCTTTTGCAATTTTTTCAAAGTACTCTGTGGCCGTTGCATAGCCCCTACCGCAAGAGGCAAGCAACAAGCCAAGGCATAAAAGCAACGCAAAGGCTCCCGCCTTTCCCCTTTTTTTCTTATTTTCCATATTACTTTCCCCTTCGTATGCATCATCTCATTATATGCGAAAAAGTCAATCAACATACGCAAGAAAGGAGCAGATATGCTTCCTCTTCCCCCATTCACACCCGACGCCACCGTTTCCGTCGTTCCCTGTCTCTCTTACGAGGCCGATGCGATTGAATCGGCGCTTGGCGCCCTGCTTGCCCCCTTTGAAGCGCTTTTATCCCTCGTCAAGCCCGATATGACGGTGGTTGTCAAGGCCAATCTTGTTTCGGCGATGAAGCCCGAGGAGGCCGCTACCACCCACCCCTCTCTTTTGCGCGCGCTTTGTCGCCTGCTTTTGAGGAAGGGTGCGCGCGTGATTCTCGGCGACAGCCCCGGCGGCCTTTACAATGCCGCCTTTGTGGAGCGCGTGTATCGTGTTTCGGGAATGACGGAGCTTGAAAAGGACGGCGTGCTTTTAAACCGCGATTTTGGCCAAAGAGAAGCCACCTTTCCCGCGGGCAAGGTGCTGAAAAGCTTTACCTACACCTCTTATCTTGACGAGGCAGACCTTATTGTCAACATTTGCAAGCTCAAAAGTCACGGCATGATGGCCATGTCCTGCGCGGCCAAAAATATGTTCGGCGTGATTCCCGGCATCATCAAGCCCGAATATCACTACCGCTTTCCCAAGCACGAGGATTTTGCGGATATGCTGCTTGACCTTGACGACTATTTCAAGCCCGTTATCAACATTGCAGATGCCGTTATCGGTATGGAGGGCAACGGCCCGACCGCAGGCGAGCCGCGAAAAATCGGGTGTCTTTTGGCCTCTCCCTCGCCCCACTGTCTTGATTTGGCGGCGGCCGCCATTCTGGGACTTGAGGCTAAAAACGTGCCAACCCTTGCCGCCGCTTACCGCCGCGGACTTATTCCCGAAAGGGCCGAAGCGCTTTCGCTCTGCGGCGACCTTGCGCCACTTATCCTTTCGGACTTTAAGAATATGCCCTTGCAATCCTCCGTGGAGTTTTCTCGCAAGCACCAAAACGTATTTGCGCGAACGGTTGCCGAGCTTGTGGCAAAAATTCTCCGTACAAGGCCTGTTTTGCGCAAAAAGCTTTGCGTTGGCTGTGGCGTTTGCGAGGGGATTTGTCCTGCCAAGGCCATTGTGATTGAAAACGGCAAAGCGAAAATTGACCGCAAAAAATGCATTCGTTGCTTCTGCTGTCAGGAATTCTGCCCCAAAAGCGCCTTGAAGGTAGAGCGCACGGCCATTGCCCGTCTTTTCCACCGCAAAAGGAAAGCCGACAAGGACAAGAAATAAGAAGCTCTACAAAACCGAAAAATGAAAAAGCAAGCCTGTTTTCGCAGACTTGCTTTTTGCTTTAAATTTTTGCTTTAAATATAAGGTGTTATGCCAAAATGTAAATCAGAGCTTACATCCCGCGTTTTCCTTGATAGAGCGAACATCGGGGTAAATTTCGAGCATTTCCTCCTCGGTTTTACCATCCATATAGAAGCCCTTTACCACAACGTCGCGCGACGTGCAAGCGGTTTTTTCACCGAAGTACCATTCGTACGGCGTGTTGGAATAGGTGTCGCGCACGTGGCAATGGCAGCTGAGGGCCTGCGGATGCGGCTGCACGAAGATGGGCAGATTGGCGTTTATCATCACGTTGTGATAGCAATCCCAGTTGCTTGCCGCGCCGTCCATATAGTAGCCGTAGCGCGCACGGGAGCGCATTGAGTGGCAAACGGAATAGTTATCGTGAATGACGTTAAAGCGCTTGGCACAGGAAACGTGACAGTTGCCGCCGTTGACGTAGGTTGCACCGCCGTCACGAAGCAGCATCATATAGTCCTCGAAGTAGTTGTAGGCGATTTCCGCATCTCTGACATTCACCTTTTCGCCGTATGCGTAAGGCACCTGTATCCAGTTCCAGCCCGCAGAAAGCGCGGAATAGGGCACGTCAATCACGCTGTTGTGCGTGAACTCAAAAACGTCCACCAAGGAAACGTAGAAGGCACAAGAGGCCGGATACTCATATCCGATATGGCGCATATAGTTGTTGGTCACGACAAGGTTAATCGTGTGATTCTCGGGGTTATCCCAAGTCTTATGACCGCCCTTGGGGTTGCCGACGGTGATGGCCGACATACCAACGTCTTCAAAGTGACAGCTCTCGATTCTGATGCCAACGCTTCTGTCTGCCATCATAATACCGTTGCCACCAAGGCCCGTAAAGGAGCAGTTCTTCACGGTGAAATGGCGCATATTTCTCGTCAGGATGGCGGCGGCTGGAATGCGGTTGCAGATTGCTTCGGGATACGGAACCGTGTTGGCCTGGCTTGCCATATAGCCGTAAATATAGGGTGTGCTGGTGGTTAAGCCCGTGAAGCTGATGCTGTCCAGCGTGAAGCCCTCCAAGCCCTCCAAAACGATAAGCTTTTCCAAGGTGGGATACTCGTGCGTATGATGCAAAATATCGCAATTTTCCTCGGGATAGAAATACACAATGCCCTTCTTGATATCGTAAGCAAAGGTGCCGGGCGTCAGGAAGGCAACAGAGTTGCGGAAGAAGCACTCGCGGTTGGCCATATTGATAAGCCCACCGGGGTTGGCGGCATACTTCTGATATTCCTCCGCGAGCGTAACGAGCGCATAGGTTTCGCCGTTATGTTCACGCGTAACAGAAAGATCAGTGCCGGTTACACGGAAAACCTTGTGCGTCCACTCAAAATAACCGTGCAGCTCAACGGAGCCCTCAAGATTTTCCGAAAGGGTCTTGACGGCGGCAATCGGCATAAACATACCGCGCAGGTAGGTTTCGTCATTGCGCTTCTCGACAGGCGGCGTGGAGAAGGGATGCACCATTTTGGGTCCCGTGCTTAACGGAACGCGGCGGCCGTCCACGTACATTTCGCGGAAAAGCGGATAGGTGCCATCCTCCTTCTTGGGCATTTGATAGGTGTAGTAGGGCTTGCCGGGGGCAGCCTTGAAGTCCTTGTTCAGAAAATACTCACAGCTCGTCAGAACGGGCGCCTTGCACTCCATACCGTGCAGAGTGATTTTCGTATGGGCAAGTCCGGGAACCTCGGCGGCGGAAAGGACAAGGGGCGTCTTTACGGCATAGCGATTGTCCTTCAACACAACATCAAGCTCCAAGGGATTCTCTTCCGAGGCAGTCTCGGCCAGCTTTTTGATTTCGGCAACCAGCTCCTCAAGGCTTTGGGGTGCTTGGTTTTCCTTTTCAATTTGCAAAAGTTGAATGCTCATAGCTTTTCTTTCTCCCTTCCTTAATCGCCGATACCTGCGGCCTTACGAATGGCAAGTGCCTCGGGATAAGCGGCAAGAAGCGCTTCCTCGCTTGCATCTTCAAGCAGATGATAATTCTCTACAACAACGTCTCTTGCCTTCTCGTGCTGCACAACGTCAAAATACTTGTTGTAGCGCGTGTTGGCATAGGTGTCGCGAATATGCACGTGACAGCTAAGCGACGTGGGATAGGGCTGCGCGTAAATGGGCTGGTTTACGTTTAAAATCACGTTATGGTAGCAATCCCAGTTGCTTGCCGCGCCGTCCATATAATAACCGTAGGTGGCGCGGGCGCGCTTTTCGCGGCAGATGGCGTAGTTATCGTGGATTTTGTTAAAGCGCTTCGCACAGTCGGGCGAGCAGTTTCCGCCGTTCACGTACACGGCGCCGCCGTCCTCCAGAACGAGCATATAATCCTCAAAATAGTTGTAGGCAATTTCTGCGGCGCGCACGTTAACCTTTTCACCGTAGGTGTATTTCACCTGATTCCAGTTCCAACCCGCAGAGAAGGCGGAATAGCCAAGCTCGATGAGCGTATTGTGCGTAAACTCAATACCGTCAACCAAGGCGACATAGAAGCCGCAGGCAGCAGGATAATCAAGCGCAACGCGGCGGACACGGTTGTAGTTGAAATGAATACCGATATTGCGGTTCAAGGGGTTATCCCAAGCATCCAGCTTATTATCGGGGTTGCCGATAACAGCGGCAGACATGGCGATGTTTTCAAAACAGCAATGCTCAATGAAAACGCCAACGCTCTTATCGTTCATCAAAATACCGTTGCCGCCAAGACCTGTGAAGGAGCAATTTTTCACCTTGAAGTTACGCATATTGCGCGTGTATACGGCGGCGGCAGGCAGATGGCGGAAATAGACACCGTTATCCTGCTTGCGAACGGCATTTGCCTGACCGGCCATATAGCCGTTTTGGCAAACGTGCGCCGAGGTTGTGCCGACGAAGACGAGATTCTCAAGCGTCAGGTCTTCCATTCCCTCGATGATAAAGAGGTTTTCCAAGCGGCAGTATTCCTGCGTGTGATGCACGATGTCAATATTCTTGCCGGGATAATAATAGGCAGTTCCCTGCTTGTAATCGTAAACAAAGGTGTCCTCCGCAATGAAGGCTAAGGCATTCGTGATAAAGAAGCGGCGATTCTGAATATCAAGCAGTTTGAAGCGGTTTTCCTTGACGAATTCTCTGTATTCGTCGGCAAGCTCCAAAAGCGCGTACTTCTTGCCGCCGCATTCACGCGTGGTTTCCAAATCCACGCCTTCGATACGGAAAATCTTGTGCTCCCACTCCAAAAGCACCTGAAGCTCGGCAGACGTGGTTTTATCCTTGGCAAGCTTCTTGGCCATTTCAATGGGGGCAAAAAGGCCGCGAAGGAAGGTCTCTTCGTCCTTTTCATCGCGATTTCTCGCAGAGAAGGGATAGAGATAGGTTTCGCTCTTGGCCATGGAAATGCGCTGTCTGTCTATCATCATATCGCGCAGCTGCGGATACGTGCCATCCTCTTTTTTATCAAGCTGATACTTATAATAGGGCTTGCCCTTGACGGCTTCAAACTTATCGTGATAGAAATACCAAGCGCCCGAGATTTTGGGAGTCATTCCGTCTTTTCCCTTGATGGTCAGCTTGACGTTGGCAAGGACGGGGTCCTTTTCGACGGAGAGCAAAAGGGGCGAGGACAGGTGGTATCTGTCCGCATCCAGAACAAACTCTACCGCAACCTTGTTTTCGGGCGTTCCCCCTGCGGCAAGCTCTTTGATTTTTTCAAGACCCTCCTCCAAGTTATTAACGGAGACGGTCACGCAATTCGTATTCAAAATTCTGATAGCCATACTAAACTCCTTTTACGAACAAAGTTTCGTCTTTTATACCGGAACAGTTATTCTCGCACCTGCGTTCTTCTTGATTTCGGAAACAGCAGGATATTTGGCGAGCATAGCCTCCTCGGTTTTTGCATCGTCATAATACTCCCAAACCAAGTTGTCACGCTCGGTATAGAACATACCCTCTCCGTAGGGTGTGTTGGAATAAATATCGTGACAATGCACGTGGTGGCTGGTGGACTGGGGATGAGGCTGGGCGAAAATGGGGTGGTTGGCATTGATAACCACGTTATGATAGCAATCCCAGTTGCTTGCCGCACCGTCCATATAGTAGCCGTAGCGCGCACGGGAGCGCATTGAGTGGCAAACGGAATAGTTATCGTGAATGCAGTTTATCAGCGTTGCGTCCTCCGGGTTACAGTTACCGCCGTTGACGTAGGTGGCGCCGCCGTCCTCCAAGACCATCATATAATCCTCGAAGTAGTTATAGGCAATTTCCGCGTCTCTGACATTGACGCTTTCGCCGAGGAAATAGGGCACCTGACGCCAGTTCCAGCCCGCAGAAAGCACGGAATAAGGAACGTCGATAACGGTGTTGTGCGTAAATTCCAGAACGTCAACCAAGGCAACGTAGAAGGCACAAGAGGTAGGAAATTCGTACCCGATGTGACGCATATAGTTGTTGGTAACAACGAGATTGATAGTCTGGTTTTCGGGGTTCGGCCAAGAGGTTGCGATAGAAGAAACGGGGTTGCCGACGCAAATGGCCGACATACCGATATTGTCAAAATAACAGCCCTCGATTCTGACGCCAACGCTTCTGTCAAGCATCAGAATTCCGTATGCACCAAGCTGAGCGAAGGCACAGTCCTTTACGGTAAAGTGCTTCATATTACGGGTATAAACGGCGGCATCCGTAATTCTGCTGCGGTACGTTTTGTAGCCACCGACAACGCCCGACTGCCCGGCCAGATAGCCGTTTTCGGAGGCGTGGCTCGTGGTGATGCCCTTAAAGGAAAGGTTCTCAAGGGTCAGCCCCTCTAAGCCCTCAAAGATAAAGAGGTTATTCAGAATGGGGTATTCGTGGGTATGGTGAAAAATATCAAAGCCCTCGGCAGGATAAAAATAGAGAACGCCCGTTTTGTAATTGTAGGTGAAGCTGCCGGGGGTCAGGAAAACGCGGGAATTCCAAATTGCGCATTTTCTGCCCTTGGTGGTCAGATAAGCAGCCCGTCTTCCGGCGAAGGTGCGGAACTCGTCTCCCATTTTTACCAAAACGTAGGTCTGGCCGCCCTCCTCTCTCGTTTGAGAGAAGTCCACGCCGATGATGCGGAAGATTTTATGCTCCCATTCCAAATTGAACTGTAGCTCTGTGGTTTCGATATCCTCGCTGACGAAGCGCTCTACCACCTCTTTGGGAAGGAACAAACCCTCATGGCAGTCCTCCTCCTTTTCCAGCACCTTGGGTACTAAGAAGGGATAAACCATCTCCTCGCTCTTGGACATCGGCACGCGAACACCGTCCACGTACATTTCGCGGAAAATGGGATAGGTGCCGTCCTCGCTCTGGGGCAGCTGATACTTAAAATAGGGCTTGCCCTCTACCGCCTCAAACTTATCGTTATAGAAATAGCGCTGGGCGCAAATCAAGGGCTTCTTGCTTTCGGCGCCGCGAATTGTCAGGCGCACGTTGGCAAGCTCGGGCGTTTCCTCGGCGGAAAGCACGAAGGGCGCAGAAAGGTTAAAGCGGTTATCGTCAAGCACCACCTCAAGCTCCAAGGGCGCTGCGGCCGTGGCGCTCTTGGCCATCTCCTTTATCTCGTCGGCAAGCGTCGAAAGATTTTGCGGAGCGAAGCCTGTCTTCTTTATATTAGAAAGCTGAATGTTCATTATGTTCTCCATTCTGTATACAAAAGGCTTTGCTTTTTCAAGCATGAAGAAAAAGCCGCGCTTTATTTACATAAGGCGCGGCTTGAAAAATTAAAGAATCAAGCGGCAGCCTGCGGCCTCACGAATGCTTCTTGCTTCCTCGTAGGCGTCAAGAAGCTCCGCTTCCGTTCCTACCAGCACGTGATAATCGTAAACCTTGATATCGCGGCTGGAGGCCAACCATTCCATAGGGCCGTTCACGTTGCTGTATACGTCGTGAATGTGGTTATGGAAGCTGGCGGCGTAGGGGTGCGGCTGCGAGAAGATGGGATAGTTGGTATTCAGCACCACGCTGTGATAGCACTCCCAGTTGGTTGTTGCGCCGTCCATATAGTAGCCGTATCTTCCCGAAGAACGCATTTCCTTACAGGTTGCATAGTTATCGTGCATAACGTTAAAGCGCACGTCATTGTCGTGATTGCAGTTGGCGCCAACCATATAAATCGCGCCGCCATCCTGCAGAACCATCATATAGTCCTCAAACCAGTTGTACGCCAGCTCCGCATCTCTGATATTCACCGCTTCGCCCAAGGCATAGGGAACGGGAGACCAGCCCCAGCCGCCCGAAACGGCAGAGTAGGCGGTATCCTTCACGGTGTTGTGGCAGAAATGAAGGGTGTCCACCTTGCCGAAGTAAACAGCGGCGGCGGTGGGGTATTCGTATGCAATATGCTCGATATAGTTGTTTTCAATGAAGATATTGAAGTTCTGATCCTTTTTTTCCTTCCAGCTGAGAGAAGGGTTACCAATAGTGATGGCCGACATACCGATGCCCTTGAAAACGCAATCGGTGATACGCACGCCAACGCTTCTGTCCTTCATTTGCAGGCCGTTTGCGCCAAGGTCGATAAAGCGGCAGGCCTTCATCGTGAAATTGCGCATATTGCTGGTGAGAACACCTGCGTGGGGCACGCGGCCAACGTTCTTTGCGCAATTTGCCTGACCGGAGAAATAGCCGTTCTCGCAAACATGCTTGGAGGTCGCGCCGTAGAAGGTGATACCCTCCAAGGTCACGTCATGCATACCCTCAAAGATAAAGAGGTTTTCAAGGGTGGGATACTCGCATCCGATATCGCAAGCGCGCTTGCCCTCGGGGGGATAGTAGTACAGAGCGCCGTTGCGGTAATCGTAGGTATAGGTGTTGGGCTCGGTCAGATACGCGGTTGCATTCGAGAAGAAGCAACGGCGACCGTTGATGTTCAGCTCGGGATGCGTCTTTTGAATCAGCATCACGGCATCCGAATACTCAAGCTCCACGAGGGCGTACTTCTTGCCGTTATGCTCCTTGATAGAGGAAAGATCAACACCCGTTACACGCATGATGCTCCAGGTCCATTCCACATAAATCTGGCATTCCGTTCCGAGAACGGGGGCACTTGCCAGGCGCTCAACCTCTTCAATGGGAAGATAGATGCCTCTCAGATTTTCGGGCTTTTCTCTTTCTTCCTTGGGGGGCAGGGGGAAGGGATGAATCATAATCTCGCTTCTCGCCATCTTTACACGGGTGCCACCTGCGTAAAAATCGTGGAAAAGCGGATATTTTCCGTTTTCGTCCTTGTCAAACTGATACTTGTAGTAGGGCTTGCCCTCCACAGCCTCAAAGCGGGCAAGGTCCATACGGCGAAGGCTGGTTACAACGGGGCGCATACCCTCCTTGTTCACGATGGAAAGCTTAATATTGGCAAGAGCAGGCTCCTCTTCGGCAGAGAAGACGATGGGCTCATCCAGCGTATAGCGATAATAATCCAGCACCAGCTCAACGGAAAGAGGACTTTCGGGGGTGGCCTCCTTGGCCAATTCCTTGACGCGCGCAAGAGCGTCCTTGAGCGTTTCAACCTTTTCCAGCGAAACGGAGGTTTTTTTAATAGCAACTTCCATAGCTCGTTTTCTCCTTTAAACGTTCACGAGATTGCAGCCCGCATTGGCACGGATTTCGCGAGCCGTTTCGTATTTAGCCAGCAGCTCTTCCTCGGTTTTCATATCGTCGTAATAGCTGCCAAGTATGGTGTCACGCGCAGGCGCGTGATTGCCCTTATCCACAGGGAAGGTGGCGTAAATCTCATACATATGGTTGTGGAAGGTGCCGGCGGGCGGCCAGTGGAACTGCGAGAACACGGGGAATTGGGTGTTGATGGAAACGTTGCGGTAGGTTTCCCAGTTGGTCGAGCTTCCGTCCATATAGAAGCCGCGGCGGCCGCTGTCCGAAAGCACGTTGCGGCGACCGTAGTTGTCGTGCATTCTGTTGAAGCGACGGGGATTATCGTGCAAGCAGTTGGCACCGACGGTATAAATGGCCGCGCCGTCCTGCAAGACGTTCATATAATCCTCCAAGTAGTTGTAGGAAATATCCGCGTCTCTGACGTTCACCTTTTCGCCAAGGTGATAGCCAACGGCATTCCAGCCCCAGCCGACCGACACGGCGGAATAGGCCGTATCAATCATCGTATTGTGACGGAAGCGCAAGCCGTCTACCATACCCATATAGAAGGCGGCGGCGGTGGGATAGCCGTACGCGATATGCTCAAAATAGTTATTCTCTACGCGAACGTCGAAGTTCTGGTTCTTGGGATCATCCCAATCCGTCGTGGGATTTCCAATAGAAAGACCGGACATACCGATGTTCTTGAAGATACAGTCGTTAACGCGAACGCCCACGCTTCTGTTCTGAATCATCAGGCCGTTGGCGCCAAGCTGCTCAAAGGTGCAGTTTTTGACGGTCAGACGGTTGACGTTGGAAACGTAAAGGCCCGCGTGCTTCAAGCGGCCAACACCGCTTGCGCAGTTTGCCTGACCCGACGCATAGCCGTGCTCGCAGGCATAGCGCGAGGTGGTTCCCGTGAAGGAAATGCCCTCAACCGTCAGGTTGCTCATGCCCTCGAACATAAGAAGATTCTCCGCTCTCGGATACTCGAAGATGAAGGTCTTCATATCCTCCTCACGCTCGGGATAATAATACAGCACGCCACCGCGGTAATCGTACGTAAAGGTGCCGGGGGTTAAGTAAACGGGAGAATTGGAGAAGAAGCAACGGCGGTTTTTAATGTTGAGCGCCGGATGGGTTTTCTGAATCAGAATAACGGCGTCCTCATACTCCAGCTTGACCAGCGCATAGGTCTTTCCGTTGCACTCCTTGGTATCGTTCAAATCCGTACCGACGATGCGCAGAATGCGCCACGTCCATTCAATGTAGATTTGGCACTCCGCAACCTCAACGGGAATGGAGGCAAGCTTCTTTACGTCCTCGATGGGCAGGTAAATGCCCTTGAGGTTTTCGGGATTCTCTCTTTCCTCGACGGGCGGCAGGGCAAAGGGATGAATCATAATATTGCTTTCTGCCATTTTAATGCGCTTTCTATTGACGTAGAAATCGCGGAAAACGGGATATTTTCCATCCTCGTCCTTGGGGAACTGGTATTTATAGTAGGGCGTGCCCTCTACCTTCTCGAACCAGTGATTGCGAATCCAGTCACAGCCCGAAAGAATGGTGTGAAAGCCTTCTCTGGGGCGAACGGTTAAATCAACGTACGCAAGTCCCGGAACCTCCTCGGCAGAAAGAACCAAGGGCTCAAACAACAGATATCTGGGGGCTTCCGTCTCCAGCGTCAAATTCAAACGGTTTTCGGGCGTAGCCGATGCGGCCATGCGCTTGATTTCCTCAAATGCATCCTGCAGGGTGGACACGTCCGTGCTTGCAAACGTCGTTTGCTTTATCATAGCAGCCATACAATTTTCCTTTCGGCAAATCCTTTTTTGACGGGGCGTTCCCATCAAGGCAAGTATACCAAAATCGAATTCAAAAGTCAACGATTTTTGAGAAAAAATGTCCAAAAAAACTGACTTTTTTCAAGACGGCATCTTATTTCTTCACAAAAAAAGCAAAAAAAGAAACCCCGCGGCAAAAATTGGCGTTTTCTGCCATGGGATTTCTTTTTTTGCGTGCTCGTTTTTTGGAAAAAGCTGTCAGTCCCTGCGTTTGAAGGTCTATTCAGAGCAAAAGCTTGTGTAAGGCGCCCGTATCCTCTGCGCTCCCCTCTGTGTCCTCACGAAACTGCAAGCGGTAAAGCGCGGCGTAAATGCCGTTCTTGGCAAGAAGCGCCTCGTGGCTTCCCATTTCCGCCACGCGCCCCTTGTCGATAACGGCGATGCGGTCGGCGCTCTTGACGGTGGAAAGGCGGTGCGCCACAACGAAGGTGGTGCGACCGCGGCAAAGCTTATCCAAGGACTGCTGAATCAGCATTTCCGTTGTATTATCCAAGGCGCTTGTAGCCTCGTCCAAAATCAGAATGGCGGGATTTTTCAAAAAGACGCGGGCGATGGAAACTCTTTGCTTCTGTCCGCCCGAAAGCTTGACGCCGCGCTCACCGATTTCGGTATCGTAGCCGTTCGGCAGGGAGCGCACGTACTCGTCAAGATTTGCAAGCCTTGCAGCCTCCTCGACCTCTTCGCGCGAAGCGTCGGGCCGCCCGTAAAGAATGTTCTCGTAAATTGTACCGCCAAACAGAAAAACGTCCTGCTGAACGATGCCGATGCTCTGACGCAGAGAGGCCTTGGTGATATCGCGGATATCTCTTCCGTCAACGGTGATGCTTCCCTCCTTCAAGGGATAAAAGGCAGGGAGAAGATGGCATATCGTGGTTTTTCCGCCACCCGAGGCGCCGACCAAGGCAATTTTCTCGCCCTTGGCAACCGAAAAGGAAACCTCGTGCAAGACCTCCTTGCCGTTTTCATAGGAGAAGGAAACGTTCTCAAAGGCAACGCTGCCCTTCACCGCAGTCAAGGGAGTTGCATCCGGTGCATCCGTCTCGGGTGCAACGTCCATCACCTCGGCAAAGCGGCGGAAGCCCGTGATGCCGTTTTGAAACTGCTCGGAGAAATTGACGAGCGTGGTAACGGGAGAAACAAAGAGATTGACCGAGACGATAAAGGTGGAATAATCGCCGAAGCTTATCTGTCCACGGTAAAGGAAGATGCCACCCGCGATGATGATAATGACGTTAAAGACGTCTGTGATAAAGGAGGTGGAGGAAAAGAATTTTCCCATCGCGCTGTAGGATTCCTTGGAGGCCTCCACGAACACCTTGTTTCCCTTTTCAAACTTGGCGCGCTCGGTTGCCCCGCCTGAAAAGGCCTTGGTAACGCGAATGCCCGATATACTGCTTTCCAAGGCCGCGTTTATTTCGGCAAGACCGCGGCGGCGCTCGGTGAAGGCAGTCCGCATTTTCTTGCGCAAAACGGCGGAAACCAACACGAGAAAGGGAACGCAAGCAAAGATAATCAGGGTTAAATACACGTGAATAGACAAGAGATAAGAGAAGGAAAGAATTATCATCACGCCGCTGATAAGCAGGTTTTCCGGGCCGTGATGGGCAAGCTCGCTGACCTCCTGCAAATCGCTCGTCAGGCGCGACATAATCTTTCCCGTTTCGTGCTCGTCATAAAAGGAAAACGGGAGCTTTTGCAGATGTGCGAACATATCGCTGCGCATATGCGCCTGCATACGAACACCGACAATATGCCCATAATACTGCACGAAATAGCGAAGCAGCATTCGCATCACGTAGCACCCAAGAACGATGGCGCCCGCTATCAAAATTTTTCGGATGACGCCCTGATAATCCTCCTCGATGTGCGGTATCAGGTCATTGAGCATATAGTTGGTTACAACCGGATACAGCATTCCGATAAAGGAAATCAAAAGCGAAGCCGCCATATCCAAGGTAAGCAAGGCTGCGTGCGGCCTATAATATGAAACAAACCGTTTAAAGAGCGACATAGGCACTCCTTTCTCCACGTCTTCAATAATACGGTAAAATTATACGCCCTTTCCCATCAAAAGTCAATAGAAAAACAGACCGTCACACCGATAAATGTTAAGCAAGTGAACAAAAAGGCCGCAAATTGCGCATATTTTTTTGTGAAAACCCTTGCAAAACAAAAAAGGCTTTGTTATAATGAAAGCAAGCGCATGACGCTTAATACCAGTATACAAATTCAGTATACATATACGGAGGAAAATACTATGGCACAAAAGATTGCTGACCAGGACGCTTTTAAGTACGACCAGAGCGTTGAGGTTGTTGACACCACCAAGAAAATGCGCGTTGGCTTTATCGGTACGGGCTGGATTGCAGAATCCCATCTTTCCGCCTTTCTGAAGCAGCCCGACGTTGAAATCGTTGCAGGCTGTGACCTCATTCCCGGCAAGGCTAAGGCCTTCTTTGAAAAGTTCGGCGTTGAGGGTGTTAAGACCGACTATGCAAACGACGAGGAAATGCTTGCCGACAAGTCCCTGAAGCTTGACGTTGTTACCATTTGCACCTACAACCGTCAGCATGCTCCCTGTGCCATTCGCGCACTGAATGCAGGTCTGCACGTATTGCTTGAAAAGCCTATGTGCGTAACCACCGAGGAGGCTATTGAAATCATCAAGGCCGAAAAGAAGAGCGGCAAGGTTCTTTCCATCGGCTTCCAGCCCCGTTTCAACAAGAATATGCAGAAGATCAAAAAGATTGTTGAAAGCGGCGAGCTTGGCGACATCTATTACATCCAGACCGGTGGCGGACGCCGTCGCGGCATTCCCACCCCCTTCGGCACCACCTTTATTGAGGATAAGACCGCAGGTCTTGGCGCGTTGGGCGACATCGGCTGCTACTCTCTCGACCTCGTTCTGAACGCCATCGGCTATCCCAAGCCCCTCACCGTTACGGGTCACAAGGCCGCCATCTTCGGCACCGACCCCAACTACGTTGGCTACGGCAAGCATCACGAATACGGCGCTCTCTTCGGCGTTGACGACTGGGCATCTGCCTACATCCGCTTGGAGGGCGGCATTGTTGTTGACTTCCGTATCGGCTGGGCTATGAACATGGACACCTCGGGTGACACGCTCATTCTGGGTACCAAGGGCGGCTTGCGCGTTCCCTCTACGGAGTGCTGGAACGGCATTCTCGAAAAGCCCCTCGTTATCTATCACGAGGTTGCAGGCACCCAGGTTGAAACCGTTATTCCTTTGGAAAAGAACGATGACCTGTGGAACCTCAAGGTCCGCTCCTTCTTGGACGCCGCAAAGAACGGAACCGCTTCTCCCGTTCCTTCCTCCCAGATCTTCTACAACCAGGCAATTTTGGACGGTATTGCAAAGTCCAGCGAGCTTGGCAAGGAAATTGAGCTGAACCTGCCCGATTTCGATTCCATCTGATCGAACAGTCACGTAACGCGGCGGCGCTTTGCTTGCAAGGCGCCGCCTTCATATCAAATAACATAGAAAAGGAATAATAGTTATGGCAAGAACAGAATACGGCTTACAGATGTATAGCCTTCGCGACATTACCAAGACCGACCTGAAGGGCGCCTTGAAGGTTGCCGCCGACCTTGGCTACAAGTATATTGAATTTGCAGGCTTTTTTGAAAACACCGCAGAGGATGTAAAGAGCTGGCTTGACGAATACGGTCTCGTTTGCTGTTCCACCCATACGGGCGTTGCCCTGCTTGCAGACGACAAGCTGGAGGACACCCTGCGTTATCATCAGGTAATCGGTTGCTCCCGTTTGATCATTCCCGGTGCTGACTGGAGCACCGAGGAAAGCTTCAATAAAAATCTGGCCCTCTTTACCAAGGTGCAGAAGAAGGCCGCAGAATACGGCATTGAGGTTGGCTATCACAACCATTCGGGCGAATTTTTCGTTACCCCCTACGGCAAGGTGATCGAGGACGAAATTCTGAAGAACACCGATTTGAAGGTACAGATTGACACCTTCTGGAGCTTCAACGCAGGCCTTGACTCCGTTGCGTATCTGGAAAGCATCAA
This sequence comes from Eubacteriales bacterium, assembly GCA_045124835.1. GTDB lineage: Bacteria > Bacillota > Clostridia > Oscillospirales > CAG-272 > UBA1740. The sequence goes on from JBGVMO010000086.1 coordinate 18,787, forward strand.
AAACCGCGTTTTTGCCGTGCATCTGAAGGACGGTATTCCCACCGAGGCGGAGAACCGCGCTTGGAGCACCTGGACTAAGGGCGTGCAGGGCAAGTCCTTGGGCGATGGCAAGGCACCCGTTGCCGCTGTTCGCGAGTGGTGCTTAGCAAACGGCATGCCGATGATTGTGGAATCCGAGGGTCTTTCTCCTACGGGGCCTGAAGAGGTCGGCCGTTGCATCAAGTATCTGCGCACGCTTGACTAAAAAGCAAGGGGAAATCGCAGGATTTCCCCTCTGTTTCTTTTTATGGCGTAATTTTTCGTTTTGAAAGGAAAAGGCTATGGAGAAAAAAAGTCTTGGGCGCGGCGCCGTCCTCTCTCCCGTTCCCGCGGTGATGGTCAGCTGTGCCGTGGGCGACGAGAAAAACATCGTCACGGTGGCTTGGTGCGGCACTATCTGCACAAAGCCGGCCAAAACCTATATTTCTCTGCGCCCGACCCGTCACTCCTATCGCATCATCAAGGAGAGCGGCTATTTCGTTATCAATCTCGTGCCCGCCTCACTTGCCAAAAAGGCCGACTACTGCGGCACCTTTACGGGCGCCAAGGTCGACAAGTTTGAAAAATGCGGCTTTACGCCCGTCTATCCCGACGGCGTGACGGTTCCCTTGATTGACGAATGCCCCGTTTCCATTCTTTGCCGCGTGAGTGACATTATTCCGCTCGGCTCTCACGATATGTTCTTGGCAGACGTTGTGGAGGTTTACGCCAACGAGGCACTCTTTGACGAGAAGGGCGCCTTGCGCATAGACAAGGCAGGGCTTTGCGCCTACGCGCACGGCTCTTACTACGAGCTTGGTCGGCGCATTGGAGCCATCGGCTTTTCCGCCACCAAAAAGAAACCGCACGCAAGGAGCAAAAGTAATGGAAAAAGCAAAAATTGACAGAATCAACGCCTTGGCCGCCAAGGCTGAAAAGGAAGGGCTTACCGAAGAGGAAAAGAGCGAGCAGCAGGCGCTCAGACAGGAATATATCGCCGAATACCGCAAAATGCTTCGCGCCCAGCTTGATAACACAAGCATCGTTCGCCCTGACGGCACAAAGGAACGGCTCAAAAGCAAAAAATAACCGTTTAAAAAAGAATAAGCCCTCGGCCGTGTGCCTCCGTTTAGGATTGGCACGAAGCCGAGGGCTTATTGCTATGCTATGGCAAAAAACAAATCGGGAGCGCACAAATGTGCGCTCCCGATTTTCGCAAAATCGCGTTTTACAAAATGTAAAGCGTGCTTTACAATTAGAAGCCGAGCTCGATGATGCCCTTCTTCAGATAGTCGGTGTAGGACTCGATGCCGTTTTCCTTTACGGCGATACCCTTCTCCCAACGGCAGCCGAAGGTGGGGCCGGAGATAAAGGTGTCTACCTGGAAGGTCATATTTTCCTGCAGCATGTAGTTGGAGCTGGTCTCCATCCAAGGAGCCTCAACCTCAATCATACCGGTGCCGTGGCAAGGACCGTATACATAGTTCTTCTCATAGCCTGCATCGATATACATCTGATAGAACTTCTTTGCGATAGAGGAAGCCTCAATGCCTGCCTTGATCTGATCACAGGTCCAGTTGTGCATCTGCAAGCAGAAGTCAACCAGCTCTCTTCTCTCGCCCTCGAGCTTGCCCATAACAACGGGAAGACCGATGGAGGGAGAATAACCGTCAATCTTAGCGGAGAGGTTCAGCTGAACGATATCGTTCTTGCCTATTTCTCTGTAACGGGAACGGGAGATAGCGTGACGGGTGCTTGCCTCGCTGAATACGTACATAGGAAGACCCTCGTACTCTGCGCCGTTCTCATAGATAACTCTCTGTGCAACACCAACCATCTGAAGCTCAGTAACGCCGGGCTTCAGGCTACGGATAACCTCGTTGGTGGCAAGCTCGATGATGCGGAAGCCCTCACGGATACAAGCAAGCTCGTTCTCGCTCTTGATCTGACGAAGGGAAACCATGATATCGTTGCACTTTTCGATGGATGCTTCGGGATATGCTTCCTTCAAGCCCTCGTAGATGGGCAGGGTGCATTCAACGTAGCTTCCAAGACCGATGCGAAGCTTCTGACCGGTAACACCGATAGCCTTGAATACGTCAGCAAAGGTGTCGGGAATAAGCTCGGGGTAAGAGGGGTCTGCGGACTCGCGGAACTCCTTCAATACGAAAACCTTGTCAAGCTTACCGAAGTCCTTAGCGAAAATAGCGGACTCGGGGCCAACAAGCAGAGCAGCCTGTCCGTCTGCGCTGATGGCAACGCCTGCTCTCTCAAACAGGGGCCAGAAGCCGGAAAAATATCTTGCGTTTGCATAGTCGCTCTCGGTGGAAGCAACCAGCATTACGTCAAGACCTCTTTCACGAATCAAAGCGGCCGCCTTCTGAATTCTTTCCTGGTATTCCCAATCGGGAATGCAAATTCTCTCCATTTTTTCTTCTCCTTTTTAAAAATTGATGAAAAGATTTTGGGTTTTTACTCTGTATTGAGTATACTACACCCATCTTTTTTTGTATTTACATTATCGTGAATGTTTTTTGCACAATCGTAAAAAAATTTATTGACATACACCTTTTTTTGCGGTAAAATAGAAAAGAAATCGGGCGGCTGCATCCTGCCGCTTCCGAGAAAAGCTTATGAAAGAAATGCGGAGATGAGCCATGGATTTTGCCATTAAAAGCCTTTCCTACACCTTAAAGATAACGGGGATTGCCAACGTGCATTTTTTTGACTTTGACGAATCCTTTGCCACAGACTACGACAGCCATCCCTTTTACGAGCTGATTTTTGTGGCCGGCGGGGCACTTGAGGTTTTGTCCGAGAGATTTTCGGGCACACTCGAAAAGGACACCCTTCTGATTCACGCGCCTAACGAGAAGCACGCTCTGCGCGCAGGAAGCAAGGAGCCCTCCGTTATCATTATCGGCTTTACCTACGAGGGAGAAAGCCTTGCCGCCTTCTCCCAGCCCTCAAAGCTGCGCGAGGGTGAAATCAAAAGGCTGGCAGAAATCGTGAAGGAGGCGCGCAACGTGTTCTCACCGCCCCATAACATCCCCACTCACAACATGAAGAAAAACAGAAATCAGCCCTACGGTGCGGAGCAGATGCTGAAAATCCTGATAGAGCATTTTCTGATTTCCCTGCACCGCGAATACGGCGCCGCCCGTCGCCAGACGGATGGCGTTGCGCACACCTTTTCGGTGTACGAAATTATTGATTACCTCAACACCAAATACACCGAAAAAATCACGCTGAACGAGCTTTCCTTTCTTTTTGGAACGAACCGCACAACCCTTTGCCGCGAATTCAAGGCCGCCACGGGCAAGACGGTGGCCGCCTTCGTTGCCGAAAAGCGTTTGGAGGAGGCCAAATCGCGCATTGTGGCCTCAGGCGCCACCTTTACGGAGATTTCGGCCGCCTTGCACTTTGACAGCATTCACTATTTCACGCGCTTTTTCAAGAAGAACACGGGGCTGACGCCGAAGGAATACCGACAGCGCTTTGCGCACAGGGAATGAGGCCTGCTTTTGCGGAGAAAAAGAAGAAAAATCATCGTTTTTTCGTTGACTTTCCTTTTCACCGGTGCTATACTTTGTAGAGAAATCACTCATCGGAAAGGTCGTTTTTGCTATGCTGAAAATTCTGAAGGGCAACAAGGAAATTGATATGCTCAACGGGCCCATTCTGCAAAGGGTTATCCTGTTTGCCATTCCGCTGATTCTCACCAACGTGCTTCAGCTGCTTTACAATGCGGCCGATATTATCGTGGTGGGTCAGTTCAACGGCATTGAGGCTGTGGCCGCTGTTGGTTGCACAGGCTCGCTTGTCAACCTGTTTCTCAATCTTGCCGTCAGCCTTTCCTCCGGCACCAGCATGTGCCTTTCCGTTCAGCTTGGCGCCAAAAAGGACAGAGAGGCCTTTGAATACGCCCACACCGCCGTTGTAACGGCGCTTCTGGTTGGCATCGGCATCGGACTTGTCGGTATTTTCGGCGCACGGCCGCTTCTTATTCTTTTAAAAACCGATCCTGCGGTGCTTGACAGCGCAACCCTGTATTTGCAAATCATCTTTCTCGGCTTTCCCGCCTCCGTGCTTTACAACTATACCGCCGCGATGATTCGCACCATCGGCGACACGAAAAGCCCCATGATTTATCTTGCCGTTTCGGGTCTTTGCAACGTGCTGCTCAACCTCGTTTTCGTGGCCGTTTTCGGCATGGGTGTTGCGGGCGTTGCCGTTGCAACGGTGGCCTCTCAGGTGCTTTCCGCCATTCTTTGCGTGCGGCATCTGCACCGCTTGCCCGAGGAGCATCCCTGCCATCTGTATTTCGGGAAGCTTCGCCTTTATAACAACAAATTTTTCAACATTTTGCAGGCAGGCATTCCCATCGCCATCAACGGCTTGGCCTTCAGCGTTGCCAACGTCACCATTCAATCCAGCGTCAACGCCTTTGGCGTTGCGGGTGTTTCGGGCTCCTCTGCCGCTGCAAGCATCGAGGGCTTTACTTACGTTGCCATGAACTCCGTGGTGCAGGCCAGCCTCATTTTTATCGGGCAAAATCGCGGCGCGGGCAAGTATGACAGAATCAAGCGCATCATTCTCAACAACGTGCTTCTCGTTACGCTTGTCGGCCTCATTTTCGGCCTTGCCTCCTACATCCTTGCGCGCCCGCTTCTTTCTCTTTATCTCGGTGCAGGCGAGGATTTGGCCATCACCTTCGGCATCAACCGCATGACCTGCGTGCTTCTTCCCTACTGCATTTGCGGCGTGATGGACACGCTGATTTTCTGCTCGCGCGGTCTTGGCGCATCCTTCTGGCCGATGGTGTTTTCCATTTCCGCCATTTTCGGCATCCGCGTTTTGTGGGTGCTTGCCTTGCTTCCCTCGCTCTCTACCATCTTTACCGACGTTTTCGTGCAATACCGCATTCTTTTCCTTTCCTATCCGGTTTCCTGGGCGCTTTCCTGCATTCCCCAAAGCATCTATCTGGCGGCGCGCTACAAGAAAATGAAGAAGGCGCGAAAGGACGGCATTTCGCTTTAACCCTATAAAAACCGACTGCCGTCGGCTTGACGGCAATCAAGGAGGCTTTTATGAAATTCGGCATTATCGGAACAAACTTCATCAGCGACAATTTCGTTGCCGCCCTGCCCTTCACCTCTGCCACGGCCACGGCCGTTTATTCAAGAACGGAGGAAAAGGGCACGGCCTTTGCGCAAAAGCACGGCATTAAGGCAGTCTTTACGGACATGGAGGCCTTTCTTTCCTCGGATATTGACGCGGTGTATATTGCCTCGCCCAATTTTCTTCACAAGGAGCAGACCCTTTTGGCGCTTTCCTACGGCAAGCACGTGCTGGTGGAAAAGCCCGCCGCCCCCTCGCTTCCCGAATGGGAGGAAATGAAGGCGGCCGCCAAAAAGGCAGGCAAGACCTTAATGGAGGCCATGCGCCCCATTCACGCAGAGGCATGGCACAAGGTGAAGGCCACGCTTTCCGAGATTGGCCGCGTGCGCGGTGCCATCCTTGATTTTTCCCAGTATTCCTCCCGCTACAAGCCCTTTCTTGAGGGAAGGGTTTTAAACGCCTTTAACCCCGCGCTTTGCAACGCGGCGCTTTTGGATATTGGCATCTATCCCATCTCTGCCGCCGTTTTCCTTTTCGGCATGCCCAAGGAAATCAGAAGCCGCTCCTCCTTCTTAGAGAACGGCTTCGAATGCTGCGGCGCGGCCATTCTCGGCTACGAGGGCTTTGAGGCGACGATCACCTACTCCAAGGTTGCAAACTCCGTTTCACCCTCGGTTATTCTCGGAGAGGAGGGGGGCATTTCGGTTGACAAGGTATCCAATCCTCGCGCGCTGACGCTTATCAAGGGCGAAGAAAAAGCGCCGATTTTCTTGCCGAAAACCGACGCTCCCGATAATATGTTTGAGGAAATAAACGATTTTTGTGCCGCCATCAAGGAAGAACGCCTTCTTCCCGATGCAAGCTATACCGATATGGCACTTGCCGTGATGGACGAAATTCGCCGCCAAAACGGCATCGTTTTTACGAAATAACGACCGTTTCTCCCGGCTGAATGCAGATACAATTCTCTGTTTTAAGCGCCGTTGCTATCCAAACGGGCGTTGCGGTGGGATTGTAAATTTTCTTGTTATCCATACTGAAAACAAGCTGACGGTAGGCAAGGCAATAGGAAACAATTTCCTCCATACCGCCAAAGAAAACATCCTTGTGGCCGCTGACCGTCTTAAAGGTCTCTTCAATAACCGACCAGTTGTCGTTATTGACAAACTCGTAGGTGTGCCCCCAAAGGCAGAAAAGGCGCGGAATGGTGGCATAACGAGGCTCAGCAAGGAAGGAAGCAAGCAAATCCTTCAAGCGCGCGTCATTGTGGTGACAGGTGGGATGGAACTCCAAGAAATTCTCGGGAATCAAAAAGCCCCCTGTGCTATTGACCGTTCTTGCATAGATAATGCCCGTTAAGCGCAGAGCCTCTAAGGTTTCCGCCTTGTAGCTTCCGTTGGCAAAGGCGTGACCGCGAATGATGCGGTCAAAAATACCCTCCAAGCCCTCTCTGTCACGCACAAGGTCATAAACTGCGGCAGTCGTTGGCAGATCACGGTAAAAGGGATGGGTCGCACCGTGCGTGGCAACCTCAAAATCCTTGTAATGCTCTGCTATCTGTGCAAGGGAAAGTCGGTGGGTCGGCTTCTCGACAGGGTCAATATACTCATCCGCCATAATACGCGCGTTGAGATTGAAGGTGCCGCGAATGCCGTACTGCTTCATCAGCTCCATCAAGTGCAGGTCGCTTGCAACACCGTCGTCATAGCTGACGGTAAAGGCGCGGCTTTTGCCGCCGGGAAAGCGCATAAAGCGATAGGTTGTTTCTTGCATAAGCCTTCTCCTTTTGAATTTTGAATCTTATTTGGTTAAATCAGCCACTGTCATAGGAACAAAGTCGATGAGCGCCTGCGGCTTGATCTTGATTTGAAGCCCGCGCATGCCTGCGCTGACGTAGATCTCGTCAAAAAGAAGCGCCGTTTCATCGATATAGGTGGGAAATTTCTTTTTCATACCGATAGGAGAACAGCCGCCACGAATGTACCCCGTAACGCCGAGCAGCTCCTTCATCGGAAGCATCTCGATTTTTTTCTCGCCCGCTATGGCGGCGGCTTTTTTCAAATCCAGCTCCGCACCACTTGGCAAAAGAAAGACGTAATGCCTGCTTTCAGCCGCGGTCACGAGCGTTTTGAACATCGTATCCTTATCAATTCCAAGCGTCTTTGCGATATGGACGCCCGAAAGATCCTCTTCGTCTACCTCGTATTCTCTTGTCTCAAAGGAAACGCCTGCCGCCTTTAAAAGGCGCACGGCATTGGTTACCGCCATACCTTCTCCCCCTCTCTTTTCTTGCATTATAGCACGGGCATTGACTTTTTTCAACCGTTTTTTGCGGTTTTCTCCCATTTTTTAAAATTGATTGGCTTTTTCTTTGCCATCAAGGAAAGGAAGCGTATGAACCCGAAGGACTCTGCCCTTACCCTGCGAAAAGTAACGTTTTATTTACTTTTTGCGCTCTTGGGCTTATTTCTTGCAGGTCTTCTGCCGCAAGAAAGCCTCGCAAAGCAGGCGCTTGCCGACGCGGTTGCCTCGCTTTTTATCGTCCTTCCCGTTTTGCTTGAGGGCAGGGCGCTCCCTTCGCCTCTTCTTTTGCCCAAGGCTCCTCTTTTTTCCCTGCCTTTCTTCTTTCTTTTACCGCTTTTAACGCTCTCAACGGCGTTTTTTTGGAGCCAAGTTGTGCCGCCACAGGCAGAGCCCTCCGCTCCTCCCCTTTGGTACGCAATTGTTTTTTCGGCGCTGTTGCCCGCACTGGTCGAGGAGCTTTTGTTCCGCCATTTTCTTTTGCGCACCCTTTGGGCAAGGGATGGGGGCGGGGCGGTTCTCCTTTCCGCGCTTTTCTTTTCCCTTTTGCACGCCAATTTTTATCAGATGCCATACGCCTTTTTAGCAGGGCTGCTCCTCGGTGCCGTTGCCTTGGCCACAGACTCTTTCCTTTTGCCCTTTGCCTTGCACCTTTGCAACAACCTCTGCTCTCTTCTTTTAGCCCCCGCCCTATCGCTACCGCTTCTTTGCGCGCTTTTAGGCCTTGGCCTTCTTCTTTCCCTGCTTCTTGTGCTTTTTCTTGCCAAAAGGCGCGCTTTCCCCTTGCTTCCCCCTGCGCTTTCTCAAGCGCTTGCCGACAAGGCAGGCAGGCGGGCGCTGTTTTGCGATGCCCTCCACTCTCCGCTTTGGCTCTTTTTGGGCATCACACTACTTTTGGCTTTTTTGAAAGGATAACGCTATGACGGATTTTGAATATATGCAAGAGGCGCTTGCCTTGGCAAAGGAGGCCGCCGCGATGGACGAGGTGCCCGTTGGCGCCATCGTTGTCAGGCGGGGTGAGATTATTGCGCGCGGCAGAAACGAGCGCGAGCTTTCCCGTATGGCCACTCATCACGCCGAAATTATGGCGATAGAGGAGGCCTGCCGTGCGGCAGGCGGCTGGCGATTGACCGACAGCACCCTTTACGTGACCCTTGAGCCCTGCCCGATGTGCGCAGGGGCTATCATTCACGCGCGCATTGACCGCGTTGTTTTCGGTGCATACGATGAAAAAAACGGTGCCTTCGGCGGCGCCTTGAATCTGGCAGAAACGCCCAATTTCTTTCATCCGACGGTGCTTGGCGGTGTTTGCGAGGAGGAATGCCGCGCGCTTTTATCTGCATATTTCAAGCAAAAGCGGAAAAAATAGAGGTATGCCTCTGATTTATCACGTGATAACGGATAAGGCAATAGGAGGCGCAGGGCTTTTTCTTCTGCGCCTTTTGTCGCAAACCGACAAAGCGCGCTTTCCCTCGCTTGTGATTTTGCCAAGGGGAAGCGCCCTTCTTCCGCTTTATCACAAGCAAAAAATCGATACTTTACCCATCTGTGAGGCCAAGGAGGCCTCCTTTTCTTTTTCTCTTTTTTTCGCACTTTCCCGTCTTTTTCGCAAGGCACCTCCCGATATTTTGCACACACACGGCGCACTTGCGGCCAAGCTGGCCGCAAAGCTGACAACAGACGCCGCCATTCTTTCCACGCGCCATTGCGACACGCCCTTTTCCTCGCGCCCGACCTCGCGCTTTCTCTACCGCCGCTTGACCGACGCGACCGTTTGCCCCTCGCTTTGCGGCTTATCCCGCTTGGCAGAGGCAGGTATACCGAGCGAAGAGCTGTTTTATATTCCCAACGGCTTTGTTTTCCAAGGCGTGCCAACGGAAGCGGCGCGGCGGGCGGCGCGGCAGAAATACGGCGTTGCCCCCTCGGATATTGCCATTGGCCTTTGCGGCAGGCTTGAAAAAATCAAGGGGCATCAAACGGTGCTTCTGGCGGCCAAGCGCGTGCTGCAACAAAGCGGGCGCTTTCTTTTTCTCTTTCTTGGAGAAGGCGGAGAGAGGCGGAAGCTTACCGCCCTTGCCGAAGAGCTTGGCATTGCCGAAAGGGTGCGCTTTTTGGGGCACAGCGAGGATGTTACCCCCTTTTATCACGCGCTCGACGCGCATCTATCCGCCTCGTTTGGCGATGAGACGGCCTCACTTTCCGTGGCCGAGGGAATGAGCGCGGGGCTACCAACGCTCGTCTCCGCTTGCGGCGGCAATCTTGAACGCTTGGGCAAGGGGGGACTTACCTTTCCCGTTGGCAACGCGGCGGCCCTTTCCTCGCTTTTGCTTTCTCTGGGAAGCGAAGCCGTGCGCGCAAGGCTTTCGGCCGCCGCGCTTGAAAGAGCCAAGGCGCTTCCCTCCTTTGCAAAGACGGCCGAGGCTTACGCTGCACTCTATCTGCGTCTTCTGAAAAAGGGGACTTGACGAAAACGGGTTTTCCTGCTACAATGGCACTATGAAAGAAAAAGAATTGCTTTGCGGAAAAATCATCAATACCCACGGCGTCAAGGGCGTCGTGAAGGCAGAATCCTACTGCGACAGCCCAAAGGTGCTTGCTTCCCTTTCCGGAATCCTTCTGCAAGATAAGGAAGGAAATTTTGATATGCGGCGCGTTTTGTCCGCATCGGTTGCCAAGGGGTTTGTGCTTTTGCGCTTAGAGGGCGTTGACTCTATGGAGGACGCCATTCTCTTAAAGGAAAGAAATCTTTACGCGCTTCGTGAGGACATCCCCTTGAAAAAGGGCGCGTATTTTCTCGCGGACATCATCGGGCTTCCCGTGATAGACGCCGATACAGGCGCCGTCTACGGCGAGATAACGAGGGTTGACACGATGCCCGCCTCGGATATGTATACGGTAAAGACCCCCGACGGCAAGGAGGTTCTTTTCCCTGCTGTCAAGGAGTTCTTGGTGCGGGTTGACGTTGATAAGGGCGTTTTTATCCGCCCCATCAAGGGATTTTTCTATTAACCGAAAGAGGACTGCTATGAAATTTGACGTTATGACGCTCTTTCCCGATATGGTAAACGGTGTTCTGAGCGAGAGCATCATCGGGCGCGCGCAGAAAAGCGGCGCGATTTCCGTTGCCTGCCACAACATCCGCGACTACGCCTGCAATAAGCACAACAACGTTGACGATACCCCCTTTGGCGGTGGTATGGGTATGCTGATGGCGGCACCTCCCATTTGTCGCTGCTTTGACGCGATTGTGGAAAACGCGCCCAAGGACGAAAAGCGACTTTGCGTTTATCTTTCCCCCAAGGGCCGCAAATTCACGCAGGATATCGCCAAGGAGTACGCCTCGCTTGACCGCCTGATTCTTCTTTGCGGACATTACGAGGGCATCGCCCAGAGAGCCATTGAGGAAATTGTGGACGAGGAGCTTTCCGTTGGCGACTACGTGCTGACAGGCGGCGAGCTGCCCGCTTGTCTTGTGGTTGACGCCGTTTCGCGCCTGATTGACGGCGTTTTGCCCGCCTCCGTTTGCTATGAGGAGGAAAGCATTGCAGGGGGGCTTCTCGAATACCCCCAATACACCCGACCCGTTGAGTTTCGCGGCCGCACCGTTCCCCCCGTTTTGCTTTCGGGGCATCATGAAAACATCCGCCTTTGGCGCGAGGAGCAGGCACTTGCCTTAACCCGTGAGCGCCGTCCTGAGCTTTACGAGGCCTATATGGCCGCGCATCCGCCAAAGGTCAAAAAGCAAAGAAGAAAAAAGGAGCCAAAAGGAGAAGAATAACGCTTGCAAAGCCCTATCTTTCCTTTTTCGACACACAACACCGATAAGACAGCAAGGCAGAAGGCAAAAAGCCCTCTGCCCTTTCTTTTTCTCTTTTCCATTCCCGTTTTTTCGCCCCTGCCGCACACCTCGCTTTTCGTTTGCCTTTTTTTATTGCTTCTGCTTTCGTGCGGCCTTTTACTTCGCGGCATACCCGCGCGCCGACCGCCCTTGGCCCTTCTACTGCTTTTCGCCCTTCTTTCCTCGGGGGCACTTTCCTCACTTTTGCTTTTTCGGGATTTTTCGGCCCTTCTTCCTCTCCTTGGTCTTGCAGCCGCCCTTATCCCCCTCGTCTTTTCGGATTCCGCCGAGGACTTCTTGACGGTCTATGGGCTTCTTGGCGGTCTGCTTGGCCTTTTCGCTCTTCTCGCCTTTCTTTTGGGCAAGGGGGCTCTTGGCTACGTTGACGCCTCGCACAGCTATGCCGAAATCGGCAGAAGTGCCGTTTTTTTCGGTAATCCCAACGTGCTTGCCGCCTTTCTTTTGCCTGCGCCCTTTGGCCTGCTTCCGCATCTTCTTTCGCAAAAGAAGGGCAAATGGCGCCTCCTTTACGGGCTTGCTTTTGCTTTTGCTCTGCTTGGGCTTCTTTCTACCCTTTGCCGCGGCGCGCTTTTCGCGCTTTTGCTTTCCCTATTACTCTTCCTTTCATTTCACACCAAAAGCCCCTTTCCTCTTCTTCTTGCGCTTTGTCTTTTACCGGGCGTACTGTCGCTTCTCCCTTTCGCCTTGCGCGAGCGGCTTTTATCCGTCCTCTCGGGTGACACCTCCGTTTCCTACCGTCTTTCGCTCTGGCGTTCTCTTCTTTCGCTCCCCAAGGCCACCCTTCTTTTCGGCGTTGGCGAGGGAAGGGCGGCGCTTTCCCGCCTTGTGCTTCCCCATCTTTACGCAGGGCTTGAGCGGGTTGAGCATTTGCATTCGATTTTTTGGAGATTTCTCGTCTCGGAGGGCGTTTTCGGTCTTGCCTCCTTCCTTTTCGCGATTGCTCTTGCGCTTTTTCCGGCCTTACCGAAAGAGCCCGCATCCCGTCTTCTCTCGCTTGCCGCGCGGAGCGCGCTTTTTTCTCTTTGCTTCTTCGGCTTGTTTGACGATTTGTTCTATACCACACAAACGGGGGTGATTTTCTTTTGGCTTTTAAGCGTAAACTATTGTTTACAATCCCACTCGCTTTCCTCTTGACAGTCTTGGCCTTGATGGGCGCCACCCGTTTTTTTGCCAACAAAGACTCCGCTTCGCTTCTGGTTTCTCTTTACACCGTGACGGAGCCTGAAACAGCCGAGGCCTTTGCCGTTGGGGAGCGGCTGCACGACGGCGTTTCCAAGGCGCCTCTTGGGAAAATCGTTTCGGTAAAAACGGAGCCGCATTTTGAGGAGGACAAGGACGGCGCTCTTCGGAAAAGCGGAAAAAGCCGCCTTTTTCTTTCGGTGCTTATCGAGGCAGAACAAAGGAAGGACGGCTATTATATTGGCAAAACGAAGCTTTTGGTAGGCAAGTCGCTCGCTCTTCACGGAAAGGGCGCAGCTTCTGCCATTTGCCTTGGAATAGAAACGGCAGATGCCGTTCAAGCTATAAAAAAAGGATAAAGGAGGCTCTGCCGTGCGCGCACCGATACGGAGCAAATGGAAAAACAAATGGCTGCTTTTACCCCTTGCACTTCTCTTCTCCCTTCTTTCGCTCTCGCGGCTTTGGCTTTCCCAAGGCACAGCGGAGCCCACACCGCTTTGTCTGACGGTGACGGCAGAACGGCTTGACAACGCACTTTGCGCGGCACTTTCCGAGGCCATCAGAGAGACCGAGCCCATTTTTTTGAAGGAAACGGCAGGGCGGATTGTGGGGGCTGCCGCGTCGCCAAGCCGTTTTTACGCCAAGGACGGTGAAGCAAAGGACTCCGTCCTCTATTCCGATTTGACCCTCTATATTCTTCTTCCTTTAACCCTGCGCGACGGTGCGTATTACGCAAACGGACAGTATCTCGCCATCGGACAAAAGGCCGCGCTTTCCTCGGCAACAGTTCTTCTTGAGGGGCGAATTGCACAAATTTCAAGTGCCACACCCATTTTTTAGGAAAAACCTTCTCGAAAGAGAGCAAAAAAGCACTTTTTTTGATGAAAATCTTTTATTTTTTTAAAAAAACTATTGATTTTATATTTGTTTTTTGTTATACTAACGGATATAAGAAGCGCTTTTAGCAAAAAAACGCGTTTTTCCACCTTGTTTTTATTCGGATGCCCGAGAAGGTAACCCGAAAATAATCTTATCATCGCCGAGAAAGGACGCTTTCCCACGAAAGCAAAAAGAGCTATGAAATACCGTGACGTTGTTTTTCAAAATGCCGTTGGCCTGCATGGCAGACCTGCTACATACTTTATCCAGAAAGCAAACGGATACAAGAGTGACATTCGACTTATCAAGGGTCACGATGACGTCAACGCCAAGAGTCTGCTCGGCGTATTGCATCTGGGCATCTCCCAAGGAACCCGTATTACCCTGATGGCAACGGGCGAGGATGAGGATGCGGCACTTGAGGAGCTTGCCGAGCTGATTGAGAACGGCTGCGGCGACTAATCCTTTCACACTGAATACAAGGAGTAGCGGCGGGCCTTTGGCTTGCCGCGCTTTTTCTTATGAATACCTTACTTGGCGCCTTGCGCGCGAAGGCCGCGGCGCTTCCGCTTTGCCCCGGCGTTTACCTGATGAAAAACAAAAGCGGCGTTATTATTTATGTTGGCAAATCGCGCAAGCTGCGCCAGCGCGTTTCGCAATATTTTTCGGAGGGCGAGGCAACACCGAAAACCAAGCGTCTTGTTGCCAATATTGCCGACTTCGACTACATCGTCTGCGACACGGAAATAGAAGCGCTGAGCCTTGAAAACACGCTTATCAAGCAGTACGCGCCGCGCTACAACATCAAGCTGAAGGATGCCAAATCCTACCCCTACATTGCCGTTTCGGCGGGCGAATTTCCGCGCGTTTTCGTCACGCGCGACAGAAAAAACGACGGCGCGCATTATTTCGGCCCGTACGCGAGCGCCTCGGAGGCGAAGCTGAATGCCGAGACGGTCAACCGCATCTTTCGTCTACCCACCTGCCGCCACCGCTTTCCTGCGGAAACGGGCAAAATCCGCCCCTGCCTATACAAGCAGATGGGGCGCTGTCTTGCCCCCTGCCTCGCCGCCTCCTCCAAAAAGGAATACAAAGAGGCCGTTAAGGGCGCTCTCGGCGTTCTGGCAGGCAAGACGCACGAAACCGTCAAGACCCTGCGCGAAAGAATGCTTGCGCTGGCAGAGGAAGAGCAGTTTGAGGCCGCCGCGCGCTTGCGCGACGCCATTCTGGCCTTGGAAAAGCTGGGTGAAAAGCAAAAGGTTGTGGACGAGGCGAGCGTTTTTCTCGACGTCTGGGGTCTTTGCTCCACCGATTACGTGGGCGCCATTTCCCTTTTGTCCGTGCGCAGCGGCGCCTTGAATCGCAAGCAGGAGTTTACCTTTTCCGCTCAAGAGCTTTTAGACGAGGGCAGCGCCCTTGATTTTATCGCAAGCTATTATGCCGAGACGGCAGAGCCGCCGAAGAAAATTCTTCTTGCCTTTTCCGTCGGGGAAGAGGAGGCGGTGCTTCTTTCGGACTTTCTGAGCCAAAAAAGAGGGGGGCGCGTTTCCGTTCTTCTTCCCAAAAGGGGAAAAGGGCGCTCGCTTTGCGCCTTGGCCGAAAAAAATGCCATGGAGGCCGCGGAAAAATACGCGCAAAGCAAGGTGCGCGAGGAGGAAACGGCAAAATCGCTTGCCCGCCTTCTTTCACTCAAGGAGCCGCCCCTTCGCATTGAGCTTTACGACATTTCCTCCATCGGTGCGGAGGAAACGACGGCCGGTCTTATTGTTTGGGAAAACGGCCGCCTTGCCAAGAATGCTTACCGACTTTTCCATATAAGCTCGGTTGTGAACGACGATTACGGCGCTATGCGCGAGGTTTTGTCTCGCCGCTTTGCGCACAAGGAGGACGCTGAGAGCTTCGGCGCCTTTCCCGACCTGATTCTGCTTGACGGTGGACAGGGGCACGTGCGCGTTGGTCGCGCAGTCTTGGAGGAAATGGGCGTTTCCGTTCCTCTTTTCGGCCTTGTGAAAAACGACAAGCACAAAACCGAGGCACTTTGCGACGGAGAGCGCATTATTTCCTTTTTGCGTGAGCAGGATATTTTCGTTTTCCTCTATCAGCTACAGGAGGAGGTGCATCGCTTCACCGTCCGTGCAGTGATGCGCGCCAAATCCAAGCACCTTCGCACCTCAAGCCTTGAGAGCATTTCGGGCATCGGCAAGGAGCGCGCGCGCCTTTTGCTTGCCTATTTCGGCAATCTGCGACGCATTAAGTCCGCAACGGTCGGCGAGCTTGCCGCCGTCAAGGGCATAACGAAGACGGCGGCCGTTGCCGTTTATTCCCACTTTCATCCCAAAAACGAGGAGGACAGCCAATGAGAATCGTCACGGGCAGTGCCAAGGGGCGCCCCCTTTTCACGCTTCCCGGAGAAGCAACGCGCCCGACGGGCGCCAAGGTCAAGGAGGCCGTTTTTTCCGCCTTGCAGTTTGAGCTTGAGGGTCGCGCCTTTTTAGACCTCTTTGCAGGCTCGGGACAAATGGGGCTTGAAGCCCTTTCCCGCGGCGCAGGAAGCGCCATGTTCATCGACGCCTCAAGAGAGGCAATGGATATTGTCAAGAAAAACGCCGAAAAAACGGGGCTTTTTGAAAAATCGCGCTTTTTGGTCAGCGATTTTCGCAACTATATCCGCAAGGCCGCAGGCCGCGACCGCTTTCACGTGATTTATATCGACCCGCCCTACAAGGAAAGCTTTGCACGGGATGCCGTTTTGCTGATTCTGAAGGCGGGCCTTGCCCACCCCGGTGCGCTTATCGTGACCGAGAGCGACAAGGAGGATATTTTTGAGGGTGAGATGCCAAAGGAGCTTTCCGTTTTAAAGCAAAAGCGCTACGGTATTTCGTTTATCACTATATTTCGCTTTATGCCCGACTGACTAAAAAAGGAAAGGATTTGAAAAGACCATGGATAAGCCGCGCCGCGCCTTAATTCCCGGCAGCTTCGACCCCATCACCAAGGGGCACGAGGCGCTCGTTTTTGCCGCCTCGGCGCTTTTTGACGAGGTTGTGCTTGCCCTCTTTATCAATCCGGAAAAACACTATATCTTTACCGAAGAGGAGCGTCTTTCGATGCTCAAGGCCGTTGCCGCAGAGTATCCCAACGTCACGGTTGCCCATTCGGACGGCATGGTGGTTGACTTTGTGCGTCGCGAAGGAATTTCCTGCATTTTCAAGGGTATCCGCAACGAAAAGGATCTCGCCTACGAAACGGAAATGGCCGAATACAATCTCCAAAACGGCGGCGCGCCAACCCTCTTTTTGCCCGCTGAAAAGGAGATGACGGAAATTTCCTCAACCGCCGTGCGCGAGCAGCTTTTGAAGGGAATTTTGCCCCAAGCGCTCGTTCCCGAGGCCATTCTTCCCATTCTTGCAAAAAAAATGGGCACTTTTGCCAAATAAGATTGACAAATTTGTTTTTTTCATTATAATATATATTGTTTTGTAGATATCGTTTTACGAGTAAGAAAGGTTGTTCCCTATGTTGACAGAAATGATTGAAAACCTGAAAAAAGCCTTTGATGAGCAGCTTGGCGCCGCCACCAGCTCCGAGGCGCTTGAGGCCGTTCGCGTTGGCTTTCTCGGAAAAAAGAGCCCCGTCAGCGACCTGATGAAATCCCTGCGCGATATGTCTCCCGAGGAAAAGAAGGAGGCAGGTCAGAGCATCAACGCCCTGAAGGATTATTTCGCAGAGGCTGTGGCACAAAAGGCCGCCGCACTTGAAAAGGCCGCACTTGACGCCGCCGTTCGCAGCGCAAAGAAATACAACCCCTCCATTCCCGCGGCAAAGGAAATCGGCTCGTACCATCCCATCACGCTCATTGCAAGAGACGTGGAGGAGATTTTCTCCAGCATGGGCTTCACCGTTGAGGATTACGCCGAGATTGTGGACGATTATCAGTGCTTTGAATCGCTCAACATTCCCAAGCACCACCCTGCTCGCGATATGCAGGACACCTATTATCTGGAGAACGGCCAGCTGCTCAAAACGCAGACCTCTGCCGCTCAGAACCACATTATGAAGAAGTACGGCGCCCCCCTGCGCGCCATCTTTCCCGGCCGTTGCTTCCGTAACGAAGCGACTGACGCCTGCCATGAAAACACCTTCTTCCAGATGGAAGGCATGATGATTGACAAAAACATCTCTATTTCCAATCTGATTTACTTTATGAAGACCATGCTCAGCGAGGTGTTCGGCAAGAAAATCAACGTGCGCCTGCGCCCCGGCTTCTTCCCCTTCACCGAGCCCGGCTTTGAGCTTGATATCAGCTGCTTGATTTGCGGCGGTAAGGGATGCCCCTCCTGCAAGAACTCCGGTTGGCTTGAGCTTTGCCCCTGCGGCATGATTCACCCCAACGTGCTGAAGGAGGGCGGCATAGACCCTGAAGAATACACGGGCTTTGCCTTTGGCCTCGGCATGACGCGTCTGGCAATGATGAAATACGGCATTAAGGATATCCGTGACTTCAACTCGGGCAACTTGAAGGCCCTCTCTCAGTTTGAGAGCAACTGACGCGGACGACCGAACAGAAAGGAAAAGAAAAGACTATGTACGTTTCAATGAACTGGATTGGCGATTTCGTCGATCTTAGCGGGCTTGATATTCCCGCCCTGATACATCGCTTCACCCTCTCCACCGCTGAGGTTGAGGAGGTTATCTTCAAGGGAAAGGATACCGACGGCGTTATCGTTGCGCGCGTGCTTTCCGTGGAGAACCACCCCTCCTCCAAGAAGCTTCACCTTTTGAAAATAGATACGGGCGCCGGCATTGTTGACTGCGTTTGTGGCGCACCCAACGTGCGCGAGGGTCTCACCGTTGCCTTTGCCAAGGAGGGCGCACACGTTTGCGGCACCCCCATCACCGCGGCCAAGGTTGGTGGCTTTATGTCCTACGGTATGTGCTGCTCCGAGGCAGAGCTTGGCATTTCCGCAGACAACGCAGGCCTTTGGGAGCTTCCCGATGACCTTCCTCTCGGCAAGGATTTGAAGGAAATTTATCCCATTGACGATATTATTTTCGAGGTTGACAACAAGTCCTTGACCAACCGTCCTGACCTTTGGGGCCATTACGGCATCGCGCGCGAATTCGCCGCCATCGCCGAGAGAGAGTTTTTGCCCGTCCAAAAAGCAGACCTTGCCAAGTACAACCACCTGCCCCCCGTTGATATTGACATCCGCGACCCGAAGAGCGCTTACCGCTATATCGGCGTTAAGGTGGAGAACATCACCCGTCACCAGAGCCCTGTTGCGATGCGCATCCGTCTTTTCTACTGCGGCTCTCGCGCCATCAACTTCTTGGCCGACTTGACCAACTACGTGATGCTGGAGCTTGGCCAGCCGATGCATGCCTTCGATTTGCGCAAGGTGGACAAGATTGAGGTGCAGCGCTTTGATGCCCCCTTCACCTTTACCACGCTTGACCACGAGGAGCGCACGGTTGATAACCGCGTTCTGATGATTTGCTCACACGAAAAGCCCGTTGCCATTGCAGGCATTAAGGGCGGCTTAGAATCGGGCATTGAGGACGACACGACCTCTCTTCTGCTTGAGAGCGCCACCTTTGACGGCATTTCTATCCGCAAGTCCGAGGGTCTTTTGGGTCTGCGCACCGATGCTTCTATGCGCTACGAGAAGATGCTCGACCCCGAGCTTGCCGCCGTTGCCTCGGCACGCTTCCTGTATCTCTTGACCGAGATAGATCCCGGCGCCACCGTTATCAGCGCGGCAACCGACTGCTATCCCACCCATCTGCCCACCATTGTAATTGACATTGACAAGGCTTATTTCGACCGCTATACCGGCATTGATATTTCGGCCGACCGCATCGAAAAAACGCTTACTTCTCTCGGCTTCGGCATTGAAAGACGCGGCGACGCCTTTACCGTCACCGTTCCCTCATGGCGCTCCACCAAGGACGTCACCATCAAGGCCGACCTGATTGAAGAGGTTACCCGTATTTACGGCTACGATAACTTTGAGATTACCACCTCCGTCAGCCCCCTTTTCCCTGTTCGTCCTGACAGAGCAAAGAGCGACGACACGCGCGTGAAGGACATCTTGGTAAAGACCTTTGCTTACCACGAGGTGCATTCGTACATCTGGTGCGATGCCGCCGTTTACAAGGCGCTTTCCATCTCTCTGCCCGAAAACGCCAAGCTTATCAACGCGCAGACCCCCGACCACGCCATTCTGCGTAAGCATATGACCCCGACTCTTCTTTCCTTCGTTTCGGAAAACCGCGGCTTTGCTTCGCGCTTCGGCCTTTTTGAAATCGGCCGTGTGGTGAAGGGCTACGACGAAAACGGTCTTTGCCGCGAAAGAAAGACGCTGGGCGTCGCGCTTTACGACAAGGGTGCAAGCGAGGAGGCGGCCTTCCTTGAAATGAGAGACGCCATCGTTGCTATCTTCCGCGACATTAAGAGAATTACGCCTTCGTTTGAGGCCATCAAGAGTCCCGAAGACTTTATGCACCCCGCAAACGCCTTCAACATCATCGTTGGCGGCAAGGTACTTGGTCTTTTGTCCGTGCCTCATCCTTCCGTTAAGGCGAAGCTTGACCGCAAGGCAGCCGTTGCTTTCGCAGAAATCGATATGGACGCATTCTCCGAATGGGCACCTCTTGACCTGCGCTACAACGAGCCCTCCCGTTTCCCTGCCATTGACATTGACCTTTCCTTCTACGGCGAGGTTGCAAGCCTTCCCTTCAATCCCTTGCGTGCATCCTTGTTGGAGGTTGGCGGCGAGTGGCTGAGCTCCGTTTCCGTTGCTGACGTTTACGAATCCGAGGCAGGCGAGAGCATCACCCTGCGCTTCTCCTTCTCCTCGAAGGAAAAGACCCTTTCCAAGAGCGAGCTTACCGTCTTTATCGACGCTTTGATTGCCGAAGCGACGAAGTACGGCCTCACCTTTAAGGAAGCGTAATTTTCATCGAAAAAAATCCTGCAAATCAATGATTTGCAGGATTTTTATTTTTTTATTTTAAAACGGCGTCCTCTGTGGGCAAGTAAACGGTAAAGACGGTTCCTTTGCCGAGGGTAGAATCCACCTCGATTTTGCCGCCGTGCATATCCACAATCTTTTTTACAAGGGCAAGGCCAAGGCCGTTTCCGCCCACCGCGCGCGAGGTATCTGCCTGATAGAACTTATCGAAGATGCGCGCCTTATCCTCAGGGCCAATGCCGATGCCGTTATCCTCGACCGAGACAAGAACTCGGTCCTCTTCTTGCTGAAGGGAGATCGAAATCTTGCCGCCCTTCTCGGTAAATTTAATGGCATTGGAGACCAGATTCTGCCAAACCTGAAAAAGAAGCTCCTCGTATCCGTAGCCAAGGGCGCTTCCCTCGTCCATTGAAATCTCAATCTCCTTATCGCTCCATTGCTTTTCAAAAAGCAAAAGAACCTTTCTTAATTGCTCGTCCAAGGAAAAATGCACCTTTTTGGCCTTCATCTCTTGGTTTTCCAGCTGTGAAAGCATCAAGACGTTGCCCGTCATACTGGCAAGGCGCGCGGTGCTGACGGCAATCTTTTCCGCATAGGCAATTCGCTTTTCCTCGCTCAGCTCCTCCGACTGCAAAAGCGTTGCATACCCCGAGATAGCCGAAAGAGGCGTTTTAAACTCGTGCGACACGTTGCGGATAAAATCCTTATGCATAACCTCCATGCTTCCGAGCTGCTTAACCATCAAATTGAAGCAATGCGCCATATCGCGCAGCTCTGCCACGTGAAAGCGCTCCGGAAGGGTGACGGTGAAGTCGCCCTCGGAAACCTTCACCATAGCATCCTTGATGTTATCAATGGAATGGAAAAAGCGTTTGCCAAACAGGCGACCGAAAAGCGTTGCAAAAACGACGCTCGGCGCAAGCACGTAGGCCAATACCAAAAAGGAGGGGGTGTTGGGAAAGACGCCGAAGGCCAAAAGAATTTCCAAGGCCGCCGTTACCAAAAGGGTGGCCGCAAGGCTGATGAGAAAGACCAAAAAGCTGAAAACGAGGCGCAAGCGCTGTGGGCGCGGCAAGCGCGGCATGGGGATTTTCTTTTTCATCATTTCTGCCCTCCCTCTACCGCCTTATAGCCGAGGCCGCGCACCGTTACGATGGAAAAATCGGGATTGTCCTTGAACTTTTCGCGCAAGCGGCCGATATGCACCTCCAGAGTATGCTCCGTTGCCACGGAGTCCATTCCCCAGATTTCGTCCATCAGCTGTGCGCGGGTAAAGGTACGGTTTGGGGTTGCCAAAAGCTTATAAAGAAGCATAAATTCCTTTGGGGGAAGCTCCTCCCGCTCTTCGCCTCGCTCCACCGTATAAGAATCGTAATACAGAACCGTCTTGCCAAGGGCAACCGTTTTGGTATGTGTGCTTTCGCTTCGGCGCAAAAGTGCCTTGACGCGCCAAAGCAGCTCGGGCAAATCCACGGGCTTAACCATATAATCGTCCGTTCCGCTTTCAAAGCCCTCACTTTTATAATCCAAACCGTTTTTTGCGGTTATCATCAAAATGGGAAGGGCGGGATATGCGGCGCGCACCTGTCGCGTCAACTCGTAGCCGTCGAGCCTTGGCATCATAATATCCGTTACGAGCAGATCGACAAACTCCGTTTCCATCAGCGAGAGCGCCTCTTTTCCGTCCTTGGCAGAAAAAACGGAGTAGCCGTTATCCGACAAAAAGGCGGAGAAAAGCTCGCGCAGCTCCCTATCGTCCTCCACAAGCAAAACTCTGAACATAAAAATCTCCCTTCTTTGAAAAGAGCGAAGGCTTCGCCTTCGCTCTTTGCTTCGCCTTCGCTTTCGCGGCGCGCATTTCAAAAAATATAACAGGGCTTGTAAGCCGGGTTCTGTGCCTATAAAAGACCGCAATCATCTATCTGCGCCCCTTGTTACCAAGAGGCTTGCGCTTGCGCGCTGCCACCCAAGGAAATGCGGCGGGCAGCCGCCGGCTTTCGCCGTTCCCACGGTGTTGCTTCGGATAGAGTTTACATGACTCCCCCCGTTACCGAGGGGATGGTGAGCTCTTACCTCGCCTTTCCAGCCTTACCGCTTGCGCGGCGGTTTATTTCTGTTGCACTGTTCCTGAGGTTACCCTCGGCGGACGTTATCCGTTATCCTGCCCTATGAAGCCCGGACTTTCCTCACTATACGACCTTTCGGCATGATATAGCGCGATTGCGCCGCCCTGTTATACGAGAGATTATAGCACTTTTCTTTGACTTTGTCAAGCCGCTTAGTGCCAAAGCCGTCTGAACGCCTTATTTTCAATCAAAAGGATACCAACGGCCACCGCAATCAGAAAATCGGGCAAGAGATAGGAGCCGTTATAGGCAACAGAATAGATGATTCCGCCCCAAAAGCCTTCATCCCATTGGCCCCAGATGGTGACGCCCGTCAAGAAATGAGACAGGAAACGCAAAAGGACGCAAAGCGTCATTCCCATATACGCGCCGAAATGCTTCCATTTTTTCAGGGAAAGCTTGCGGAAAAGCCCCGAAAGGCCGAGAACGGTAAAGGGAACTACGTAATCAAACAACACGCAGATGATAACCGCATAGGCCGTTTGCGTGTAAATAAACACATTTCCCTTTATCAAGGCCTGCAAAAGCTGAAAAAGAGAGTACACGAAGGCGCTGCCAAGGCCCCAGCGCGTTCCGTACATAATGCCTATCAAAAGCACGGGAAGCATCGAGGCAGGGGTGACGGAGCCGCCCATTGGCATCTCCCAAATCGTAAAGAAGCTCAGCGCCACCGAAAGCGCTACCAAAACGCTACATACGACAAGCGTTTGGATTTTGGATTTTCCGTTTTCCATAGTTTTTCTCCTTCCGCCGTCATTGACGGCATAAAAAATTTCAGGAAAAACAAAACCACACGCAAAATAGCCGTGTGGTTCCCAATCTGTCTTCCTACGCCGGCATTATCCGTATCAGGTTAAAGGGTTTGGATTTCTCCATCTCAGCCCGAAAGCACCCCCGACTATTCACTTGTCGTTTGTTTCCGTCGGTCATTATAGCACGGCTTTATTCTTTTGTCAAGGGCTTTTTCGGCTTTTTTCTCACCAAGACAAAATCCTTTTTCTCTTCGTGCAAAAAACTGTTGCTTTTTTCCATAATATATGGTATAATACCTAGCGGTAAATTTTTATTTCACACTTGAAAGTAAGAAAGGTTACACTATGGCAGAGCTTGGAAAGCTGTTTTCAACGATTTTGGCATTTGGTGAAAATGGCAACTGGAAAATGTTTGTTATGTGGATTATCGGCGCTTTGCTGATTTATCTCGCCATCAAAAAGCAGATGGAGCCGACGCTGCTTCTCCCCATCGGCTTTGGCGCAATTTTAATGAACTTCCCCGGTGTCGTCACCTATCTATGCAAGGGCTGTGAGGCTGTTGCCTCCTTTGGTCAAGAGACCTGCAGCCACTGCGGACAAGAAATCATCACGAAGCTTTCCGGCATCGCAGAGCCCTTGCACGAGCTTTACAACGCCGGCATTGCAAACGAGCTGTTCCCGCTTATTCTCTTTATCGGTATCGGCGCGATGATTGACTTTGGCCCTCTGCTTTCCAACCCCAAGCTGATGCTTTTCGGTGCGGCGGCGCAGTTCGGTATCTTCTTCACGCTTTGCATGGCCTCTATCTTCTTCCCCGATTTCAGAGACTTTGCTTCTATCGCCATCATCGGCGCGGCTGACGGCCCCACCTCTATCGTTGTTGCCAACACCCTCGGCTCCAAGTACGTGGGTGCTATCACGGTTGCGGCTTACTCCTATATGGCCTTGGTGCCCATCATTCAGCCCCCCGTTATCAAGGCGCTGACCACCAAGAAGGAGCGCCTCATCCGTATGCCCTACAAGCCCGCGAGCGTTTCCAAGACCACGAAGATTCTCTTCCCCATCATCATTTCCATCGTGGCTTGCATCTTCGCGCCCGGTGCCGGCTCTCTTATCGGCTTCTTGATGTTTGGTAACCTTATCCGCGAATGCGGCGTTCTGGATTCCATCTCCGA
Source organism: Eubacteriales bacterium (assembly GCA_045124835.1). Taxonomy (GTDB): domain Bacteria; phylum Bacillota; class Clostridia; order Oscillospirales; family CAG-272; genus UBA1740. The sequence continues at coordinate 43,171 of JBGVMO010000086.1, forward strand.
GACCGCTCAAAAGGTTCTTGCCAACCTCATCACCATCTTCCTTGGCATCACCATTGCCTTCAACATGACGGCAGGACAGTTCCTCAGCCTTGATACCCTTCTCATTATGGGTCTTGGTCTTATCGCCTTCATCGTGGATACGGCAGGCGGCGTTCTCTTTGCCAAGCTTTACAACATCATTATGCGCCTTCTCGGCAAGCCGCTTATCAACCCCATGATTGGCGCGGCAGGTATTTCTGCTTTCCCGATGTCCGGCCGTATCGTTCACAAGATGGGCTTGGCTGAGGACAATCAGAACTTCCTTCTGATGCACTCCATCGGCGTTAACGTTTCGGGACAGATTGCCTCGGTTATTGCCGGCGCACTCATTCTCAATTTCTTCGGTTGATTTGCGGAGGTTAGAAGATATGGAATTTAATTTTATTCCTATGAATTTCGTTGAAAACCTGAAATATATGGGCATCGGTATGCTGGGCATTTTCATCATCATCGGCATTATCATCGGCGCAACCTATGCCATCGGCGCGCTTTCCAACAAGAAAAGCGGCGAGTAATTCCCCATATAGTATGCGGCGGGCGCAAGCGTGGTCGGGCCGCTTTTTTTTTATTAGGTTTTATTAATT
>JBGVMO010000087.1:0-3189 GCA_045124835.1 Eubacteriales bacterium
TTTACGGAAAACCGTAGGGAGCGACGCCCCCGTCGCTACGCACTGTAGCGCCGACCCACGGTCGGCTTGGATTAACGCATTGTTTACCGGTACCGCGTAGGGGACGCCCTGTGTGGCGTCCCTTGTCGGGTTTAACCGAACCCTTACGGAAAACCGTAGGGAGCGACGCCCCCGTCGCTACGTCACGTTCAAGCCGACTTTGACAAGCCTCCGCGGATGTGGGCTTTACGTTTTACCGCCTCAAGCCGGCGGGGCTGTTACCCCTCTTGCGGTTCCCAAAATCGCTTATCGGCTTGGAGCGCCGAGCGATTTTGACCGCTGCGCCATCCTCGCCTCGCTTCATCCGCCGCTGGCGGCGCTTCGGCGACGATGCCCGGGGCGGCAAAGTAACCAAAGCGCCCTTAGGTAGTTCCTGCGGTCCGCAGTGGCGGTGAATTTTTCCGCTGTCAACTTTGCTTACGGAATAACGCTTTCCCTTTCCTTAACGCTTTTATAAAATAAACTTCTTCCTACGGAAAAATTCACATTACTACAGCTCAGCCCGAGGGTAAAGCTCACGGACAACTCAAATTAAGGCAAACTTGTTCAAGTCCGTCCGCTACATCCGTCATATCCCTTAACTTCGTAATGGTCTCCTTTTCTCGTGTTGCTTCAATCACCGCGGAACCCGACATTCGCAGACCGCTCCTCGGGTGCTTTCAGATGCATCCGTCCTCGGAGGTTGTACGGTTATCGGATAACGTAGGGGCGGCCATCGGCCGTCCACACAACTTGGAAGTTCTACAGACGGATGTTGTTACCGTAGGGACACGGCTTGCCGTGTCCGCATACAATCGGAGCGAAGCGACCCACAATTTTGCATTTTACATTTTGCATTTTGCATTTAAAAAACGCCGTCAGGCGTCCCTGACTACTGACTACTAAACCACCCGCCTTGCCGTCACTCGGCCCTTCCACCTTTTTTCCCCTCCACCCCTTGACTAAAAAAAACCATAGGTTTATAATTATAAGGTTAAATCTATACGCGAAAGGACGGATGCGGAAATGATAAAACGCCTTGCAAAATGTATACGTGAGTATAAAGTCGCCTCAGTTCTCACCCCACTCCTCGTTTCCCTCGAGGTAGTAATGGAGGTGCTTATCCCTTACCTTATGGGTAAGCTCATCGACAACGGAATCAACAAGGGCGATACGGGCTTTGTTGTGAAAATCGGACTTTTGCTTGTGGTGCTCTGCCTTTTCAGCCTGTTTTTCGGTGCGGCGGCAGGTGTTACCGCGGCTAAGGCTTCCGCAGGCTTTGCCAAGAATTTAAGGCACGATATGTTCCACAACGTGCAGAGCTTCTCCTTTGCAAACATTGATAAGTTCTCCACCTCAGGTCTTGTTACAAGGCTTACTACCGACGTTACAAACCTGCAGAACTCCTACCAGATGATTATCCGTATTGCGGTGCGTTCACCGGCAATGCTCATTTTCTCCCTTGTGATGGCACTGACCATCAACGCAAGGATTTCCGTTATTTTCCTTTGCGTTGTTCCCGTTCTCGGTCTCGGTCTCGGCCTTGTTGTGAAAAACGCTCACCCCATTTTCAAAAGGGTGTTCAGAACCTACGATAAGCTCAACGGTGTTGTTGAGGAAAACCTCCACGGCATCAGGGTTGTGAAATCCTTTGTCCGTGAAAAGGAGGAGGAGAAAAAGTTCAAAAATGTTTCCGACACAATTTACCGTGATTCAAGGCGTGCGGAAAACATCATTGCCTATAACTCACCCCTCATGCAGACGGCAACCTATGCCTGCACGCTGCTCATTGCCTGGTTCGGTGCAAGGCTCATTGTTTCAAGCGGTGAAACCTCAATGACAACGGGCGACCTTGTTTCCGTGCTGTCCTACGTTATGCAGATTCTTATGAACCTTATGGCGCTTTCAATGATTTTTGTTATGCTCACAATGTCCAAGGCATCGGGTGAAAGAGTGTGCGAGGTGCTCGAGGAAAAAAGCGACCTTGTCAACCCTGAAAATCCCGTTTTTGAAATTGCTGACGGCAGTATTGATTTTGACAATGTTTCCTTTGCTTATTCAAAAACGAGTCAGAATTTCTGTCTGAAGAACGTTGACCTTCACATTAAAAGCGGCGAAACCGTAGGCATCATCGGTGCAACGGGCTCATCAAAAACAACCCTTGTTCAGCTTATTGCCCGTCTCTACGATGCTACTGAGGGCACGGTCAGGGTCGGCGGCAGAGATGTGCGTGAATATGACCTTGACACTCTTCGTAATGCCGTTGCAATGGTGCTTCAGAAGAATGTTCTTTTCTCGGGCACAATCAGGGATAATCTCCGCTGGGGTAAGGAGGATGCCACCGATGAGGAAATCTTTGAGGTGTGTAAGCTCTCCTGTGCCGACGGCTTTATCCGTGAAAGAGAGGAAGGCTACGATACCTATATCGAGCAGGGCGGTGCCAATGTTTCGGGCGGTCAGAAGCAGAGAATCTGTATCGCACGCTCGCTTCTCAAAAATCCGAAGGTGCTTATCCTCGACGACTCCACAAGCGCCGTTGATACCGCAACCGATGCCATGATACGTAAGGCCTTCAGGGAGTATATCCCCGAAACAACAAAGCTCATCATTGCCCAGCGTATCTCCTCAATTGAGGATGCGGACAAGATTATCGTCCTCGACGACGGCGGAATTTCGGGCTTCGGCACTCCCGCAGAGCTGCTTGAAACCAACGAAATTTACCGTGAGGTTTATTTTTCACAGAAGAAGGGAGGAAGCGGAAATGAGTAATCAGTCACAGGCAAAAAAGCCTCCCATGCCCCCGAGACCTCCCATGTCACGCCACGGCGGCACACCCGTGAGGATGAAGGGCGAAAAGCTCGACATGAAAATCATCGGCAGAATTTTCTCCCTTGTGGGAGCTAAGTATAAGCTTCTTATGCTCCTTGTTGTTGTGTGCATTTTCCTTTCGTCTCTTACGAGCATCGCCTCGTCAATGTTCACGGGCACGCTCATTGATGACTATATCACCCCCATGCTTAAGGAGCACTCGACGGATTTTGCTCCGCTTCTTTCAATGCTTCTTAAAATGGCGTGCATTTTTGTTATCGGCATTGTTGCCGCCTTTTGTCAGCAGAGGCTGATGGTTGTCGTTGCGCAGGGCATTTTAAAGCAGGTCAGGGACAGAATGTT
>JBGVMO010000088.1:0-1977 GCA_045124835.1 Eubacteriales bacterium
GACGTACGGGGAAGCGTTCGGTTTGACGGGTGTGCCGCGGTGGACGGCAAATACGTGCTGACGGGAGAAAGTCGGTATCTGCTTCTTTGCCAAAGAGACGGAGAATACTCGGTGACGGAATTGACTTTGCCTCTTCGGTACGAGACCGAAGGAGTGAAGGGCGAGCCTGTTTGCTTTGACGCCTTGGGCGACGTGATCTCCTGCCGTGCCCGTGTGGACGGTGAGAATCTGAATCTGGACGCGGAGTTATCGGTGGTTGCCGATTTCTCGGGCGTGGAACCGATCCGCGCGCTTTCGGAGGCTCGCTTTGGGGAGAAATACGATTGTCGGGGCAACCGCATAGTGGTTTATTATCCGACCCCCGACGATACGGCTTGGTCAGTAGCGAAAAAATATCACGTACCCTCGGATCGGATCACACAGGTGGGCGCTTATTTCCTGCTGTAAAGGCGAGAAAGAGGCATTTTTCTGTGGCAAACTGAAACGGAAACGAGTTTTTCGGTTCTGCCTTGGTGTTTTTGAGAAAAATTAAAAAATGATAAAACCTCCTGACAGAAAGATAAAGAATATCGTACAATGCCTACTGTAGATATGAGAATCGCATCATACTCAAAAGGAAAAGAAAGGAAAAAACAAAACATGGAAAAAGGTTAACCCTGACAGGTCACAAAGGATGGCGTGTCGGGCTTTACCTGTGACTATCCGACATTTGCGGAGAGCTTCTTGACAAAATTGGTGCAAGAAAGCTAAAAAAGCCTGCGGGCGAGCAGTAAGACGATGGAACGATATAACAAAGAACCGCCTCCTGTGAGGACGGTTCTTTTGTCTTTTATTTTTTCTGTGCCTCCGCAATCCTCCTCATTTGCGCGATGACCTTGGAGGGGTTCTCCGCACGGAAGATGGCGGAGCCTGCTACGATCACGTTGGCACCAGCATTGACCAGTTCACTTAAATTATCCGCGGTGATTCCGCCGTCTGCCTGAATATCGATCTCAATGCCGTTTTGCTCGGCATACTCCCGAAGCTTGCGAACCTTTTTGACGGTTTCGGGGATGAGCTTCTGACCGCCAAATCCGGGCTCTACCGTCATGATCAGCGCCATATCCAGCTCCCCGAGCAGGGGATACAGAACCTCTGTGGGGGTGGCTGGCTTGATTGCCACTGCCGCCTTGACTCCCTTTGTCTTGATGGCACGGACGACCTCCCTTGGGTTCTCACAGCTTTCGTAATGAATGGTGAGAAGATCCGCGCCTGCGTTGATGAAGGCGTCTATGTAGCGAATGGGGTCTGTGATCATCAGGTGGACGTCAAAAACCGCCCGACTGCTCTTGCGGATGCCGCTGATGACGGGGATTCCGAAGGAAATATTGGGGACGAATACGCCGTCCATGACGTCCAGATGGATATATTGTGCGCCTGCCGCTTCGACATTTTGAAGCTCCTCGCCCAGCTTGGAAAAGTCCGCGGCGAGTACGGATGGGGAGATGATAAACATAAGTGCACCTTGACTTTCTTTTACAGTAACGCCGTGAAAACGGCAAAAATATTTTGGAAAACAAACGGTGGATTTTTTCTGGTTGCCCGTCGCTTTTTTTCGAAAATTTGATTGTGGTTGAACAGAGTGCTGCCGCGGCTTACGGTTGCCGTTTGGCGGAAGCGCTCCTGTGGGCATATGATGGGAAGGAAATCAAATACAAAGCGGGCGGAAGGGACGGAGAAGAGAAAGGCTGTGAGAGAAGAATTCGCCTGTGTTTGTATTGCGACGGGGACGTCTTACGAGGGCAGGGATCCCAAATAAGACTCCTCGTTTTTTTACTCCGCGGTTTCGATGAGGCAGACCGCGTGAGCGGCGATGCCCAATTTCTCGCCCGAAAAGCCAAGGCCTTCCTCGGTGGTTGCCTTTACGCTGACGCGGGAGACGTCCACGCCGAGGACTCTGGCGATATTGGCACGCATGTTTTGGATATGGGGCGCCAT
>JBGVMO010000089.1:0-18819 GCA_045124835.1 Eubacteriales bacterium
GAAAAGTTGGAAGAATACATACATTACTACAACAACGAAAGAATTTCTCTAAAGTTAAAAGGAATGAGCCCAGTGCAATACCGAGCTCATTCGCAAACAACTTAATATTTAATTTTTGTCTAAACTTTTGGGTTCACTTCATTTTACGACTTCTCTCTTTTTCTATTGCTTTTATTGAATTTCCTCGCCCGTTGTGCCAAAGGTCAGGTAAACGTTGACGGGGCAGGCGTTGAGCGAGGCCGTCATGCCAACGCTCGCCGTAAATTCTCCCTTGGGCACGGAAAGACCTCCCGTGAAATAGATAGGCTTTCTGTTGGCGTAACGGTCAAGCACCGCCGCCTCCTTGCCATCCCACTCGATAAAGTCGCTCGACATCAGCTCGCATTCAAAGGTTACGGTCTCATCTCCCACGCGAATACTCGGATTTTTGATGGCGTTATAAACCTGACGGCAGGCAGTTACCTCGGACATCAGAACACCCGAAACGTCGCCCGCAACCGCAAGCTCCACCGAATTGATTCTGTCCATATTGAGTCCCGAGCGGAAAATCTTGTAGTTGTGAAGGCCCTTTTCAAAGGGAAGCTCGTCTGCTCTGTCGCCGTTATCCGCCTCAAGCAGAACGAAGTCACGCCAGCCCTCAAAATCGGTGTCAATCAGGTAAAGGCCATAGCCAAACTCGCTTTGCGAGCCGCCGCGCAAAATGAGCGCAACCGTGCCCTTTTTGCCGTTGCCCTTCACGCGCACCTTCATCGCAAGGTTATTCATAAGATTGATTTCGCCGCCAAGCTTGCGCTCGCCAACCTGCAAGGCAACCTCCTTGCCCTCGTCCAAGGGAAGCAGGGTCACAGGCTCCTGACCCAAGGTGGACATACAAGCCTCAAGACGAATAAAGGGCGTCTGCGCCTTGAAGGGATTTGCAAAGGTCGCCGTTTCTCTTCCCGCCTCCTCAATGCCGTAAAGGCGCTTGATTTCATAGCTTTTCTCGGCAAGCGCATAGGATTCTTCACCCTTTTCGACAAGCGCAAGCTCATAGGGGCTCTTGCGTGCGTGCGCAAGCGTTTCCTCGCTGAAATATTTTTGGCGGCGAAGTCTGTCGTACAGCTGATAGCGCGAAACGTTGCGCTTGGTGCCTGCGTGGTGCAGTATCATTTCGCTGTACGCGGTGGAGTAGTTATACAAGAGCGCCAAGGCGCCCATATAATCAATGGCGTCAAAGTGGAAGTACTTGGTGTGTTGGTTGCCGGGATACTTTTCCGTGGTGGGAAAGAAGTTCATCCAGCCAAGCATGCAGTTGTAAAAATGGCGGGTATCCTCGGCATTGATAAGATGGTGACGGTACGAAAACTTTTTAAGATTGCGGAAGGGAATGTCCCAAGCGCCCATTCTGGATCGAACGGCCCAAACGGATGCAGGCATATCCGACAGCTCCACAATAGGCTCTATCTTACAGTTTTTCACCAGCTCGTGAACGAACTTTGCAATATAGTAGGGGCGCTCCTCCCTTTTGCAATGGCGGTAGGTACCGTCAATGGCGTCGATATACAGCATCGTATAGCCGCCTCTGTTATAGGCCTCGGCGGTATCGTGCGCAATCTTGGCAAAGAGGGGGCTATTATGCTTGGGCACAAGGAAATAAAAGAGACCGTCCAAATGATAAATTTTCTCACCCTTCTTGTGCGCGGCGGCCTTCGTGCCCGAATAGCCGCGCTGACAGGAGGCGAAGCCTTGGGGATGGTTCTTGTACTTGATAATCTCCTCGCCCACGAGAACGTAGGCGACGTTTTGGGCAAAAAATCCGTAATAATCCGAAAGCTCCGCCGTGGATTCCACGGTGGGAAGGAAATCGGCCTCGGCCGAAACGTCCTCGGCCAAGGTGAATTCCTCAAGCGTGGAAAGCATCTTTTGGTTTTCAGGGTCAGACAGCAACTTCGCGGACTTGGGGTTAATATATTGCGCGTAGGTATGAAGCGCCGTTCCGATACCGTGCTTGGCCAGCTTATCCGTCACACGCGCCTTGAAATCCTCATGGCTCTCGTAATCCACGTAGGTGAAATCGCCCTGCACGAAGGAAGAAACGTCGTTATGCAGAATATCGAGGTGGTCAATTTTCAAAAAAGCGTACTCGGGAAGCCTTTTTTCGATGGTTTCGGGGCGGCAATCCCACGTCATCGTGTAGTTGCCCTGCACGGCGGCGGAATCCAAGGCCCAAGCGCCCGCCGTCTTTAAAACAATGCCCTTCTCGGCATCAATCTCGGAGCAAATGGCCTTCAATGTCTCGCGAAGCTCCGGCTCGGGCATCACGGTAAGGCCGTATTTCGCGCCCTTCGCGCCCTCCAAATGCTCGTACACCTTGGCCGCCGTTTCCTTTTGCAGTCCGTCCGGAAAATGCACAGGGTCAACCGAAACGGTCATAGCAACGCCCGCGCCGCGATAATCGCTTCTGTCTTCGAGGTCATATTCATACCGCGCGTTGCCGAAAAGCTAGCAGTACGCCCCTTGGGGCAGCGCCGTTTGCACCTCAAAAACGAAATAGTCCTCGCGCACGAAAACGGCAATTTTCACTTCGCCAAGCTCGGTCGAGAGAGTAAAAACGCCATTTTTAAAGGAAAGCCCCGTCGTCACAAAGGGCTCAAAGCTCTCATCAAGCAGGGCAAAAAAGCGCGTTTTCTCGCGCAAAAGCTCCCGCCCGTTTGCCGTTTTGACAGACAAAACGCTTGCATCCTCCGCCGATAGCGTAAATGCCACGCGGCGATTTTCTAAAACGATATTGCTTTCGGTTCTTACGGTTGCCATATCCATGTCACCTTGTCTTTCGATTTTCTTTTCGCTTTTCCGAAAGCGGCGCCTGCGGCGCCGCCCTTCTTCAAGGGTAGCACAAAAGCCGCCTCTTGTCAAGCCGCAAAGCGCCTCTCCTTTCAAAAATGCAGAAAAACCTTGCTTTCCGCCACCGTTTCGCCAAGATAGCACTCTTATCAAAAGCGGCGGCTGCTCGCAAAAAACGCCCTGAAATTGCGTGATACTCTTATCGGAGAATTTTAAATTGCGACTGAGTGCGAGCATCGCATTTGACTAGTCAAATGCAAATATGGGCTAAGCCCAAACCCCTATACAAACAGAAAGAGCAAGCACACAAGAATAAATCTTGTATGTCTGCTCTTTTTCTGTTGGTTTTAGTTTAGAGTTATGAGGCTCGTTTTCACTCGCCGTTATGAGTTTGCTATGCAAACGTTATGATATGATTGCTCATCAAATCTTAAACTTGGCGTAGCCAATCATAACTATGCGAAGCATATCATAACTCATCACTTGCCCGTAAGGGCAATCATAACTTAGCGTGATTTGTCCGTTAAGGACATCACGCTATTGCAGGGCGTTTTTCTTATTATTTTTTCTCGTCAAAGAAATAGACTCCGTAATGCGCTTTGATGGGGCGCGTGCGGCAAAACTCGTTGTAATCCGCATCAAGCCCTGCATCGCGCAAGCGCTGCTGCGCGGCACGGGTGGAAATGGGGTAGGCAATGTCGAAATTATCGAGGAAGCGGGGGTGCTTTTTCTCAATGCCCGCACGCGTGGTGGGGGTCATATCGTGGGCTTCAATGCGAACACCCTTAGAGAGAAGCATAAAATCAACGGTGTGCATCAGGAAGCGGCGCTCAAGCGCGGCATACGCAGGGTCAGAAATAAGATCGTTTTTCTCCTCAGGGTCGTTTATGCGGTCATAAAGGCGCGCATGTCCCGTAAAGGGATAGTAAATATAGGTATAGCGCTTATCCACGATGGTCTTGGTGGTATCGCAGAACTCACTCATATGCACCTCACGCTCGGGAACACTGCCGTCTGCAAGGCCTATCATGGAGCGAGAAAGCCCAAAGGCACGGTTGTCTCCCGCAATGTCAAGCGCGGTGGCACCAACGTCCATATTTCCGCAAAGCACGTCCGAGTGCGTTCCCTTTTCAAGACGGGGATGGTTCGCGATAATCATGGGAATAAAGAGCTGTGCGCGATAGGGCCAAGGGCCCTTGGTCATTACCAGATGGTCGTGATTCACGCTGCCGTGGTCAGAGGTAAAAATAATGGTGGTGTTTTCATAGATGCCCTGCTCCTTGAGTGCTTTTACCACGCGCCCTACAAGGCGATCGACCTCCACTATCAGCTCGGCGTACAGGCGGCGCTGTCTTTCAAGCTCAGGCAGGACGCTTTCGGGATTCAAGAAGGTCTCGCGCGAATAAAGGAAGGTGCGGCGATAGCGCTCCACCTCGGGAAGCTCCTCCTCTGCTTCGGTGGGAAGCTGAATGGGAGGCAGGCGCGCAGGGTCCACCGAGCCCTCCACCTCAGACGGCGGGATAAGCGGGTCGTGCGGAGAAAGGAATCCGCAGTAAAGGAAGAAGGGCGCGCCCTCGTTATCGGGCATAGAGCCGTCGGGCGCCTTGCCCGTCTTCGTGTAGCTCTCTATAAAATCGACCGCGCGGTTTGCAGCCCAAGTGTCGTAAAACTCCTCTTCACCATAGGCAAATCTCCCCTTTTCATCGCGGGGATAGTTTTGTGTAACCTCAGGGTGACGCTCTTTTAGCTCCGTCAGATAATCGTTTTTTCTGCCGCCGGTACCAAGACAGGTGTCAAGATAGCGATAGCCGAAATTCTTCGTCGCGGGCGCGTGGTCAAAGCAACCGACCGCCGCCGTCATATAGCCTGCCGCTGTAAGCCGCTCGGGCAGATACTCGGTTCCCTCGCGCGCCGGGATGTCGTTGGTCCATGCATCGTGGCCCGACACGTGCTGTCCCGTCAAAAAGGACATACGCGCAGGCGCGCACACGGTGGAGGCCGTAATGGCGTTATCAAAGGTCACGCCCTCTGCCGCCAAGGCATCAATGTTAGGCGTGGGAATAAAGTCGGCCCCGTAAGCAGAAAGAAAATCGGGACGGAGCTGGTCACAAAGAAAGACCAGCACGTTTCTTCTTTGTTCCTGTTGACTCATAAATAAGCTCCTTTCAAGCTCAGCATCTTGCACCAAAATATTTCTTTTTCACCTCTTCGGCAAGGTGAAAAAGCGTCTCGCCGCAACCGTTGAGGAATTGTTGATAGCCGCACGCAGTACCGTTTGCGCATATGTAAACTTCTCTTTGCATTCGAGGGCATCCGCCGCCACAGAAGCGAGCGTATCGGCAACCTTGGCAAAGAGCGGGCATTTTCTTCTGTCGCGTAGCAAAATTGCTCCACACAGGTGACGCCATAAGCTCGGAAAGCGCATCCTCCAAAACGTTGCCCAGCCGATAGTCATCGGTACAGTAAAAATCGCAGGGGTAGGCGCTGCCGTCTGCCTCAATCACCAGCTGCGGACGGCAAACACCGTCCATTCCGCAAGCGGTGGGGCGTCCGAGGACCGCCAGATTTACAACGTCGTCAAAGAGCTTGATGCTCCGCCGCCCTCCCTTTTTATAATCCGCATACCAAAGCTGAAAAAGCGCCGTATAAAAGGAGGCAAAAAGAGCAGGCGTAAGGGCATCGGGGCAGGGCGCACCCTCCGCAGCATCAAGGCAAGGGGTGAACTGCACGTAATCAAGCCCAAGGTGCAAAATGCGTTGCCAGACCTGCTTCGGATGCCGCGCCACCTTGGAGGTCAGAGTGCAAAGGACGTTAAAGGGCACGCCGCGCGCCTTCAAAAGAGAGAGCGCCGCCGTCACCCGTGCATACGTTCCCGCGCCGCTCGCATCCCGCCGCGCCGCATCGTGCGCCTCGGGCAGAAGGTCAAGCGAAACGCCGAGAAGGAAGCGATGCTTTAAAAAAAGGTCGCACCACGCCTCATCAAGAAGTAAGCCGTTGGTTTGTAAGGAAAAGGAAACGCGAATATCCCCGCGCGCCGTGGCCATTTCGGTAAAGCGGTGAAAAAAGCCAAGACCCGCAAGCGTGGGCTCGCCCCCTTGGAAAATGTATTGCACAGCATCCCCGGGAGAAAGCAGCTCAAACACACGGCGAACGAGCGCCTCGGCCGTCTCTTCCGACATGATGCCAAAGGAAGCCGTCGCGCGCCGCGCCGCCTCATCCGCATAAAAGCAGTAACGGCACCGCATATTGCAAAGCGAGGAAGCAGGCTTTAACATCACGTTCAGCGTTTTCATGCGTCTCTCCTTTGCCGCCGTTCTTATATGCGAAAGGCCCCACCGTCCTTTTCGCTTTTACAAACGTTCATTACATTACCCCTATTATAACAAAAGAAGAGGAAAAGTCAATAAGCAAAGCGCGCATTTTTTGCGTTTTCCCCCCTCTTGCGCGCTGTTTTATTGTCTTTCCGCACGTGCTTAAAACTCCTTGTCGCGCCAAGGCAAAAAAGCCCTCGGCAGAGCCGAGGGCTTTTTCTTTTTATTCTTCTCTTACTTCGCAATAATCCATCGCAAAATCCAAGAGCATATTGATAAGATCATTTCGGGAGCGGTTTGTCTTTTGTGCAATGTTTTCCAGACGCTCAACCGTTTCATCTTTTATTCTTATGGAGAAAACCTTGTGCCCGTCCTCGCCCTTCGGCTTTTTCGTAATGATAAGCTTCTGTTTTGGTTCTTTCATAGTTCCCTCACAATTTATGTTAAAATCTTGCACCTTTATTTTAACTTGACACGTAACATATTTATATGTTATAATTTATAACATATAAATATGCGCTTTTTTAAAAAGAAATTTAAAGGGAGAAAACAATGAACGAGCTTACAAACGTCGGCGTCAATATTGCTGAAAAGTCAACAGTCATTTGGAATGTAGCAGATATGCTTCGAGGGCCCTTCAAGCCTCATGAGTACGGTCTTGTTATCCTCCCTATGACGGTCATCAAGAGATTTAACGATTGCCTTATGCCCACACACGAGAAGGTGCTTGAAGCCTATGAGAAGGTAAAGCACCTTGCAGTTGTTGACGGTTTTCTTACCAAGGCATCGGGCTATCAATTTTACAACATAAGCCAATATACCTTTGATTCCCTTGTGTCCGACCCTGAAAACATTATTGACAATTTCAAGGACTATCTTGCAGGTTTTTCTCCCAACGTGCAAGACATCCTTGCCAAGTTTGAATTTGACAGTGTACTCAAAAGAATGGTGGAGAGTAACACCCTCTACCTTGTTATCAAAGAGTTTAACTCCAAGAAGGGCTACCTCGGGCCCGATAAAATCAGCGCGGTTGACTGTGGCTATATCTTTGAGGACTTGGTAAGACGCTTCAATGAGTCCTACGGTGAAGAGGCCGGAGCCCACTTTACAAGCCGTGACATTATTTATCTGATGACCGACTTGCTCCTTTGTGATGCCAAGCTTGGTGGCAATATGACTGTCTATGATATGACGATGGGAACATCACAGATGCTCTCTTGTATGGAAGAAAGAATCCATGCCATCGACTCCGAGATTGAGGTCACTTGCTTTGGACAAGAGTTCAATCCATCCACCTTTGCCATTGCCAAAGCCGATATGATGATTCGAGGGGGAGACCCTAACAATATGAGATTCGGTGACACCCTCTCGGAAGATAAGTTCAGTGGATACACCTTTGACCGAATCATCTCCAACCCTCCCTTCGGCATCGATTGGAAAAGAGAGCAAAAGGCAGTGGAAAATGAAGCCAAGCTCGGTGAACACGGTAGATTTGCCGCAGGTCTTCCCAAGATTTCGGACGGTCAGCAGTTGTTTGTGCTGAACGGTCTGAAGAAGCTTGCCGAGGATGGCAAGATGGCAATCGTACAGAACGGCTCTCCCCTCTTTTCGGGTGATGCAGGTTCGGGGCCCTCTGAAATCAGACGGTATATCCTTGAAAATGACTGGCTTGATGCCATTATTCAGCTCTCCACCGACCAATTTATGAATACGCCTATCGGCACTTATATTTGGGTGTTATCTAAGGACAAGCCCTCCTACCGAATGGGCAAGGTGCAACTCATTGATGCCTCTCACTGCTATGAGCCGAGAAGGAAGTCCATCGGTACCAAGAGAAACGATATTACCGACCTTTGCCGAGAATTGATTGTCAAGGCTTATGGAGATTTCAAAGAAGGTATCTACGGTGACAAGGACGGCATCTACTGTGAATCCAAGATTTTCGAGAGTGTGGAGTTCGGCTACAACAAGATTGTGGTGGAAAGACCTCTTAGAGATGAAAATGGCAAGGTGGTTTTGAAGAAGGGCAAGCCCATAGCAGACCCCTCTCTCCGAGATACCGAGAACGTGCCACTTGATGAGGATATTGATGCCTACTTTGCAAGAGAAGTTTTGCCCTATGCCGAGGATGCTTGGATTGACAAGAGCAAAACCAAGGTGGGCTATGAGATACCGATGACAAGATATTTTTATGAGTATCAGAAACCCCAATCTTCTGATGAAATCCTTGACAGAATCATCGGGCTTGAAGAGCATATTGCAGGAACCCTCAAATTCATCTTTGGAAAAGGGGAATGACCGATGCCAAGAGAAATGAAGGATAGTGGAATAGAGTGGATTGGGGAGATACCGAGCCATTGGCATCTTATTAAAAACAAAAATGCTTTTTTATGCAAAAAAGAAATTGTTGGAGAAAAATCCTCGGAGACACAGTTACTGTCATTAACAACACGAGGAGTAAGGACAAAAAGTCCAAATGCTGTAGGGGGGAAAGTTCCAGAGTCATTTGACACATATCAATATGTTGAAAAAGATGATTTAATTATGTGCCTATTTGATTTGGATTGCTCGGCTGTGTTTTCGGGAATTAGTTCTTGCAATGGAATGATATCTCCAGCATATAAAATTTTGAAGTGTAAGGCATCTATAATTCCTTCATTTGCAAGTTATTGGTTTTCTTTTGTGTTTATTGACAGAAAGTTTAAGCCATATGCTAAAAATTTAAGATATACACTAACATATGAAGAATTTGCAACACTTTCAATTTTGGCACCTACACTTTCGGAGCAACAAGCAATTTCTGATTTTCTTGATAAAAAGTGTGCTGAGATTGATGCAGTTATCGAGCAGACCGAAGCCACCATTGAGGAATACAAGAAGCTCAAGCAGTCGGTCATCACAGAGGCAGTCACCAAGGGCATCCGAGGTGACAGACCTATGAAGGATAGTGGCATTGAGTGGATTGGGGAGATTCCGAGCGAGTGGAAGATGTGCAAAACACTTTATGCCTTATCAATGCCAATTACCGATGGCCCGCACACCACACCCGAACTATATGATACAGGTGTTCCTTTTGTTTCTGCTGAAGCAGTATCTTGTGGTAAAGGAACAATTGCTTTTGACCACATCAGAGGATACATTTCAGAAGAATTTTATCAAGAATGTTGCTTGAAATACATTCCCAAAATCAACGATATTTATATGATAAAATCTGGTGCAACAACAGGAAAAGTGGCTTATGTTGACACGGATATAAAATTCAACATTTGGTCTCCTCTTGCAGTATTTAGGGTTAATGAAGACCGTGCCTATTTTAAGTATTTTTTCTATTATCTTCAGTCAGATGCCTATCAACAAGAGGTGCAACTGGGATGGACATATGGTACACAACAAAACATTGGAATGCGAACATTGGAGACATTAAAAGTTCTCTTGCCATTGGTTGATGAGCAAATTGAAATTGCTGATTACCTCGACCAAAAGTGTGCCGAAATCGACCCCCTCATCGAAAAGAAAACTGCCTTGCTTGAAGAGATGGAAGCACTCAAAAAGTCCATCATCTTTGAATATGTGACAGGCAAAAAGGAGGTTGCAATATGATTACAACCGAAAAGCAATTCGAAACAGATATTGAAGCCTTTTTCTTGACCGAAGAAGGCGGCTACACCAAGCCCACCGAAAAGTACGATGCCGAGGCAGGATTCTATGTAGATACTCTTATCGGCTTTGTCAAAGCAACACAGCCCAAGGAGTGGGAAAGATTTGAGAGCACTTGTAGCTCTGACCCCGCCAAGAAGTTTTGCATTGCTCTTGACAATGCCATTGATATGGACGGTCTTGTTTCTGTGCTCCGACACGGCTTCAAGCACAGAGGCATCACCTTCAGAGTTTGCTATTTCAAGCCTGAATCCCACCTCAACAAGACGGCAGGGATGCTGTATGAAGAGAATGTGTGCAACTGTGTCAGACAATGGCACTACTCTGCCGAGCACAAAAAGTCGGTGGATATGGTGCTTGTCATCAACGGCATACCGATTGTGGCTTTGGAACTGAAAAACCAATACACGGGGCAGACCATCTCCAATGCCAAGGAGCAGTGGATGTATGACCGAGACCCAAAAGAACTGCCCTTCCGATTTAACAAGAGAATCTTGGCTTACTTCTGTGTAGACCACACAGACGTACTTATGACCACCAAGCTTGACAAGGGCAACACCTATTTTCTTCCCTTCAACCAAGGCTCGGGTGGTGCAGGCAAAAACGGTGGGGCAGGTAATCCTCCCAACCCGAGCGGCTATCCCACGGCATATCTATGGGAAGAGGTTTTGCGGAAGGACAGCCTTCTTGACATTGTGCAGAAATTCATCCACCACGATGTGAAAAAGAAACGGCTTGTTTTCCCTCGGTTCCATCAGCTTGACGTTGTCAGAAAGTTGATTGCCGATGTCAGAACCAACGGCGCAGGGCAAAACTATCTGATTCAGCACTCGGCAGGGTCGGGCAAGTCCAACTCCATTGCTTGGACGGCATACAGACTTGCCTCTTTACACGATGAGATGAACAGAGCAATCTTTGCTTCGGTCATCATTGTGACCGACAGAACGGTACTGGATGCACAGCTCCAAGACACGGTGTCTTCCTTTGACCACACTCTCGGAACGGTGGAGACCATCGGTGAGGGCAAGTCTTCGAAAGACCTCAAGGATGCTATCAACAATGGCTCACGAATCATTGTTACCACCTTGCAGAAGTTCCCTGTCATCTACACCGAGGTTGACAAGGCAGAGGGCAGAAACTATGCCATCATTGTGGACGAGGCTCACTCCTCTCAAACCGGTCAGTCTGCTTTCAAGCTCAAGACTGCTCTTGCCGACACCGAGGAAGCCCTCCGCGAATATGCAGAGATTGAGGGCAAGGCAGAGGATGAGATTGATGCTGAGGATGTGATTGTCAAGGAACTGATAGCCCAAGGCAAGCACAAGAATCTATCCTTCTTTGCTTTCACGGCAACTCCCAAGGGGCAGACCCTTGAGATGTTCGGAACAGAGTATCAAGACGGCTCTTTCCATCCTTTCCACACCTACTCTATGAAGCAAGCCATTGAAGAGGGCTTCATTATGGATGTCCTTGAAAACTATATGACCTATAACACTTGCTTCAAGATTGCCAAGACCATCAAGGAAAATCCCGATGTACCGGCCTCAAGGGCAGCCAAGGTCATCAGAAGATTTGAGGAACTGCATCCCTACAACATAGCGCAAAAGGCACAAATCATTGTTGAAACCTTCCTCTCCACCACAAGAAAAGCCATCGGTGGCAAGGGCAAAATGATGGTGGTTACTTCCTCTCGGTTGTCGGCTGTCAGATACTTCCACGAGGTCAAGAGATACATTGAGGAGAAGGGCTACAACGATGTGGAAGTGCTTGTCGCCTTTTCGGGTGCCATCAAGGATGGCATGGAGGAATACACCGAGAGCAAGCTGAACACACGAAAGGACGGCTCTCGTATCTCCGAAGAGCAGACCAAGGAGGAGTTCCATAACAACTTTAATGTTCTCATTGTAGCCGAGAAGTATCAGACGGGCTTTGACGAGCCTCTCTTACACACAATGATTGTTGACAAGAAGCTCCGCGGTGTGAAGTGTGTGCAGACCCTCTCCCGACTCAACCGCATCTGTGAGGGAAAGACTGATACCTTTATTCTCGATTTCGTCAATACGGCGGAGGACATTCAGAAAGCATTCCAGCCCTTCTATCAAGAGACCACCCTCTCACAAGAGATAAATGTTGACCTAATTTATCAAGTTGTCAAAGAGATAAGGGGTTATAACCTATATTCCTTCTCGGATGTGGATGCATTTGTCTCACTCTATCAGAGCAACGGTGGCAATCCCAAGAACGGTATGGGCAAGATGACCTCCATCCTAAAGCCCACGGTGGATAAGTACAACAAGCTTGCCCAAGACGAAAGGTATCAGTATAGACGCCTCCTCCGCTCTCTCTGCAAGTGGTACGGCTACATCTCTCAGATTGCTCGTATCTTCGACGTGGAGCTACACAAGGAATTTCTATACTGCTCTTATCTGCTTCACCTCATTCCTCTTGACCCTGTCATTATGATTGACCTTGAGGGCGCCCTCAAGCTTGAATATTACAAGTTAGAGAAAACCTTTGACGGACAGGTCAAGCTGCTTGACGATGGCGGCACATACGAGCCGCCATCTAAAAAGGGTGTGGCAGTAGCCGAGAAAAAAGAGCCCTTGGAAGAAGTGATTGAGAAAATCAATCTGCTGTTTGCAGGCAACTTCACCGAGGGTGACCGAGTAATCCTCTATGCTTTGCACGAAGTGCTGAGGGTTGATAAGAAACTGGAAAAAACAGCAAGAGCTTCTTCTCCTCAAATCTTCACCGAAAGCATCTTCCCCAAGGTATTTGACGGCGTGGCGCAAGACTGCTATACTGAGCACGTAGAATCCTTTACTTCTCTCTTCCAAGACAGAAGCAAATACACGGCTATGATGACAGCATTGGCTGAAACGCTTTACCGCGAGTTTAACGCAAGACCGTAAACCTCAAAAGTCCTTGGCGCGCCAAGGCAAAAAAGCCCTCGGCTCTGCCGAGGGCTTTTGGTTTGAAGTAAAATCCCCCTTGGCCTTGTGGCCAAGGGGGATTTGGTTATTTGAAAATTTTGCTCTTTCGCGGTTTGAATTACTTCAAAGCGGCCTGTGCAGCTGCCAAGCGGGCAATCGGCACACGGAAGGGAGAGCAGGAAACGTAGTCAAGGCCAAGCGTATGGCAGAACTCAACGGACGTGGGGTCGCCACCGTGCTCGCCGCAGATACCAACGTGGAGGTTGGGATTTACGGGTCTGCCGAGAGTGATTGCCATGTTCATCAGCTTGCCAACACCCGTGGTGTCAAGCTTTGCGAAGGGATCGTTCTCGAAGATCTTGGCATCGTAGTATGCCTCGAGGAACTTGCCTGCGTCATCGCGGGAGAAGCCGTAGGTCATCTGGGTCAGGTCGTTGGTACCGAAGCAGAAGAAGTCGGCGTTTGCAGCGATTTCGTCAGCGGTGAGGCAAGCTCTGGGGATTTCGATCATCGTACCAACCTGGTACTTGAGGGATACGCCGGCAGCGGCAATTTCAGCGTCAGCAGTTGCAACAACAACGGCCTTCACGTACTTAAGCTCCTTCACGTCGCCAACCAGAGGAATCATGATTTCGGGAACCATATCCCAATCGGGATGAGCCTTCTGAACGTTGATAGCGGCACGGATAACGGCCTTGGTCTGCATCTTGGCGATTTCGGGGTAGGTAACAGCCAGACGGCAGCCACGGTGACCCATCATGGGGTTGAACTCGTGCAAGGAAGCGATGATAGCCTTGATGTCCTCAACGCTCTTGTTCTGTGCCTTTGCGAGAAGCGCGATGTCCTCATCGGTGGTGGGAACGAACTCGTGGAGCGGGGGGTCAAGGAAGCGGATGCAAACGGGAGTGCCTTCAAGAGCCTCATAGAGCTTCTCAAAGTCGCCCTGCTGATAAGGAAGAATCTTCTCAAGAGCAACTTCTCTTTCCTCAGCGGTGTCAGCGCAGATCATTTCACGGAATGCTGCGATTCTGTCAGCCTCGAAGAACATATGCTCGGTACGGCAAAGACCGATACCCTCAGCGCCAAGCTCGCGCGCCTTCTTTGCATCGGCAGGGGTGTCTGCGTTGGTTCTTACCTTGAGGGTACGGAACTCGTCAGCCCAGCCCATGATGGTGCCGAAGTTGCCGGAGATTTCAGCGTCAACGGTAGGAATGATGCCGTCGTAGATGTTACCGGTAGAACCGTCGATGGAGATGAAATCGCCCTCAACGTAGGTCTTGCCGGCCAAGGTGAACTTCTTGTTCTCCTCGTCCATAGCGATGTCGCCACAGCCGGAAACGCAGCACTTACCCATGCCACGCGCAACAACGGCTGCGTGAGAGGTCATACCGCCGCGAACGGTCAGAATACCCTGAGAAGCCTTCATACCCGTGATGTCCTCGGGAGAGGTCTCAAGACGAACGAGAACAACCTTCTTGCCCTCTGCCTTCCAAGCCTCAGCATCCTCAGCAGAGAATACAACCTGGCCGCAAGCAGCTCCGGGGGAAGCGCCAAGGCCACGGCCAACGGGGGTAGCCTTCTTCAAAATCTTTGCATCGAACTGGGGATGCAGAAGGGTGTCAAGGTTACGGGGGTCGATCATCAGAACGGCCTCTTCCTTGGTCTTGTGGCCCTCGGCAACGAGGTCAACAGCGATTTGCAGAGCAGCCTGTGCGGTTCTCTTACCGTTACGGGTCTGGAGCATATAGAGCTTCTCATTCTCGATGGTGAACTCCATATCCTGCATATCGTGGTAGTGATTTTCAAGGATTTCGCAAACCTTTACGAACTGCTCGTAGGCTGCGGGGAACTTGTTAGCCATTTCAGCGATGGGCATAGGCGTACGAACGCCTGCAACAACGTCCTCACCCTGTGCGTTGGTCAGGAACTCACCCATCATTTTCTTTTCACCGGTAGCAGGGTCACGGGTAAAGGCTACGCCGGTACCGCAGTTGTCGCCCATGTTACCGAATGCCATTGCCTGTACGTTAACGGCAGTACCCCAAGAGTAGGGAATGTCGTTGTCGCGGCGATATACGTTTGCACGGGGGTTGTCCCAGCTGCGGAATACGGCCTTGATAGCGCCGAGCAGCTGCTCCTTGGGGTCGGAGGGGAAGTCAGCACCGATTTTTGCCTTGTACTCGGCCTTGAACTGACCGGCCAGCTCCTTGAGGTCCTCAGCAGTCAACTCAACGTCCTGCTTCACACCCTTCTCTTCCTTCATCTTATCGATGAGCTCCTCGAAGTACTTCTTACCAACCTCCATAACGACGTCGGAGTACATCTGGATAAATCTTCTGTAGCAGTCCCAAGCCCAACGGGGATTGCCGGACTTCTTGGAAAGAACGTCAACAACGTCCTCGTTCAAGCCGAGGTTCAGAATGGTATCCATCATACCGGGCATAGATGCGCGAGCGCCGGAACGAACGGAAACCAAAAGGGGATTTTCCTTATCGCCGAACTTCTTGCCGGTGATTGCTTCCATCTTTTCGATGTACTGCATAATTTCTTCCATAATTTCGGGGTGAATCTGCTTGCCGTCCTCATAGTAACGGGTGCAGGCCTCGGTAGAAATGGTGAAGCCCTGAGGAACGGGAAGACCGATCTTGGTCATTTCAGCAAGGTTCGCGCCCTTGCCGCCGAGAAGCTCACGCATGGAGGCGTCGCCCTCGCTGAAGAGATAAACATACTTCTTGCTCATCTTTTGTTTCCTTTCACAATTTATATAATATTGTTTTATAAACGGGTTTGCTTGTCCTTTCGGACGGATTTGGCGCAAAAAAGCGCTTGGCTATTCTCCGCCACTCCCTATTTTACCACAAGTTTTTGCCAAAGTCAATCCAAAATTTGCACTTATTTCGGTTTTTTCTGTTTTTACAAATATTTTTTCAGGAAACGGGGGTTTTTGTGCCTTTTGACAAGAGGCGCGCCGCCGTTGCCCGCGTTTTCTTCTTTTCCCCGAAAAGACCGCCGCCCCGACTCTCCTTTACCACCGTTGGTGCAAGCAAAAGCAGGGCAAGGAGATTGGAAAGCGTCATGGTGGACAAGAGCGCGTCCGTAACGCCCCAAACGAGCGCTGAGGAGAAAAAGCAGCCAAAAAACAGCGTAAGGCAAAAAAGAGCAAAATAGGCTCTTTTATAGATGGCGCGCTCGCCGAAAAGATAGGAAAATCCCTTTTCGCCGTAATATGCCCAGCAAATCACCGTGCCGTAAGCAAAAAGCACGAGGGCAACCGCCACGAAGACGGAGGCCCACTCCCCTGCCAAGCGCCCGTAGGCCATCACGGCAATCAGGGCACCGCCAAGCGCGCTCGGCGTTTCGGGAAAGGCCACGAGAATGACAAGGGCAGTCACGGTGCAAAGCAAAAGCGTATCGACGAAAACCTCCACCATTCCCATAACCCCCTGCCTGACGGGGTCTGTTTTGGCCGTGGCGTGTGCCAAGGGTGCGGTGCCACAGCCCGCCTCATTGGAGAGAAGTCCGCGCGCAACGCCGTAGCGAAGCCCCTTATTGCAAAGAAAGCCAAGGCCGCCGCCGAGCGCGGCCTCGCCCGAAAAGGCCGAGGAAAAAATGCGGCCGAAGGCCGCGGGAACGGCCGCGGCGTGTGCAAGAAGAAGGCCAAGCGAAAGCAAAAGATACGAGAGCGTCAAAAGAGGAATCAGCCGCGCCGTTACCCGTGAAATTCTTTGCTCTCCGCCAAAAATGACCAAGGCGGCCAGAAGCGCAAGGGCAAGGCCCGTATAAAGCGGCTTGACGCCAAAATAACCCGAGAGGCATTCGGAAATGGCATTTGCCTGTAAAAGCCCACCGAGCAGGAATGCGAGTAAAACGCAAAGCAGCGCAAAAAAGGCGGCCATTACAAGCCCAAGCCTTCCCTTAAAGGCCGCCTTCATATACCCCATGGCCCCCACGGCCCTACCCTCGCGCCCGTAGCTCAGCGCCAAGAGAATTTCGGCGTATTTCAAAAGCATCGCCAAAAGGGCGGAAATCCACATCCAGAAAATTGCCCCTGCGCCCCCAAACACCAGCGCCAAGGCAACGCCCGAAATGTTGCCGACTCCCAAGGTGCCCGAAAGGGCCATACAAAGCCCGTAAAGCGAGCGGCGGGTTTCCTCGCGGCTTTTCCCCTTGAGCAAAAGAAGGGTGCGAAGGGGATGAAGAAAGGGCGCCCCCTTCAGAAGAACCGCATAAATAAGTCCCGTTGACAAGAGCAAAAGGGGCAGTAGTGCCCCCAAAGCCCGTTCGTTTAACCATTCGAGTATTGCCATTTTCCCTCTTCCTCCGTTTCTTTTTTTACTATATGAGGCGCCACGTCGCCTTCATTCCTCAAACAGTCGGAGACGATATGGTTTTTTTACCAAAGAAACAGGAATTTTTACATTTCCAAGAAAAAAAGCGTGTGCTATACTGAAAGAAGAAAAGCAAAAAGAAAGCGAAAAAGAATGCCGAAAGGGGTTGCAAAACACGCGCAACTGTTGTATAATGGTTGGCGAGGCTGATTGCCGCACCCCGAAAGACGTTCTATCCCTTTAAAGAAAGAAAGGATGCTTTTGTCAAGCAAAAGCAAGGGTCAAAAAAATGCAAACCCAGCAAACCGTCGCAGAGAAGACGAATTTTGATTCGCCCTCCTATAAGCGCTCCCGTCGGGCGTACGTGTGGGAATGTACGTTTGAATATTTCGTTGCCATTCTGGTATCGGGCTCCTTTTTAACCACGGCCCTGAAGGAAGGCTTCGGCTTTGACAATGCTACGATTCAAATCATCTCCTCCCTGATTTCCTTGAGCTTCCTTTTCCAGATCCTGTCCGTCTTTCTTGTGCGCCGCGTCACCAACACCAAGCGCTTTTGCATTCTCTTTCATTCGCTCGGGCAGGTGCTGTTTTCCTCTATCTTTTTGATTCCGCTTCTTCCCTTCGGAACGCCCGCCGTCAAGCAGCTTGTCGTTGTCGTTTGCATTCTGCTCAGCTATTTCGGCAACTATTTTGTAACGACCCTGATTTACAGATGGGCCAACTCCTTCGTTGACCCTGCCAAGCGCGGCGTTTTCTCCGCAGGCAAGCAAATGGTTTCCTTGATTACGGCCATGGTGATTTCTCTTGTCGGCGGCGTTGTCTTTGACAAGTTCGTGGCAGAGGGCACGCCCAACCGCGCCTTCCTCTTTGCCGCCATCTGCATTCTTGTTTTCTCTATCGTTGACACCGTTTGCCTGCTTTTGATTGACAAGGACAAAAAGGATGCCGAGAAAAAGGAAATCGTTCCAATGCGCGTCATCCTCGGCGAAACGCTGGGCAACAAAAACTTCCGTTCCGTCGTTACTTTGCAGATTCTGTATCAGGTTGGCCACTACATTGCCGTTGGTTCCTTCTCGGCCTACGCGCTTTACACCCTCGGCTACACCAACACCAAGATTCAGATCATCGTTGCCGTGGGCCATCTCATCTGGTTCGCGCTTTCACAGCCGATGGGCAAATTTTCCGATAAGTACAGCTTTGCCAAGGGCTTTGAACTAGCCACCGTCTTTTTGATTGCGGCGTATCTTGCCTTTGTGTTTACCACCCCTGCCACTTGGTTCCTTTACATCGCTTACTATATGCTCAACTCCTGCGCCTCCGCAGGCACGGGCGTAAACCTGAACAACATTGTATACAGCTACGTTAACCCCAAATTTTTCGCCGAGGCCTCTGCTATTAAAAACGCCATCGGCGGTATCTGCGGCTTTTTGACCTCGCTTCTCGGCGCACAGATTCTGAAGGCTGTTGAGGCAAACGGCAATCAAATTTTCGGTATGACCGTTTACGCACCGCAGCTTCTGGCGCTTCTCTCGGTTATCATCTACGTGGTTGCCCTGCTTTACACCCACTTCGTTATCGGAAAGCAGAAGGTTATCAAGGCATGAAGCTGCCTCGCCGTTGGCGAGTCACCCAAACAAAAAATGAAAAGGGGCTGAAATCAGCCCCCTTTTCTATCAGAAAGGATTGCTATGACCAATTTAGAGCAACGGTATCTCGCCGCCAAGCGCGCCCTGTTTGAAAAATACTACGGTGCCTTTCTCAATCC
>JBGVMO010000090.1:0-4288 GCA_045124835.1 Eubacteriales bacterium
GAGCCGAAGAAGGTCATAACGCAGTCAAGCACGATAGCCAGGGAAACGCCGATCGCAGCCGCAGAAACGGCCATCGGGAAGGCAGAAGCAATCCAGTCTTCCTTCAAAAGAATGAAGCAAAGAATGGAAATGCCCCAAAGGATGTAGCCCCCCGAAATGAAGAGCTTGCGCTTGCCAATCTTGTCCGAAAGCGCACCGATAAATACGGTTGTCACGGTGGCAGAAATCGCACTTGCCGCCACCATTGCGGCAATGTCGCCGGCAGAGGCGTTAAACATCTTATACATAAAGACGTTCAGGTACATGTTTTCAACAACCCAAGCGATTTGGCCCAAAAGGCTGAAAAGCGTTAAGGCAAGCCAGAATTTAGAAGAAAGCTTCTTTTTCATCGTGAAATCGGGGATTTCCCCATCCTTTCCTTTGTGTTTGCGGCCTAAAAAAGAGCAAGACCGCTATACATACTACACCACTTTAAATTATACCACAGAGAACGCATCTTTTCAAGTTCTTTTCAGATAAAAGAAAACAAAAATCCCTTACGCCGAAGCATAAGGGATAAATGGTTGGTCTCAAAGTCTTTCGCCAACGAAAAAGCTGACGCCGCCAAGGGTAAGGCCTCCGTTTTCGGCCGTTGCGTTCTGCGAGAGAATTTCACGGCAGGCGGGAATGGAAACCGTCTTTTCCGAGGAAGAGGGATTGATAGCCACAATAATGGCGGCATCGCCCTCGCGTCTTTCAAATACGAAGGGATAGCCCTCGTTCAGAAGGGTAATGGATGCGTCTGCCCAAAGTGCCGGCGTTTCCTTGTGCAAGGAAATCAGGCGCTTAACGAAGGAAAGAAGGGAGGCAGGATCATTTTCCTGCGCGAGCACCGTGGGCGCCGCCTTCCGTGCATCGGTGGGAAGATAGGGTGCGTCACTCTTCGAGAAGCCGTGATTCTTTTCCTCGTTCCATTGCATCGGTGTACGGGAGCCGGTGCGCACATAGCCGCCCTCCTTGGTGGGAAGGTCGGGAATAAAGTCCATACCGATCTCGTCACCGTAGTAAACGAAGGGAACGCCCGGCATTGTAAAGAGAAAGACCATCGCGCACTTGATTTCCTCAGGCGTTCTCTTGTAGGCAAGACGGGGAATATCGTGATTTCCCGTAATATGTCCAATGTAGCCGCGACCCCTGATTTTTTCAAGATCGCGCATAAAGACGGAGAGATAGGTCGAGATATTGCCCTTTCCGTCCTTGTTGAAATAGCTGTCGCCAAGGAAAAGCTTTGTGGTGTTTCGGCCGTCCTCATGACGGAAAAGAGAGGTGTAAGCGCTTTGACCCGAGTGGAGCAAAAAGTCCAAGTCAAAGTGCGCGGCAATGGCGTCCTTGGGGAAGCCCCATTCGGCAATCAAAAGGCATTCGGGATTTTTCTCGTGAATAAAATCCTTCACCTCGCGCCAAAGCGCCTGCATAAAGCTACCGTCCGTGTCACCCTTGATAAGAGAGGCCGCCATATCCACGCGGAAGCCGTCTGTTCCCAGATCCATCCAGAAGCCGATGATTTTCTTTAATTCCTCAAGGGTCGCGCGGCAGTCGGGATGAGAGGGAGGAAGCTGCCAGGGCTTTTCGGGATCGGGATGTGCATATCCGTAGTTCAAGGAGGGCTGATGCCAGAAGAAATTGTTGATGTAGTTGCCATCTCTCTCCGCATAGCCCGAAATGCCTTCTCCGTAGTCAAAGGCCCCCTCGGTCCAGATATAGCGGTTGGAGTATTCGTTTTTCTGCGCCCTTGCAGAGGCTTGGAACCAGGGATGGTAAACAGAGGTATGACCTGCCACAAGGTCAAATAAAACGCGAAGTCCCATCGCGTGTGCCTTTTCGCAAAGGGTGCGGTAGTCCTCATTGGTACCGTAACGCGCGGCCACGCGATAAAAATCCGTCACATCGTAGCCTGCGTCCAGAAAAGCGCTCTCGTTGATAGGGTTAAGCCATATTGCCGTAAAGCCGCAATCCTTTATGTAGTCAAGCTTTTGAATAATGCCCTGCAAATCGCCAATGCCGTCCCCGTTGGTATCCATAAAGGATTGGGGATAAATTTCATAGACAACCGCATTGCCAAGCCAGTTCGTCATAGGGCAACTCCTTATCGTTTGTTCTTTGGATTATTATATCACTTAAAGTCAAAAAAGTCAATGCGCATCGGCGGAAAAAAGAAGCGCTCGCTCTTGACTTTTTCGTGTTTATATTGTAAAATGAAAGCATAGAAGAGGCGCTTTGCGCCTTTTGAAATGCAAAGGAGATACACTATGAGTGAGCAGTTGATGTTTGGGTATATGACATACCTTTCCTATCATATGTGGGATGATGAATACACCCAGCCGCGCGGTTGGTATATGAAAAACCGCTACAATGTAAATAACGAGGTTGATCTTGGCGTTTGGGACGAAATGGTGCGCTTTTTAGCCGAGCACAAATATAACGCATTGCTCATTGATGTCGGTGATGCTATCCGTTACGAGAGCCATCCCGAAATCTGCGCGCCCGACGCTTGGGATAAGGATTTTCTGAAAAAAAAGCTGGATGAGATCCGTGCCTTGGGCATTGAGCCTATCCCTAAGCTGAATTTCTCCACCTGCCATCATACTTGGTTGAAGGAATACCGCCGTATGGTGTCCACCCCCATTTATTATCAGGTCTGCTCTGATCTGATTGCCGAGGTTGCCGAGGTTTTTGATAACCCCCGTCTTTTCCATCTTGGTCTTGACGAGGAGGATACCGTTGGTAACCAGCGCAACCGCGAATGCGTCCATATCCGCTGCGAGGAGCTTTGGTGGCACGATGTCTATTTCTATCTCAACGAGGTAGAGAAGCGCGGTATGCGCCCCTGGGTCTGGGCAGATCCCTGCTTTGAAAAGCCCGATGCCTTCCTCTCCCGTATGCCCAAATCCGTTATGATGTCTAACTGGTTCTATAACTATTTCAGAATCTGGCCCGAGGATCATTGGCATAGCAAGGCCATCAAGACCTATGAGCTTTTGGATAAGGCGGGCTTTGACCAGATTCCCACCGCATCCTGCTACGAGATTGGCTCCTACAATGTGTTCCAGACGCTGGCGCACGGTAAGGCAGTTCTTTCGCCCGAGCTTTTGAAGGGCTATATGGTTGCTCCTTGGAAGCCCATTATCCCCGATAACATCTACCATTTGAAGAATGACGCTTATAGCCTCTATTGCGCGCGCCGCGATCTCTATCCCGAAACGCTGTAAGCCAAAAGGAAGCAAGAATGAAAAAACCTTAACCCAAACGCTGGAAATTCCCGTTAAATACACACCCGATGTCTTGGTCGTTGGCGGCGGCTTTGCGGGCATTGCCGCCGCTCTTTCCGCCGCGCGTATGGGGAAAAAGGTGATGCTGGAAAATCCTTGCGCAAGAACAGGATTTTGTCTTGACTTTTTTGCGATAGTATTGTAAAATGAAAAAAGAAAAGGCAGAAGCCTTTACATTCCTTTAAATGAAAGGAGAGAAAATATGAGCAATCCAATGATGTTCGGATATATGACCTATCTTTCGACTCATATGTGGGGAGATGAAAATTGCGAGCCGCGCAGCTGGTATTTAACCAATCAGTATACCGAAGAAAACAATGTCAGCCTTGCTGTTTGGGATGAGATGGTGCAATTCCTTGCTGAGCATAAATACAACACCCTGCTTATCGATGTCGGCGACGGTATGCGTTATGACAGCCATCCCGAAGTCTCTGCGCCTGACGCGTGGGATAAGGATTTTCTCAAAAAGAAACTGGACGAAATTCGTGCTCTTGGTATTGAGCCCATTCCCAAGCTGAATTTTTCCACCTGCCATCACACGTGGCTTAAAGAGTATCGCCGTATGGTTTCAACCCCTATCTATTATCAGGTCTGTGCTGACTTGATTGCCGAGGTTGCCGAGGTTTTCGGTAATCCCCGCCTTTTCCATCTGGGGCTTGACGAGGAGGATACCATCGGCAATCAGCGTTTGCGCGAGTGCGTTCATATTCGCGGAGACAAGCTTTGGTGGCACGACGTGTATTTCTATTTCAACGAGGTGGAGAAGCACGGTATGCGCCCTTGGGTATGGGCGGATCCCTGCTTTGAAAAGCCGGACGATTTTATTTCCCGTATGCCCAAGTCCGTTTTGATGTCCAACTGGTTCTATAACTATTTTAGAGTTTGGTCGAGTGATCACTGGCACAGCAAGGCTATCCGCACGTATGAGCTTTTGGATAAGGCGGGCTTCGAGCAGGTGCCCACCGCCTCTTGCTACGAGA
>JBGVMO010000091.1:0-3674 GCA_045124835.1 Eubacteriales bacterium
CATATGGCAAGGATTTTTGGCGAAGCATATCACGAAATTCGCCCCTTAAAACGGGTTCGATTTAGGTTGCGCTTGGCTATGAATTTGCTACGCAAATGTTATGATATGATTACCCTTGTTACTTCAAGCTGCCCGTCAGGGCATCATAACTTGGGCGTTGCCCAATCATAACTCATAACTTGCCCAAAGTTCACTGCGTGAACTTTTGCAATCATAGTTAAGCGTGATACTCCGTTAAGAGTATCACGCTTGCCTTTCCGCTTCTTTTCTTTTATTCGGCACTCACCGCTTGAACGGCAGCCGACTTGTCGTATTTTTTCCAGAATGCCTTGACGGTGCTTTCGTACTTCTCCTGCTCCACCCAATAGGAAAGCCCATGCTCAGCGCCGGGAACAATCAAAAGCTCCTTGGGCGAGGCGCACGCCATATAGTTTTGGTAGGTCATCTCCACGGGCACGAACTTGTCCGCCGTTCCGTGCACGAATAAAACGGGAACGGTCGATTCACGCAGGGCGTCCTCGCAGGAATAGCAGGATTCTGCGTTGGTAATGCGGTGGTATGCCTTGTCTATCTTGGCGGCAACAAAGCCGTAGGGCACGTGCAGATTGTCCTTGGCAACGTGTCGCCAGATGGCCTTGGGCGAGGTGTAGCCGCAGTCGGCCATAATGCCCTTAACGGAGGGAGGGAAGGGAAAATCTGCCGTCATTAAAACGGTGGAGGCGCCCATGGAAATACCTGCAAGATAGATGGGGAGCGAGCCGCCCGTTCTCTCCTCGATGTATTTTACCCAACGGAAGCAGTCAAAGCGTTCAAGAGGGCCAAAACCCATATATTCACCGCCGCTTTCATTCTGGCCGCGTTGCTCTGCATACAGCACCGAAGAGCCGTTTTTGTGCCAGAAGTCTGCAATACCGCAGAAATCGCGGTTCCATGCCGAGCGCCAGCCGTGCATGGCAATGATAATGCGCTTGGGATTTTTAGCCTCGTAGTAGTGCCCCACAAGCGAAACACCGTCATCCGCCGTAATGCGAACGGTTTCCTTAGCCGCTTCCTTCAATTTTTCGGTCAAATGCTTCACCTCGTCAAGCTTTTGAAAATGCGTGTCAGAGCCGCTGACCTTCTGTCTTCCCATAGTCAGCTTAAAGGCCAGCTTTCGCTCTAAGGCGAGGTTAGTCATAATGTCGGTTAGGGTGTTTTGCAGGGTTATAACGGCCGCCGCCGCCAAGCCAAGACCTGCACCGAGCAGCAGCGTTTTCTTTCCGTTTTTCATCGTTCAGATTCTTCCTTTCCGAAAAGCTCTTTTCAGAGCCTTTCCCGTAGTGTATGGCAGAGAAGGGGCGTTTCATTCAGCCCTCGTGCTTAAAAATATCGGCTTATAGCTTTGCCTCAATGTAAGCGGTAAGCGCGTGAAAATCGCCGCTTGGATAAGCGGAAATATCCTTTCCCTTGGGGTTCAGGATACAGTCGGTTAAAAGAAAAACGTCAAAGCCAAGCTCTCTTGCCATCATATCCTCCTCCACGTCGTTGCCAACCATCAGGCAGGTCTCGGGCGAAAGAGAAAGTGTGCTGGCAATTTCCTTGTAATACAGGGGATTGGGCTTGCAGAAGTGGCTGTTTTCGTAATAGGTTACGTGGCAAAAATCGTCTGGCGAAAGGCCTGCCCAGCGAATGCGCGAGTCGGTGGCGATTTTCGGAAAAAAAGGATTGGTTGCCAAAACCAAGCGAAGCCCCTTTTTCTTCAAGTCGGAAATCAAGGAGGGAACGAGAGGGGAAGGGCTGGTTATAGCGGCAATTTCTTGAAATTCGCCCTTGTAGAAATCCTCGAAAAGAGCCGTTTTTTCTCGGATGCCCGCACCAAGCGCATTTTCAAAAACGCGCCAGAAGGTTTCCTCGTTGGTTGTCTCTCCCGCGCCCTTTACCATAGCGCCAACGCCGAGCCAAAGCGCCTCGGCAACGGCCTTGGGGTCGTATCCAAGGGAGGCCAAACGCATAGAAAGTCGCGTCACGTAGGCCTTCGTAAATTCTGCTTGATTTAGCGGAAGCAGGGTGCCGTCAAGGTCAAAAAGAACGGTGTTCAGCATAAGCCCTCCATCTTTTTCGTTATGATAAAACATTATACTATGCCATCGTGAACGGCCTGTGAATTTTTGGAAATAAAAAACGGAGAAATTTTCTCCGTTTTTTACGTGTGTCAGTTGCTTAGCGCAAATCGGCCAAATCCAGAATAAGTCTCTCGGTTTTCTCCCAGCCAAGACAGGGGTCTGTGATGGATTTTCCGTATTCACAGCCATCGGATTTTTGTGCGCCGTCCTCGATGTAGGATTCAATCATTAAACCCTTCACCAAGCGCCTGATAGCGTCAGAATGGCGGGTGCTGTGCAGAATTTCCTTGGCAATTCTCGGTTGCTCGCTCCACTTTTTGCTTGAGTTGGCGTGATTGGTGTCAACGATAACGGCGGGGTTTAAAAGATTGCTCTTTTCATAAAGCTCCGATAAGCGCTGCATATCCTCGTAGTGATAGTTGGAGTAGGTGTTGCCGAGTCTGTCCACGTAGCCGCGCAGAATGGAGTGCGCCAAGGGATTTCCCTTGCTCTCCACCTCCCAGCCCGAGTAAACGAAGGTGTGGGGGTGTTGGGCGGCAGTCACCGAGTTCATCATAACCGAAAGGTCGCCGCTTGTGGGGTTTTTCATACCAACGGGGATTTCAAGACCGCTTGCCGTCAAGCGATGAAGCTGGTTCTCCACCGAGCGCGCGCCCACGGCAACGTAAGCAAGCACGTCGCCAAGGTATCTATGATTTTCAGGGTAAAGCATCTCGTCCGCGCAGAAGAGTCCCGTTTTTTCGATGGCCTTAACGTGCAGCTTGCGAATGGAAATAACGCCCTTGAGCATATTGGGAGAGCTGTTGGGGTCGGGCTGATGGAGCATACCCTTGTAGCCGTCGCCCGTGGTACGCGGCTTGTTGGTGTAAATACGGGGAATAATCAGGATTTTGTCCTTTACCTTCTCCTGCACCTCGCGCAACCGCGAGATGTAGTCCAAGACAGAGTCCTCTCTGTCGGCAGAGCAAGGGCCGATAACGAGAATCAGCTTGTCGCTCTTTCCCGTAAAGACGTCCTGTATCTCGCGGTCGCGTTCTGCCTTCTTCTTTTTCAGTTCTTCGGAAATAGGGTACATCGCCATAATCTCCTCAACAGAGGGAAGCTGGCGCTTGAAGCTCATATTTAACATAGTATCATCATCCTTTCGGTTCATTGTTATCAAAAAAAGTGCGGCGGCGCGTGGAAAGACGCATCATCTCGCGCAGGGCGTCTCTGTCGCCTGTCGCGATGGCCTCTCTCATCAGCGCGAATTTTTCAGAGAAGGCGTCCATCTCCTTGAGAAGCACGTCCTTGTTCAAAAGGAAAAGCTCGCTCCACATCTCATCGTTGATTTTGGCAATGCGCGTCAAATCGCGGAAGGAGTCGCCCGTATAAAGCGCCAAATGCTCAGCATCCTTCGCCGTCATCAGCGAAACGGCAATGCAGTGTGTCAGCTGGGAAAGAAAGCCAATCATTTCGTCATGCTCGCGCGGCGAGAGGGTAGAAATAGAGGAAAAGCCCAGAACACGCCCAATATCCTTGCAGGTCTCTATGGCCGTCTCGGTGTTCTTTTCCGTGGGTGTCACGATATAG
>JBGVMO010000092.1:0-19391 GCA_045124835.1 Eubacteriales bacterium
CATTATTACAGGGATTGCGATTTTTACGAGCCGGGGGACTGGGTGGTAAAGGCAAGCATCGGCAGGGGCGCAAGCGTGCGAAGCTATTTTCTTTGTCCGACGGACAAGGATGCCAAGGAGGGCTATCGCCCATTTCACAGCGAAAATGAGGCAAACGCCTTTATAGAGCGCTTGCTGCAAGCAGACACCGACAGGATTGATTTGCGGGAGATGGGCGCTTGCTGTGCCTTTATGGAGGACAGCTATGCCAAGGTTCAGCTTCTGACGCCCTCGGAGGGGGAGAAGACTTAATCCTTCATTTGCGAAACCTTAGAGCAGATAGAGAAGCTGCAAAAGCGCAATCCCAACGTACGCATTGACTGGGACGGGCTTTGTGACGAGGACACGCTGAAGGCGCTGCTTGCCCGTGTTCCTTATGAAAATCTGATTGTATGGCTGTATCTTGACACCCCGATTTTTGCCTGGCTGAAGGAGCCCCTGCGCAAGACCTCGGCAGAAAACTGTCGCCGCGTGAAGCAGTACGCGCGGCTTGGCGTTGCCAACGTCAACAGCGCCGAGGATGCCAAGGAGGCGCTTGCCTTTGAGCCTTATATTGTGGAGGTTTAAGAGGCGATTTTTTCAAAAAAAGATGCCCTTGCGGTGCTTCAAGACCGCAAGGGCTTTTTTCACTTTGTCAAGGCGAAGAGAGTCTTCTGCGAGGCGGAGCCCTCCCCATCCAGGGGAAGGATGACCTCACGGGAGGAAAGAAGAGCGCCGCTCTCATCCCGATAGGTGACGCCCTCCTTTAAGGCGGGAAGAAGGGTTACCGTTTTCTGATGCTTGCATTTACTGAAAGCGAGAATTTTAACAGTAGAGGCGGCCTCGTCACTGAATTGCAGGGCCAAAAGGCGCTCGGTATCCGCAAGGATACGGCATTCGGAGCTTTGCCAGAAGGCTCTTTCCTCCTTGAAGGCAGAGATGGCCGCGGCAAGCCGCGCAAACGCGCCCTCGGGAATGGCAGAGAGGTCACAGCTGAGGCCGATGGGGCCGCCGAGCATGGCGGCAAAAAGAAAGTCCTCACGGATGCTGTCGGCGGCAGACCAGGTGGCGTTGCCGCAGGAATACAGAAGCGGCGCCTCCTCGCCATCGAAGTTTTCGCGGAAATGCTCCACACCTTCCACCGTGACCCAATGCTCAAGGGCGCGCGAGGGCATACGGACGAGAGTGTTCTTGAAGATATCAAGCTGCGCCCGCAGGCTGTGGTTATCGCTCATCCAGAAGGAATCGAAATCGCCCACGTTGGTCATTGCCATACGCAAGCCGCCACCCGCACAGCACTCGATGAAGACCTCAGGGTGCGCTTCGCGCAAGCGGCGAATAAAGGCACGGTAGCCCTTGAAGAAGGAAACGAAGGAATCGCCCTCAAGACAGACGTCCGGCACGAGATTGTAATCGAACTTGATGAACTCTATACCGTAGCGCGTGATACGCTCGGAAAGAAGCGAGAATATGTAGTCAACGGCCGAAGGAGATGCAAAATTGATAAAGGCACGGCCCTTTTCGATGAAATAATGCTCCTTGTTTTGCTCATAGGCGTTAGAAAGGGTGGATGCGCCCTCTATCTCAAACCAGAGGCCCGGCTTAAGCCCCGCCGCACGAACACGGGCAAAAAGCTCGGTCATACGGCCGCAAAGGGCGTGTGTTTCCGCCTCAAACCACGTGCCAAAGCCGACATGCGTATTCCAACCGCGACCAAACCAGCCGCCGTCCAAAACGAAATACTCCGCGCCGAGTTCCTTGGCCTTATCAAGCTGAAGAAGAAGCGAATCAAAATCCAGCTTGCCGAAGCGATACATCCATGTGTTATAAACAACGGGCATTTCCTTTTGCGGATAGAGCGCGTTACAGTAGCGATGGAGCTTGTAAGCATCCATATCCGACTTGCTTTTGAAGGTGTAGAAAAGGATAGGGGCTAAAGCAAAGCTTTCTCCGGGAGCAACGGTATAGCGAAAGCCGCGCTCTGCAATTCCAAGCTCGACGACGACCTCGGCGGCGTGCGTATCCACAACGAAATGACGCGCGGCCTTGGCCTGCCAGAGTGCATCGGCCAAGGTATGATAGGCAATTCCCTGCCCCTTTTGCGTATTGAAGAGTGCGAGAAATGGGGCGGCACCGCAGTTGAAGCGCAAATCGTCATTGGCGGCAAAAACGGCCGTGTGCAAGGGCTGCCATGCACCAAGGCTTTCCTCCGTCCACTCCGTTCTTTGCGTATACACCTCGTAATCGGCGCCCGCATAGGTAAAGCGCGACAGAGCGGCATACAGCGTTAACGGGCGGCTGCTTTTATTGATGAAGGTATCCTCACGGCGAAAGACCCCCGAGGAATGCGGCCGGATAACCGTTTTGATTTCATATTCCTCAGAGACGAAGGAAAATGCGTTCTCTTCTCCACTTACCTCACCGATGGGCGCGGCAAAGTCGCCCATAATACCATAAAGCTGGCTTGCATTTTCACGTAAAAGCATAAGAACCTTTACTCCTTTTTTCGTATTAATACGATTATTTTAGCACATTTTCCCTCTCATTGCAATATATTAGCAATATATTTTTTTGTCAAGGCCTTGTTTTTTTCTGCTATCACCGCCGTTTTCTATTCTCTTTCCGTTTTTCAAGCAGAAAAGCATTGACTTTTTCGGGAAAAGGAGATATAATTACCATGTATATTTACAAAGCTTTATATAGCTAATTTCAAACAATTTGCAGGAGGCGTATATGAATCGCACGCACATTAAGGACGTTAAGCCCGGCAAGGTTAAAATTCAGGGCTTTATTGAAAATCTCCGTAACAAGAAATCCATGGCCTTTTTGGTTATCCGTGATTTGACGGGAAAAATTCAGGTAACGGTGGAGAAGGCTTCCCTTCCCGAAATCGCCGAGACGGTGGACAAGCTGTCGCTTGACTCCGTTGTGACGGTTGAGGGCGAGGCCGTTGCCAGCGAATACGTAAAGCTTGGCGGCATTGAAATTCTCCCCACCTCCATCCAGATTGAGTCTATTGCCGCTCCCCTTCCCATTCAGGAGGGTGCAGCCATTGACTCCCGTCTTGACTTCCGTTGGATCGATTTGCGCTCCGAGAAAAACGCGCTGATGATCAAGGCGCAGACGCTGATGGTTGCCCGTATGCGTCAGTTTTTGCTTGACCACGGCTTTTTGGAGATTCACACGCCGAAAATCATCGGTGCGGCCTCCGAATCCGGCTCTGAGGTTTTCAAGCTGAACTATTTTGACAGAGACGCATATCTTGCACAGAGCCCCCAGTTCTACAAGCAGATGGCCATGGCCTCCGGTCTTGAAAGAATTTTTGAGGTTGGCCCTGTATTCCGCGCCGAGAAATCCTACACCAGCAAGCACACCACCGAGTTTACCGGCTTTGACCTTGAAATGAGCTACATTGATTCCTTTGAGGACGTTATGGCCTTTGAGGAGGATCTTTTAACCGATATGCTGGCAGGCGTGAAGGAAAAATACGGTGAGGAAATCGAAAGAGTGTTCGGCCTTGAGGTTATCGTGCCCAAGAAGCCCTTCCCCCGTATGTCGCTTTCCGAGATTTACCGCGAGCTTGAGGCGCGCTACGGCTACACCTGCCCCCTCTCCGAGCAGGGCGATTTGACCACCGAGGCCGAAAAGCTGACCTATAAGCTTTCCAAGGATATGTTTGACCACGAATTCTTGTTCGTTACCGACTTTGCCGCCGAAAAGCGCGCCTTCTACCATATGCGCAAGGACGGCAA
This sequence comes from Eubacteriales bacterium, assembly GCA_045124835.1. Taxonomy (GTDB): domain Bacteria; phylum Bacillota; class Clostridia; order Oscillospirales; family CAG-272; genus UBA1740. The sequence continues at coordinate 3,771 of JBGVMO010000092.1, forward strand.
GCCGCAGGGCTACGACCTTATCTGGCGCGGTGTTGAAATCACCACGGGCGCGCAGAGAGAGCATCGCTACGATGTTCTTTGTGCACAGGCAGCCGAGAAGGGTCTTGACAAGGACGTTGAGTTCTACACCGAGTTCTTCCGCTACGGCTGTCCTCCCCACGGTGGCTTCGGTCTTGGCGTTGACAGAATGACGATGCTCCTGCTTGGTCTTTCCATCAAGGAATCCATGTTTATTTTCCGCGGCCCCGACAGACTCAATCCCTAATCACAACATTTCAATACGTAGAAAGGACGCCTTTTACAAGGCACAACTGACATGGAAGAAAAGCTGACTAAAAAATACGGTCTTTTTACCGCCATTTGTATGGTGGTTGGAACCGTCATCGGATCCGGCGTATTCTTTAAAGCACAAACCGTTTTGGAGAAGACAAACTGCAACGTTGGCCTTGGCATTCTTGCTTGGATCATCGGCGGCTGCGTGATGCTCTCCTGCATTCTCGCATTTGCCGTTATGGCCCAGAAATACCAGAAGGTCAACGGCGTTGTTGACTATGCTGAAGCAACCGTCGGCCCGAAGTACGCATACTTTCTCGGCTGGTTCTTGGCAACGACCTATTATCCCACACTGACCTCCGTTCTGGCTTGGCTTTCGGCGCGCTACACCTTAGTATTTCTTACCTCCGTAGCACCCGATTTCCCGCTTTTGATTTCTGCCGCAGACGGCGGCTGTATCGTTGGCCCGGAATGCATGGCGTTGATGATGTTCTACCTCTGCTGCTCGTTCGGTCTTAACGCCCTCTCCCCCAAAATTGCAGGACATTTCCAGACCTCCACCACGATTATCAAGCTTATCCCCATCGGCCTTATGGCCATCGTCGGCGTTATCGTTGGTCTTGCCAACGGCACGCTGGCAAACAACTTCAACGCAGCTCCCATCGTGACCGACGCGGCCTCCGGCGGACTTCTTACCGCACCTCTCTTTGCCGCTGTTTGCGCCACCTCCTTTGCATACGAGGGCTGGATTGTTTCCACCTCCATCAACGCAGAGCTGAAGGACTCCAAGAGAAATCTGCCCCGTGCCCTTATCATTGGCGGCTTGATTATCATTGCCGTTTACATTTCCTACTATCTTGGCGTTTCGGGCGGTGCCCCCGTTGACGTGCTTCTGAAGGACGGCGCAACGGTTGCCTTCACCAACGTCTTCGGCAACGTGCTTGGCAACATTCTCAACCTCTTCATCGCTATTTCCTGCCTTGGCACGATGAACGGTCTGATGGTTGGCTGTACCCGCGGCGTATACGCGCTTGCCGCGCGCGGCGAGGGCTTTGCGCCTGACCTTTTCTCCCGCGTTGACGAAAAGACCAATATGGCAAACAACTCTGCCGTGCTCGGCCTCTTCTTCTGCGGCGCTTGGGGCCTTTACTTCTATCTTTCCAATCTGGCAGGCACGTGGTCGGGTCCCTTCGTATTCGACTCCTCCGAGATTCCGATTATCACCCTTTACGCGCTTTATATTCCCATCTTTATTCTTTGGATGATTAAGAGCAAGGATGAAAATCCGCTTCGCCGCTTCGTTCTGCCCGCTTTGGCTATCTGCGGCTCGCTCTTTATGATTCTGGCCTCCATCATCGGTCACGGTATGGCAAACGTATGGTATCTCATCGTCTTTGCCGTTATTATGGCAATCGGTGCCATTCCCGTGCTTCGTCAAAAGCTTGCTTCCAAGAAGTGAAGCAACGCCTTGCCGCCAAAAAGCAGGCCGCCGAATCGGCAAAATAAAAGAGCTTAGAAAAAGCAAGAAACGCAAAGGCCTTTGCCTTTGCGTTTCTTTTTTCGCAAAATTGCGGATTCCGGAATTTTAAAATGAAGCAAAATTAAAGAGAGGTCAGGGCAGGTGCAGAGGCGCAAAGGAAGGCGCCCTTGATGCTTTTTGCAGCTTCTTCAGCCTTTTCTGCATCGTCAAAGATACCGAAAACCGCCGTTCCGCTTCCGCTCATAACGCTTCCGACAGCCCCCCCTGCAATCAGCTTGGTGCGAAGCTCGGCGGCCTCTATGCATTCGGGAAGCACGGTGCTTTCAAAAATGTTGTAAAGGGAGGAAAGGGGCTCCTCCGAAAAGAAGGAAAAGAGGGCGTTATGGTACTCCCAATTATCGTCCTTGAAATCGCCAAAGGCCGCGTCAAGCGCCCTATAAGCCGCGGGAGTTGCAACGCTTTGCTTTTTCGGCTTGGCGATAACGAAGGAAAGGCCGCTTGTATCAAGCGGAAAATCCTGCATCTTCTCACCGCGTCCCGTGCAAAGACGGGTGCCGCCGAGGATACAAAAGGGAACGTCCGACCCAAGCTCAGCGCCAAGCTCCAGAAGCGCATCAAGCGACAAGGGCTTTCCCGCCGCCAGATTCATTGCGCGCAAAACGGCCGCCGCATCGCTGCTTCCGCCGCCAAGCCCCGCACCTGCGGGAATTTTCTTTTTGAGGGTTATCATCACCGCCGCGGTGAAATCGGTTTTATCCATAAAGCGCTCTGCGGCAAGATAAGCAAGATTTTGCATCGGGTCGCCAAGAGACTCCTCTCCCTCTACCTTTAAGGTGACGCAGGCATAATCGGCGGGAGAAAAGTCAAGAATGACCTCGTCAAACAGATCAACCGCGTGCATCACGGAGCGGATATCGTGATACCCGTCCTTTCTTTTTCCCAGAACGTCTAAAAACAAATTTATTTTGGCATACGCCTTTTCTTCTACAACCATAGCTCGCCCTTTTCGCAGCATTTTTTTCTATTGTACTCCACTTCCCAAAAAAATACAAGATTTTTTTCCTTTTTTTGTAAATTTTCTTTTTTCCTATTGCATTCGACTTTTCTTTGGTGTAAAATAATAATGATACAAATTTTTTGGCTTGTCACACAAGCGGAAAGGGGTGGCTATGAAGTTCTTTCGTCCTTCCAAGCGGTATACGACCTTGGCAATTTACGCCTGCGCCGTTTTAGCAATCGCGATGCTCGTCGTAGCTGCCGCTATGAATCTTTCCACCATTGCCGCTTGGCTCAACTCGTTTTGGCGCATCGTTACGCCCGTATTCTTCGGCTTCGTTTTTGCCTACATTCTCAATCCTTTGGTGCGCGTTTTTGAAAAGCTTTTTCGCAAAATCGAGTCCTTTGCCCTCAAGCGTCTTCTCGCCATCTTCTTAACCTATATCGTTGTCAGCGCGATTGTTCTCGTTTTCATTTTCGTCATCATTCCCTTGCTGATGGGAGATACGCAAGCACTTGGTGAGCGATTGCGCACCTTCATTGCTGAGGGTCTTTCTCAGCTGACCTCCTTTATCAAGGGCCTTGGTTTTGAAATCACCTCCGACACCATTCAAACCATCATTGATCAGTACTGGAACAGACTTCTTTTGTATCTGACAACCCTTGGTGCAAGCATCGTTACCTTTTCTTATCAGCTCATCATCGGTGCCGCACTCTCGGGTGCCTTTATCTACCACAAGGAGCATATCCGCGCCTGCATCCGTCAGGGCTTAGCGGCCACGCTTCCTCCGAAGGCCTGCATTTACACCGAGCGCGCCGCATTTTACGCCAACACCGCCTTTAGCAACTATCTGGTTGGAAAAATCTTTGAGTCTATCATCGTTGGCGCACTCAACACCATTTTCTATTACGTTTTCGGCGTTCCCTACCCTATCCTTATCTCCATTATTATGACCGTGACCGATTTGGTTCCCGTTATCGGCCCTTGGATAGGCGGTATTCCCTGTGCCCTTCTGATTTGCACGAGCGACCCTTGGCGCGTTATCGTATTCGTTATCGTTTCGCTCGCCATTCAGCAGCTTGATGCCAATATCGTCGGCCCGAAGGTTATCGGCGACGCGGTTGGCCTCAACGGTATGTGGATTTTGATTTCGATTGCCATTGGCGGCGGTCTTTTCGGCATTCCCGGAATGCTGCTCTCCGTGCCCGTTTTCAGCACGTTCTATATGATTATCCGCGATTTTACCAACCATCGCCTTGCCGCAAAGGGCCACCCCACCGACACGGCCACTTACAAGGATTTGTTCGCCTCGCGCGCACCGCATAAGAGCCACCGTGTTCGCTTCCCCTTCCTGCATCACAAGAAAAAGCAGGAGTCCTCGCAAGCAGAGGACGGAGAAGAGGGCCGTTGAAAATCCGTATATTTTTTCACAACCGTTAAAGAAAGGAGTGCCGTATGAAAAAACTGAATGAAAGGCTTTTCACCATTGCCGTTTACGTTTTGATAGTGATTTTATTTACTGTCCTTTTCGGCATGATTTTCTTCAATATCGGGACTATCTTCGGCTTTATCAAGGACGTCACCGTTAAGCTCAGCTCCGTTTTCTACGCCATCATCATTGCGCTGATTCTGCTTCCCGTGGTGCGAAAGCTTGAATATTTTTTCAGCAAAATATTCAACAAAAAGAAGCCGCACCCCCGTCTTTCCTCTGCCTTCGCCATTGTCGTTTCTTACCTTTTTGCACTTATTCTTTTGGGCGTTTGCTTCGGCTCTATTATTCCTGCTCTGATTCAGGATATCAACTATCTGCGCGTTACCTCCGCACCGCTTCTGCAATCCCTGAGAGAGTTTTTGGAGACCGGCAGTCAGAGCGGCGGCGTGCTTGGTGCCGTTTTAACCGCCTTGAGCGACTATATTAACGAAAATCTTTTCTCCATTCTGCAAAACTCCTCCGCCCTGCTTTCGCAAGCGGTTGACCTTCTTTCCCGTGCGGCCTCCGAGCTTGCCAACATCTTCCTCGGTGTGATGGCTTCTATTTACATTTTGGCCTGCCGCGGCATTATTTCGGGCATTTCCGCCAAGCTCGTCGTTGCGATTTTTTCAGAAAAGGCGGCGATGCGCATCGTTATTTTCTTCAAGCGTCTCTACTCGGATTTCTGCTCCTTTGCGGGCGCAAGAATTCTCTCCTCCATCTGCTTGGCAACGGTCGCCTTTCTCTTCTCCTGGCTTCTTGGCATTCCGCTGCTTTCGGTTATCACCCTTTTGCTTTTGCTTTCGCACCTCATTCCCGTTGTCGGCGCGCTGATTGGCGATGCTGTCGCGGTGATTCTGGTTTTGATTTTGCTTCCCCAAAAGGTGCTGTTCTTCGCGGCCATTCTCTTGGGGCTTGAAATTCTCAACTCCTTCCTGCTTTTGCCCGGTCTTACCCCCAAAAAGTTGCGTCCCTCGTACGCCTTGGTGGCGGCGCTTGCGGTTGTGGCGGGCGGTCTTTTCGGTGTTATCGGCGCTTTTTTCGCCGTGCCCGCTTATATCACGCTCCACGCGGAGCTGCACCCGCTTTTGACCCACCGTCTCGGCAAGAAAAATCTCCCCATTTCCACCGATGCCTACCGTGATTTTGATTTTGAAGCGATGGCCCAAAGAGCAGAGGCCTCCAAGGCAGAGGATTTACCGGATAAGGAGGACGGCGGAGACGAGGAGCGAAACGAGGATTAACCGCTCCTTTCCTATCGTTTTCTTTTCCCCTTAACGCCAAAACGCGTTAAGGGGTTTTTCTTTGCGTCTTGAAGTCAAGGTAGAACCTTGCTCTTGCACAAAAAACGCGGCGCAAGGCTTTTTTCTTTTGTAAAAGCGGCGCGGCCTCTTGACTTTTCCACTTTAATATGTTAAAATAATTATATTATTTTTTTCGCGCGCGTGTGCGTACCGACCGCGCGCGTGTGCGTACCGACGCAAAACGTGCCGCACAAAAGGCATCGACCGAAAGGAGTCTTTATGACTATCGTTGATTTACTGACGCAAAACGCCATTCAATATCCGAGCGAGACGGCGCTTGTAGAGCTGAATCCGCAATTTGAGCCCGGTAGCCGTATCACCTGGAAGGAATATTCTCTGACGCAGCCCACGGTTGGCGAGCCCCTCCGCAGAGAAATCACTTGGAAGGAATTTGAGCAGCGCGCAAACCGCTTTGCCAATCTGCTTTTAACCCGCGGCTGTCGCCGCGGCGATAAAATTGCCATTCTTCTGATGAATTCAATCGAATGGCTTCCCATTTACTTCGGCATTCTGAAGGCGGGGGCCATTGCCGTTCCGCTGAACTATCGCTATACGGCCGATGAAATCAAGTTCTGCTTAACCAAGGCAGACTGCTCCATGCTGGTCTTTGGCCCTGAATTTATCGGGCGCTTGGAGGACATCTGCGGAGAGCTTACCGCCGTGAAAAATATGTTCTACGTTGGCGAGGACTGCCCCTCCTTTGCGGATAGCTACGAGGATATGATTCCCTATTGCTCCTCCCGCGCGCCCCACATCTCGCTTTCGGAGGATGATTACGCCGCCATCTATTTCTCCTCGGGCACCACGGGCTTCCCCAAGGCCATTTTGCACGCGCACCGTAGCCTGATTCACGCGGCGCGCACCGAGCAAAACCACCACGCGCAAACGCACGAGGACGTTTTTCTTTGCATTCCGCCCCTGTACCACACGGGTGCAAAAATGCACTGGTTCGGCTCCTTGATGGTTGGCGGCAAGGCCGTACTGCTCAAGGGCGCACGTCCCGACTGGATCATTCGCGCGGCCTCCGACGAGCATTGCTCTATCGTTTGGCTCTTGGTGCCGTGGGCACAGGATATTCTCGATGCGATTGACAGAGGCGAAATCAAGCTTTCCGAATACGAGCTTGATGCTTGGCGCCTGATGCACATCGGTGCACAGCCCGTGCCTCCCTCCCTGATTAACCGCTGGTTGAAGATTTTCCCCCACCACAAATACGACACCAACTACGGTCTTTCCGAATCCATCGGCCCCGGCTGTGTGCATCTCGGTATGGACAACGTACATAAGGTTGGCGCCATCGGCAAGGCCGGTTATGGCTGGACGGTGTGCATTGCCGACGAAAACGGACAGCCTGCCAAGCGCGGCGAGGTTGGCGAGCTTTGCGTCAAGGGTCCCGGCGTGATGCTTTGCTACTACAAGGACGAGGCGGCCACCAACGAGGTTTTAAAGGGCGAATGGCTCTTTACGGGCGATATGGCCATGGAGGACGAGGACGGATTTATTTTCCTCGTTGACCGCAAAAAAGACGTTATCATCACGGGCGGAGAAAATCTCTATCCCGTGCAGATTGAGGACTTCATCCGCGCGCACGATGCCGTTAAGGACGTTGCCGTTATCGGTCTTCCCGACGCGCGACTGGGCGAGATTGCCGCAGCGATTATTGAGGTGAAGCCCGGCAAAACACTGACCGAGGAGGAGGTCAACGCCTTCTGTGCGCGCCTGCCCCGCTACAAGCGTCCGCGCGCCGTGATTTTTGCCGATATTCCCCGCAACCCCACGGGCAAAATCGAAAAGCCCAAGCTCCGTGAGATTTATTGCGCGGGCGGCTTGGTTGCCACGCAAATCAAAAACTGATTTTTCCTCTCTTTAACCCATTACTTTGACTTTCCCTCTTTGAAAGGAACACCTACTATGAGAAAGCTTTTACTTGGAAACGCCGCCGTTGCACGCGGCGCATACGAGGCGGGCGTCCGTTTCGTATCCTCTTACCCCGGAACACCCAGCACCGAAATCACCGAGGAGATGGCAAAATTTCCTGCCGAGGACGTTTTCGTTGAATGGGCACCCAATGAAAAGGTGGCCGCCGAGGCCGCTATTGGCGCTTCCATCGGTGGCGGTCGCGCGATGAGCTGCTGCAAGCACGTTGGTCTTAACGTGATGGCCGACCCCGTTTTCACCGACAGCTATATCGGTGTTGGCGGCGGTCTTTGCTTCTGCGTTGCAGACGACCCCGGTATGCACTCCTCTCAGAACGAGCAGGATTCCCGTCATTACGCACGTGCCTCCAAGATTCCGATGCTTGAGCCTGCGGATTCGGCAGAATGCAAGGAATTTACCAAGCTGGCCTTTTCTCTTTCCGAAGAGTACGATACCCCCGTATTTATTCGCCTTTCTACCCGCATTTCTCACTCGCAAAGCATGGTTGAGCTTGGCGAGCGAGAGGAAGCGCCCCTGAAGGACTACGAAAAGAACATCCCCAAGCACGTGATGATGCCCGCGATGGCCATCAAGCGCCACGTTTTTGTGGAGGAGAGAACCGAGAAGCTGAAGGCGTTTGCTGAAACTGCTTCTCTCAACACCGTGATTGACAACGGAAGCGAAATCGGCGTTATCACCGCCGGTATTTCCTATCAGTACGCCGTTGAGGCGCTTGGAAATCGCGTCAACTACTTAAAGCTCGGCATGGTTTATCCCTTGCCCGACGCGCTTTTAGCGGGCTTTGCCGCCTCCTGCAAGAAGGTATACGTAGTCGAGGAGCTTGACCCCTTTATTGAGGAATACGTTCGCGCGCTTGGCATTGAGGTTATCGGCAAGGAGGCCTTTACCCTGCTTGGTGAATACACCCCCTCGATGATTCGCAAGGCCGTTTTTGGCGAGGAAAAGAAGGCGCACGAGCTGCCCGCCGAGGCGCTTCCCGCCCGTCCTCCCGTGCTTTGCCCCGGTTGTCCGCACCGCGCAACCTTCTACGTTCTGAAGAAGTTGGGTCTGACCGTTTCGGGCGACATCGGCTGCTACACGCTCGGCGCCGTTGCTCCCTTGGCCTCGGTTGACACCACCATCTGCATGGGCGCCTCCATCAGCGCCGCACACGGTATGGCAAAGGTCAGAGGTGCTGAATTCAACAAGAAGCTGGTTTCGGTCATCGGTGACTCGACCTTTATGCATTCGGGCATTACCGGTCTTTCCGATATCGTTTACAACAAGGGTGCCAATACCGTCATTATTCTTGATAACTCCATTACGGGCATGACAGGCCATCAGGACAACCCCACCACCGGAAAAACCATTCGCGGCGAAGCGACCAAGCAGGTGGATTTGATTCTGCTTTGCAAGGCGCTTGGCATTGACAGCGTTACCGTTGTTGATCCCTTTGATCTTGCCGCCTTTGAAAAGACGGTGAAGGAGGAGGTTGCCAAGGACGAGCCCTCCGTTATCATCGCACAGCGCCCCTGCGCGCTTCTGAAATCCGTGAAGTACACGGGTCATTGCGAAATCAACGACAGCTGCCGCCGTTGCAAGCTTTGCATGAAGCTTGGCAGTCCTGCCATCAGCGTTGACGCTGACGGCAGAATGAAGATTGACACCTCGCTTTGCAACGGATGCGGCCTTTGCGTTTCCGTTTGCCCCTTCCACGCCATTGAAAAGAAAGAGGACTGATGCTATGAACGTAATGATTGTTGGCGTTGGCGGTCAGGGAACCCTGCTTGCCAGCCGCATTTTAGGAAATACCGTTATCGACCTTGGCTACGACGTGAAGGTCTCCGAGGTGCACGGCATGAGCCAAAGAGGCGGAAGCGTTTGCACCTACGTTAAATTCGGTGAAAAGGTCTACTCTCCCATTATTGACGAGGGCGAGGCCGATATCATTCTGGCCTTTGAGGTTCTTGAGGCCTACCGCGCCCTTCCCTTTTTGAAAAAGGGCGGCAAAATGATTGTTAACGACCAGAAAATCAACCCGATGCCCGTCATCACGGGGGCGGCTGCTTATCCCGAAAACATTTTGGAGAAGCTTTCCGCCGTTGCCGACGTGACCGCGCTTGACGCCTTGACGCTTGCCGAAAAGGCAGGAAGCGCAAAGGCCGTTAACGTTGTTCTTCTCGGCGTTTTGGCCAAGAACACGGACATTCCCAAGGAGGCTTGGCTTCGCGCCGTTGAGGCGACCGTTCCTCCCAAGTTCTTGGAAATCAACCGCACGGCCTTCTCGCTTGGATACGATCTTGCATAAAGCACGCACATACCTCTCATAAAAAGGTGATACACATGGAAAACGAAGCAATCAAAACAAACCGACACGAGAAGCTTTGGATTTTGCTTTACATAGCATTTTCCTTTCTGTTTCTTTGTGCCTTTATCGCACTCTCGATTTTAGTCAAGCCCTTTTCCGCCTTTTCCTCGGCGCACCCTTACTTAATGGGCTTTTTCAAGTTTGCCTTTTTGGCAACGGCGGGCGAATTGATTTCCTGCCGTATGGCAAGCGGAAAATGGCAGGCGCCCCCCTACATCGTTGCGCGCTACGTCATCTGGGGTGTTATCGGTGTATGGATAACCTATATGATGAAAATGTTTGGCGCAGGCGTTGAGGGAATGATGCTGAGCGGCTTGCTCCCCACGGTTTCGATTTCCTGGCTGCAAGCCCTGCTTCGCGCCTTCTTTATCAGCGCGACGATGAACCTTTGCTTTGGCCCGACCTTTATGGCGGTGCATAAATGCTCCGACACCTATCTTGCACTCCGTGCAGAGCGCAAGGGGCACGTTTCTCTTGCCGAGGTCATCAAGGCGGTTGATTTTCACCGCTTTGTTTCCTTCACCCTTTTCAAAACGATTCCGCTTTTCTGGATTCCCGCCCACACGGTTACCTTCCTGCTCCCCGCAGAATTCCAAGTCATGCTTGCGGCCTGCCTGTCGATAGCACTGGGCATTATACTGAATTTGCGCCGCAAGGACGCGTGAGCATATAGAAAGGACAATAAAATGAACGAAAAGGATATTGATTTTCTTCCCAGAGAAGAGCTTGAGGCCTTGCAATTAAAGCGCCTTCAGAAAACCGTTGCACGCTCTTACGAGAGAGTGGAATGCTTCCGTCGCAGAATGGACGAGAAGGGACTTAAGCCCTCCGACGTTACGTGCCTTGCGGATTTAGCCAAGCTTCCCTTCTCCTACAAGCAGGACTTACGCGACTACTATCCCTACGGACTTTTCGCAGAGCCGCTTGAAAACGTTGCTCGCGTTCACGCCTCCTCGGGCACCACGGGCAAGCGCATCGTGGTTGGCTACACCAAAAACGACCTTGATATGTGGGCAGACGCCATTGCCCGTATGCTGACGGGTCTTGGCGTTACCAAGGAGGACAAAATCCAAGTCAGCTTTGGATACGGTCTTTTCACGGGCGGCTTTGGCCTGCACTACGGTGCGGAAAAAATCGGCGCCTTGGTTATCCCGATGTCCTCGGGAAACACCCCCTTGCAAATTCAGACGATGATTGACTTTGAGGCAACCGTTCTCTGCTGTACGCCCTCCTACGCGATGTATCTGGCGGAGGAGATTGAGAAGATGGGCGTGAAGGATCAGCTGAAGCTTCGCATCGGTATTTTCGGTGCTGAGCCCTGGTCTGAAAATATGCGCGAAAAAATTGAAGAATCCTTGGGCATCAAGGCCTACGATATTTACGGTCTTTCCGAGGTGCTCGGCCCCGGCGTTTCGGGCGAATGCCCCGCGCAAAAGGGTATGCACGTGCGCGAGGACAACTTCATTGCCGAAATCATTGACCCGGATACCGAAGAGGTTCTTCCTTGGGGCAGCACGGGTGAGCTTGTTTTCACCTCTATCACCAAGGAGGCCTTTCCCGTTATCCGCTACCGCACCCGCGACATTTGCCGCCTGATTCCCGAAAAATGCCCCTGCGGAAGAACGCACGTTCGTATGGACAAGCCGCAAGGCCGCACCGACGATATGATGATTATCCGCGGCGTCAACGTCTTCCCCTCGCAGATTGAAGAGGTGCTTTTGCGCGTTTGCGGTGACAAGATTACCCCCAACTATCAAATCGTGCTTGACCGCGTCAACCACAACGATACCTTTGACGTAAACGTCGAAATGAGCCCCACCTTCTTTACGGACGATATCAAGTCCATTGAGAAGTTAGAGCGCACCATTGTGGAAAACCTGCGCTCTGCCCTTGGCATCGGTGCCAAGGTTCATCTGGTTAACCCCCAGTCCATCGTACGCAGTGAGGGCAAGGCAAAGCGCGTTCTCGACTTGCGTAAGGGTAAAATCTAATCAGTTAAAAGGAAGGGAGAAACACTATGCTTATCAAACAGCTTTCAGTTTTTCTGGAAAACAAGACGGGATGTCTGCACGCGGCGCTCAACACGCTTGCCGCACACAACGTGAACATCAGCGCACTCTCCTTGGCTGATACCACCGATTTTGGTATTTTGCGTCTCATTGTCGACGAGCCCGAGACGGCCAAGGCCGTTTTGGCCGAGATGGGCGTTGTCGTTCTTCTGAGTGACGTTTTGGCCGTTGCCATGGATGACGTTCCCGGCGGAATGGCCGAGCTTCTGCATCAGGTTGCAGAGGAGGGGCTCAACATTGAATATATGTACGCCTGCGTTGGCCGCACCAGCGGAAAGGCGCTAACGGTGATGCGCCTTGATGACAACGAGAAGGGCGAAGCACTGATTCAGCGCGGCAAGCACGGTCAGGTCAATCCTGCAGATATTTACCGCATTTAAAGCAGAAAGGGCTTTCCCTTTCGGAAAAGGATTTACAAATGGATTTTAAAATTTCAAACAGAATGAAAGCGATGCGCGGCTCTGCCATTCGTGAAATCTTCAAGTATGCGGCAGCCCCCTCGGTTATTTCCTTGGCAGGCGGAAACCCCGCCCCTGAGCTTTTTCCCAACGAGGCCTTGGCCGAGATTGCCGAGCGTTTTTTGAGAAACGAGCCCGTTCTTTCCCTGCAATACGGCATCACGGAGGGATACAACCCCTTGCGCCAGTACGTCAAGGACCGCTTGGCGGGGGTTGAGGGTATTAACCGTGCAGGCGACGAGACCATTATCGTTTCGGGCGCACAGCAGGGCATTGAGCTTCTGGCCAAGACGCTCATCAACGAGGGAGACGTCGTTATCGTGGAGGAGCCGAGCTTTATCGGCGCCACCAACGCCTTCCGCTCCTACGGAGCCAAGCTCGTTGGCGTTCCCGTTGAGGATGACGGCATGAACACCGATGCCTTAGAGGCCGTTTTAAAGACCTATCCCGAGGCAAAGCTGATTTATACCATTCCTACCTTCCAAAATCCCACGGGCACCACGATGTCGCTTGAGAAGCGCAAGAGGGTTTATGCACTGGCCAAAAAGCACGGCGTTCCGATTTTGGAGGACAACCCCTACGGAGACCTTTGCTTTGACGGGCGCCGCTTCCCCACCATCAAGTCGATGGACACCGAGGGGCTTGTCATTTACAGCGGCTCCTTCTCCAAGATTCTGGCCCCCGGCATCCGCGTTGGCTTTTTGACGGGTGATGCGACCCTGATTCAGAAAATCGTTGTTGCCAAGCAGATTTCCGATGTACATACCCCTATGCTGACCCAGTTAATGTGCCACACCTATTTAAGCGAGAATGATTTGGAGGCAGACATTGCCAAGACTCGCTTGAACTACGCCCACAAGTCCAAAACGATGATGGACGCAATGGAGGCCTATTTCCCCAAGGATTTGCACTTTATCCGTCCTCTTGGCGGTCTTTTCATCTGGTGCGATTTGGGCCACGGTGTTGACACCTTGGCGCTCTCCAAGCAGGCAATTGAGGAAAAGGTTGTATACGTTCCCGGAAACACCTTTATGGTGGATATGGACACGGTATGCTCCACCCTGCGCCTCAACTATTCTACCTCTTCGGACGAAAAAATCGAAGAGGGCATTCGCCGCTTGGGCAAGGTTTTTGTCAAGGCACTGCAATAAAGTAAAATTCCCCGTGATTAGCGCGAACACTCTCCCAAGAGTATCCTGCTAACCGCGGGGGATTTTTTGCTTTTATGCACTTTACTCAAAAAGCGCCCTCGTTATTTCCGTTGACAAGCGCGAAGCGCCCGTATCAAATGCTTCGCCGTCAAGAAAGGCGAGCGTTTTCTTTCTGACAATGCGGCGATTTTTCTCATCATAATCAAGAACGGTAAAGGACAGATGCTTGCCCGATTTTTTATAATACATCTTTTCAAGAAGCAAAAAGCCGGTATAGATGCTTTGATTGCTCTCATCCTTTAAGGCATAATCAACGTCGGCAAACACCGTAACGCTCTCACCGACCTCCAAGGCACAAAGGGCGGCCCTCAAGGTTGAAATTGCGCGCATATCGGCGCCTCGATGCACCGCAATTGCACGCATGGAGCGCAATAAGGGCGGCACGAAAAGGGCGGCAAAAAAGGCGGCTACTGTTCCAAAAATACGGCGAAGGGGACTTTTGGAATAACGGGCTGTGAAGGTATAGGTGCTATACTGCTTAAAGCAGGTGGAAAAGCGGAAAAAGCAATCTAAGGCAAAGACATGGGTGTCAAAGGGCATAAAGGCCGCAAGCGTAACGGGGCCGTGCATGTTGAGGTGGCGCGAAATATAAACGGTTGCCTCCTCCGGCGGAAAAAGGTTTGCCTTATAGCGCTTTAAAAAGGGGCGAACGAGAAAACGGGCAACGCAAAAGTAGGGGCCATAAAAGGCATACCGTTTACTTTGCTTGGGGGCAAACACCCATCTTTTCTGGATATGATAGGAAAAGAGGGCGAGAATGAGATCCACCGCGCCCTTGGTAAGAGAAAGCCATATTCCGGTTGGAATAAACCGTCCGAAAAGGAGGGTGAAGCCGTAGGAAACGGAGAGCTGGAGCGACCAAAGGACATAGTAACGCAAGAGCGCCTTCCTGCCTTTTCCGCAAAAGGCAAGGCGATTCCCGAGGAAATTCACAACAGAGGAGGAGATTCTTGCCAAAAGTGCCGAAAAAAGCAGCCCCAGCGCCTCAGGCAAGCCGGTAAAAACGAAGCGGGAAAGAAGAAAGAAAAGTAAAACATCCAAAACGGCAGAGGCAAGTGAAGAAAGAAAATAGATGCCAAGGCTTGAGAAAAAGACGCCAAGAACGTCCAAGGAATCCCAGAAGGGTCTGAAATGAGAGCCCCTTCCCTCTCCCTCCTTCTTTTCGTGATAGACCGTTTCTATTTCCACCTGATGAAGCAGAAAGCCCTTTTCGTGAAGGGCGAGAAGCATACGCGTTTCGTAAGCAAATCTATCTCCCTCCACCTCTAAAAGATGCGGAAGAAGAGCATAGGAGAAGCCGCGAAGCCCCGTTTGCGTATCGGCAAGCGAAATGCCGCAAAAGCGCTCAAGAATCCTTATCATCGCGGTGTTGCCAAGGCGGCTTCTTTTGGGAACGGAGGCCTCCTTGAAATCCCGCACCCCAAGCACCAAGGCAGAGGGATATGCCCTTGCGGCGTCAAGGATGCGAAAAACGTCCTTGGCCGTATGCTGACCGTCGCAATCGGCAACGGCGTATACCGTTTCTTCTCTGTCTCTCTCCAAGGAAAAACGAAAAGCGGTTTTCATAGCGGCGCCCTTGCCCTTATTTTCAGTGTGAGTCAGCACGCTCGTTCTCGGCAAGGCGGCAACGGCAGAAAAAACCTCGGCATATGCATCTCCGCTTCCGTCATCCACCACCAGTAGCGACACGTCTCCCATGGCAAGCAGCTCGCGCGCGTACGAAGCGAAGGAATCGGGCGGCTGATACGCCGGAATAACAATCACGTTCTTTTGTTTTTCGCACTTCATCGAAGGGGCTTCCTTTCAAAAAGCATTTTCACTATATAAAAAGCCCCTTCGCCATCGCTTGTGCAACGACTTCCGCAAAACATACCGAAGAAGTCCTAAACCACAGCTTGACGAAGGGGCTTTATCTATTTTTCTTTTATTGTAGACCAGAATCTTCCTCTTTGCCTCAACAAAGACTGAACGATTTGTAAACTCGTTCCCCTGTTTTTTTCCTTTTTTGCCCTTCCTTTCGCTTTTTTTGTCTTTTTTTACAGCCTTCAACAAAAAAGAGCAGTCCTGTATGCG
>JBGVMO010000093.1:0-6795 GCA_045124835.1 Eubacteriales bacterium
CCTCGCTGCAAAGAATAGCCTCCTCTTCCTGCCGCTCCATAAGAACGGAGGCCTTGCATTCGCCTGAAACGGTCAGCTGGTTTTCCGAAACGGAAAGAAGGGAGGAAATCGGAAGAAGCTTGGCAGAAAGGGGAAGAATGGCGCTCCCCTCTTCTTGCATAGCCATCTCGCCGGATACCGTAAAGCTCCCGCGCGCCGTGCCCAAAAGGCGCAGGCTTTTGACGGGCTTTGAGGCAATAGATAAGGAGTAGCCTTCTGCGTAAGCATCCGTGTAGAGCGTCACGGGCTCGTTTCGCCATGCCTCTGCCAATAGAATGAAGGAGGGAAGAACGCAAATTTCTGCCCCTGTCTCTGTTTTTCGAACGTCGCATTCGATTGAGCGGAGGCGTCCAAAGGCCAAAAGGCTGTCTCCCTTCAAAACGCCCTCCTCAGAAAGCTCCGTCTCAAAGGAAAGGCGGCGCGATTGGGTGAAAAGTGAAGCGCCGTCTGAAAGAAGGAGAGAAACGTGCATGCTTCCGCGGCAGAAAATCCTTCCGTCCTCCGCACGAAGATTCTCTATCAACAGCGCGGCCTCTGCTGTTTTGACGGAGAGTACTTCGGCGTCCTTTCCTTCTATTTGAAAGAGCACCTCCTCACCGTATTCGTCCGAAAAATGCGAAACGACGCGCGCAGACTCGGTGCGGTAAGCAAGCGCCTCAAAGGTAACCCCCTCAGGCAAAAGCGCATCAAGCGTTTTTTGCGCCGCTTTTTCGGCATATAAATGAGGCTTGGCGCAAACGCGACAGCGGATAGAGAGCTTTCTTGGCCCTGCCGGGCGGCACTGTAAGCCCTCAATGTATTCGTAATAGGCAACGGTAAGCGGCGCGCCGCTGTGGCAGGCACGGTATACGTAATCGGTGTGCAGGGGAACGGAGGTCAGCTTTCCCTCCGCGTCGGTATAAAGCAGGGTATAGCGCACCTGTCCTGCAAACTCCACCTCCTCACTTCCCACGAAGTGCCCCGTGGAAACGGGAAGCGCGTCCACACGGATAAGCTTGCGTATTTCGGGCAGATAATCGGGTAAAACGAAATCCTCGGCGCATTCGGCAAAAAGCGTCTCGCCGGCGCTGTCTGTCAGTAAGCAATTTTTTTCCTCCTTCGAGGACGAGAAGAGCTCCAACATAAAAGAACCCACCTTTCTTTATTTTTTCACGTTTTACCATATGCGCCGCCCTCGCCTTTTATGCCTTCTCCTTTCTTTCTGCTTCATTCCTCCGTTCTTCTATTCTTTCTCTTCTTCCTTCCGCGTTCCCTCGTTCTTCCTTTCAACCTCCCTCTCTTTTTGCCGTGTTCCCTTTTTGCCTTTTTCCTCTCGTTTCTTCGGCTTCTGCTTCCTTTCTTGCACCTTGACGGTGCTTTTTTCATTTTTACCGCATATTTACTGCGTTTTTTTGCAATTTTTTATCAACTTTCTTGCATTTTTCTCTTGCAATTTGGCACGCCCTGTTGTATAATTGTATACAATAATACAGTAATACGGTAAAACAAGTATGCAAAGGAGCAAGCTATGTTAGAAACCTCGTCCAAAACCAATCTTTTGGAACAAAAAACCTATAAATACTCTATGCAGGATGTGGAGGATCCCAACCTCTATCGCGATATTTATCCTTACACCGAGGTGCCGCGCGTTGCCTTTAACCATCGCCGCGTGCCGATGAATATGCCGCAGGATATCTGGATTACCGACACCTCCTTCCGTGACGGTCAGCAATCCGTGGAGCCGTATTCGGTCAAGCAAATCGTGGATTTGTACCGCTTGATGTCGCGCCTTGGCGGCCCGTACGGCCTTATCCGTCAGACCGAATTTTTCGTTTACAGCGAAAAGGACAGACGCGCCATTGAGGAATGTCGTGCCTTGGGCCTCAAATTCCCCGAAATCACCACGTGGATTCGTGCCAGCAAGCAGGACTTCAAGCTCGTGCGCGACCTTGGCATTCGGGAAACGGGCATTCTCGTTTCTTGCAGCGACTATCACATTTTCAAGAAAATGAAGATGACGCGCCGCGAGTGTATGAATATGTACCTCTCCGCCGTTGCGGAGGCCTTTGAGGCGGGCGTTATGCCGCGCTGTCACTTGGAGGATATCACCAGAGCCGATTTTTACGGCTTCGTCGTTCCCTTCGTCAACGAGCTGATGAAGATGTCCGAGGATGCGGGCATTCCCGTCAAAATTCGCGCGTGTGACACGATGGGATACGGCGTGCCTTACACCGAGGTTGCGCTTCCCAGAAGCGTGGCGGGCATTATTTACGGCTTACAGCATTATTCCGACGTGCCCAGCGAAATGCTTGAGTGGCACGGCCATAACGATTTCTATAAGGCCGTCACCAACGCAACGACTGCTTGGCTTTACGGCGCCTCCGCCGTCAACTGCTCGCTTCTCGGCATCGGCGAAAGAACGGGCAACATTCCGCTTGAGGCTATGGTGTTTGAATATGCCTCCTTGCGCGGCTCGCTTGACGGTATGGACCCCACGGTTATCACCGAGATTGCCGACTATTTCAAGGAAGAAATCGGCTACGTTGCTCCTCCTATGACCCCCTTTGCAGGACAGAGCTTCAACGTCACGCGCGCAGGTATTCACGCAGACGGCTTGATGAAGGATCAGGAGATTTACAACATCTTTGATACTGAAAAATTGCTTGGCAAGAAGCCCAGCGTTATGATTGGCAAGGCGTCCGGCCTTGCAGGCATCGCCTATTGGATAAACGACTATTATCGCCTTGAGGGCGAGGCCGCCGTAACCAAGAAGGATGCGCTCGTTCTTTCCTTGAAGGAATGGATTGATGCGGCCTATGAAAACGGCAGACAAACCACCTTGGCAAATCAGGAGCTGGAAGAAAAAATCACCGAGCTTTCCGGCGGCAAGCTGCGCAGAAAGTGATAAAGGAGAGAAGGACTTATGGAGCATAAAAGCGTATCTCTGGCGGATCAGGTTTTTGAACGCTTGGAAAACGATATTTTAACAGGCGTATATGCGCGCGGCGAGATTTTAAATGAAATGAAGCTCGTTTCTGACCTTGGCGTCAGTCGCACCCCCGTGCGCGAGGCCGTTCAGCGCTTGGAGCAGGAAAGCCTTGTGGAGCTTTCGGGCAAGGGCATCACCGTTATCGGCGTTGGCACGCAGGATTTGTTGGATATATTTTCCTTACGCCTGCGCATCGAGGGCTTGGTGACGGCCGCCGCCGCCGCCAATATCACCGAAGAACAGCTGAAGGAATTGAAGGAAGCGGTGGATTTGCAAAGCTATTACGTTGAAAAGCACGATGCGGATCACATCAAGTATATGGACAGCCGCTTTCATCAGCTGATTTACAGCTTCAGCGGAAGCCGCATCTATTACGACACCCTTTTGCCCTTACACAAAAAGGTGCAAAAGTTCCGTCGCGCCTCGGTGGAAAACCGTAGCCGTGCCGCCTTGTCGGTCAAGGAGCATCTCGCTATATACGAGGCCATTGCCGCGCACGATGAAGCGCGCGCCGAACAAGCAATGATTCAGCACATTCAGAACGCCAAAAATCACGTAACGGAAGGAAGCAATTAAAATGGGATTGACTCTTGCACAAAAAATTATCAAGTCCCATCTTGTTTCGGGCAAGATGGAGGTAGGCGAGGAAATCGCCCTTCGCATAGACCAGACCTTGACGCAGGACGCCACGGGCACGATGGCCTATCTTGAATTTGAAACGATGGGCATTCCGCGTGTCAGAACGGAAAAAAGCGTTGCCTATATTGATCATAACACCCTGCAATCCGGCTTTGAAAACGCCGATGACCACCGCTTTATTCAGTCGATTGCCTCCAAGTACGGCATCTGGTTCTCTCGCCCCGGCAACGGCATTTGCCATCAGGTGCATCTGGAGCGCTTCGGCATTCCCGGCAAAACGCTTATCGGATCGGATAGCCATACCCCCACAGGCGGCGGTATCGGTATGCTTGCCTTTGGTGCAGGCGGACTTGACGTTGCCGTTGCAATGGGTGGCGGCGCTTATTACATCACGATGCCCCGTATGATTAAGGTCAATCTGACGGGCAAGCTTAATCCCTTCGTAACCGCCAAGGACGTCAGCCTTGAAATTCTGCGCATTCTCTCCGTCAAGGGCGGCGTTGGCTCTATCATCGAATGGGGCGGTGAGGGTGTTGCAAGCCTCTCCGTGCCTGAGCGTGCCACCATCACCAATATGGGCACCGAGCTTGGCGCAACCACCTCTATTTTCCCCTCTGATGAGGTGACCCGCGCCTTCTTGAAGGCAGAGGGCAGAGAAGAGGACTATACGCCTCTCGCCTCCGATCCCGACGCCGAGTACGATAGAATTATCGATATTGACCTTTCTTCTCTTACGCCTCTTATCGCTTGCCCCCATATGCCCGACAACGTGGTAACGGTGGAAAGCCTGCGCGGCACCAAGGTACATCAGGTTTGTATCGGATCCTGCACCAACTCCTCGCTTTTGGATATGCTCAAGGTTGCGGCACTTTTGAAGGGCAAAACCATTCATCCCGACGTCAGCCTTTCCATCTCTCCCGGAAGCAAGCAGGTGCTTTCGATGCTGGCCGAATGCGGTGCGCTGACGGATATGCTGGCAGCAGGCGCGCGTGTATTGGAATGTGCTTGCGGCCCCTGCATCGGTATGGGCTTTTCGCCCAATTCCGCAGGCGTCAGCCTGCGCACCTTCAACCGTAACTTTGAAGGAAGAAGCGGCACCAAGGATGCAGGCGTTTATCTCGTTTCTCCCGAAACGGCCGTTGCCGCAGCTCTGACGGCAGAAATCACCGACCCGCGCCTTTTGGGCGAAGCACCCGTAGTGACCCTGCCCGAAAAATTCCGCATTGACGATAGCGCCGTTCTGGCGCCCGCTCCTGCCGATAAGGCAGAGGAGGTTGAGGTGCTTCGTGGCCCCAATATCAAGAAATTCCCCGATAGCCGTCCGCAGACGGATAGCCTCTCTGCCGAGCTGATTCTGAAGGTTGGCGACAACATCACCACCGACCACATTATGCCCGCGGGTGCGAAGATTCTTCCGTACCGTTCCAACATCCCCCATCTGTCTCAGTACTGCTTCGGCGTTTGTGACCCCACCTTCCCCGAAAGAGCCAAGGCGGCAGGGGAGTGCTTTGTTGTGGGTGGCGTGAACTACGGCCAGGGATCCTCCCGTGAGCACGCGGCTCTCGTTCCCCTGTACTTAGGCGTGCGCGTGGTGATTGCCAAGAGCTTCGCGCGTATCCACGTGGCGAACCTCATCAATGCAGGCATTATGCCCTTAACCTTTGAAAATCCCGAGGATTACGATAGCCTCACCCAAGGCGACCGCCTCTCCCTTGCAAACGTATATCAGGGTATGGAGGACGGCAGAATTATTCTGACGAATGAAACGAGCGGCAAGCAAATTCCCTTGACCTGTGCCTTTACCGAGCGTCAGAAGGCAATGCTCAAGGCAGGCGGCCTCTTGGCCTACACGGGCAAGGAAGGATAAAGAATGCGCATTTCTTTGAAAAGAAAACGCACCGTATATAAGAAAGAAGGATAAAAAAGTGGCATTACAAGAACAAATTGAAGCGGCAGTGGCCTCCTTTCGCGCCCTGCTGGAAGAGCAGCTTGAGAGAACCGAGCAAATGAAAAAGGCCGCGCCGGCCAAGGATTTTGCGAATATGGAGCATATTCGTATCGGTATCTGCGGAGGCGACGGTATCGGCCCCATTATCGTGAAGGAAGCCAAAAGAGTGCTTGCCCTCTTGCTTAAGGATGAGATTGAAAGCGGCCGCATCGAGCTTGTGGAAATCGAGGGTCTTACCATTGAGAATCGCTTGGAGAAGGGCGAGCCCGTTCCCTCGGACGTTCTTTCCGCCATCAAGACCTGTGACGTGCTTTTGAAGGGCCCCACCACCACCCCCAAGGGTGGCACGATGGAAAGCGCCAACGTGGCTTTGCGCCGCGCGCTTGACCTTTACGCCAACGTGCGCCCCGTCGTTGTGCCCGAGGAGAATATCGACTGGATTTTCTACCGTGAGAATACCGAGGGTGAGTATGTGCTTGGTAGCCGCGGCATCGAAATTCCCGAAAAGCTGGCGATGGATTTCAAGGTGACCACCGACCTTGGCACGCGCCGCATTGCGCGCGCCGCCTTTGAGTACGCCAAGAACAACGGCAAAAAGAATGTTGCTATCGTCACCAAGGCCAACATTATGAAAAAGACGGACGGCAATTTTACCGCCATTTGTCACGAAATTGCCGCTGAATATCCCGACATCACCGCAGAGGACTGGTACATCGACATTATGGCCGCCAACCTCGTCAATCCCGCCATTCGCTCTCGCTTTGAGGTTTTCGTTCTGCCCAACCTGTACGGAGACATCATCACCGATGAGGCCGCCCAGATTCAAGGCGGCGTTGGCACGGCAGGAAGCGCCAACGTTGGCGATGCCTACGCGATGTTTGAGGCGGTTCACGGGTCTGCACCCCGTATGATAGAAGAGGGAATCGGCGAATATGCCAACCCCTCCTCCATCATCAAGGCCGTTGAAATGCTTTTGCGCCATATCGCCAAGGCCAAGGAGGCCGACACGCTCGCGCGCGCTATGCAGATTTGCGTGGACGAGGAAAAACGCGTCGTTGTTACGGGCGACAGAAACGGCGCTACAACCGCCGCCTTCGCCGATTACGTGATGGAAACCCTCGCGTCTCTTGCATAATAAACTAAGGCGTAAGCACAGCTCGTGCTTACGCCTATTTTTATTTTCAGACTTGCGGCTTTAGGG
>JBGVMO010000094.1:0-10003 GCA_045124835.1 Eubacteriales bacterium
TTATTTGAAATAGAAACCGACTGATAGAAAAAAGGCTTAAAGTCAAAAAAAAAGCACCTCAAACGGCGAAGTCCGTTTGAGGTGCTTTCCTTTTTTATTTCGGGAAAATGCTTATTTCGAAAATGCTTGCTTCGGGGAAACGCTTATTTCAGCGAGATCCACATGGCAGGGCGCACAGCGTAATCGGGGGCGTTCACCTTGTCGCCACCGTAAAGGGCGGAGGTGAAGCAGAAAATCATCGCGTGATCGTTAAAGCGCTCGCTTCGGGTGCGAAGCCACCATTGGCAAGTGCCGCTGGAGGTGGAGAGGGCGGCGCCCTGCGCTACGGCGTAGTCGGTTGGGGCGGCGTGGCCGCGCTTGTCGCCGATGTCACCGCCGAAATACTTTTGCATTTCGAGCTTGGAAAGGCAAAAGATCCTGTCAACGGTGCTTGACGTGCCTGCGTTTTGGATCTCGCCCGACAAAATACGCGCCGCCTCGCCCTCGGTGAAGGCGGTGGAAAGAAAGTCCTTGTTCAGCCAAGCGCGAAGAGAACAGCTTTTCCAGGTGATAACGGTCAATTTTGTGTGATAGGGACGGCAGTCAATGCCCTTCTCCGTAATGAGAAGCGCCCTTTTACCTTGTATATCCAAAACCTTCCAGGTGATAGGCGCCTTGCCGCTTCCTTGCTCGTAGCTGCCAAAGGAAACGATGTCACCAACGCGAAGCGTCTTGGGGTCAAAGGGGAGTGCTGCGGCCTCAACGCCCGCCAAGGGTGCTTCGTCCACCTCTCGGAAGGCAAGCTCCGCTTCTTCCTCTCTCTCCATCTCTGCCTTCATTTTTGCCGCTTCCTCTGCCAGCTCTCGCTCTTTTCTGGTGGCCGTGTCTTCAAAGCGGGCGGCGACCTTTTCAGGAAGCGCTTCGGGGTGACCGCCCTTGGGGTCAAGCCAAAGGGCAGGACGAATGCCGTAGGTCAGCCAGTCGGAGGAGTCCTTGATGCCCCATTCGGCGCTGACATAATACGCCTCCGTTTTGTCCTTCTCGGAGCGGAGCCACCATTCGGTGCTCCAGTTCCAGAAATAGGGATCGGCGCCGTTGTCCTTGGCAAGGTCGGTGAATTTTGCGGCGGCCGTCTTTTTGTACTTTACCGCCTCCTCGTAGCTTAAGCAGAATACTCTGTCGGGCTCGGCGCCTTCCTCTTCACAGTTGCTCGTGGGGGCAAGCAGAGCCCTTTCCGCCTCATTAAAGGCACGGGGGAAAAACTCCGTATGAAGCCAGGCGCGAAGCTCGGAGCCTTCCCAGGTGATGCTTTCGTTAAAGAAAAAGTCAGAGGCGCGGTCATCATAGGCGTGCGCGTCGATAACCAAGGTGGAAAGCAAGAAAAGCTTGCCGTCCTTGCTGTCCAAAACCTCCCATTCGATGGGCTCGTTTTGGCCGCCCTTGGTCTTGGGATAGGCGCCGAAAAGGAGCGTATCTCCCTTTTGAATGCCTGCGTAGTCTGAAGGCTTGAGTGCGTTAGCCGTGTAAGTCGCCAATGTCTTTTACCTCAATTCTTTTAATTTGTTTGATGGGAGCAAAACGGGGCAGAGGCAATCAGGGCAAATAGAAGGTGATAGTCAGGGCTTTTTCATCCGTTACGTAGGAAAAGGTCTTGCCCGAAAGGCGCGAGGCAAGCGCGGGAATCTGGCGCAGATACCCTCTGTCCACCAAGTCCTTCTTTGCGCTTTGCAGGGCGGAAAGTGAGCCGAAGCGCGCCGTTACCGTGGCATTGTCCTTTTGCTTCTGTGCGATGGGCAGGAAGGAGGCGCGCGCATAGGTGTCGGCATAGAGACCGAAATAGCGGTAATATTCGTATTCGGTGGCCGTTGCGGTCGGGATAATCTCGTTTAAGGCGTTTTCGTCCTTGTTTTGACGGAAGGCGTGCGTTTTGGTCAATTCCGCCTCGTTGATGAAATAATAGAGGTGCGAAAGGGTGTCCTCTCCGTCTTGTACGACGGGGTCATCCCACGTCACGTCAACGTAATAGGTCTCCCCGTCAAAGTTGACGGCGTTCCATTCGTGCGCCTCGCCGCCAATGCGACTGCCGCGAACGCGGATGCAGGGAACACCGAGCTTTTGCAAAATCAGGGAGAAGGCGGCGGCGTACCCCGAGCAGACGGCCTTGCCCTTGACAAGACAGCCGTAGGCCGTGGAGCTGGGATGCACCGTTTTGCCCTCTGCGGCCATAATCTCGTCCACCGACTCGCTGTCGTATTCACAATGGGTCACGAGGTAATCGTGCACGTAAAGAATCTGCTTGTAAAGGTTTTCTTGCTTTTGCGCCTCTGCAACGATGGCGGCAACCCTTTCATCCAGCACCGATTTCATCGCCGCAAGACTGCCCTCGGCCTGCAAGGCGTAGGGCGTGAGGGAATACTTGGTGGTCAGGAGCGTTTCGCCCGAAAGCGTGGCGCCGCCGTTCATCCAGAAAAGCGCGGGATAATCGCGCAAAACGGCCGAAAAGGCGCGGAAAACGGCGTGCTGGCTTGAGGCCTCGCCGACCTCAACCGTTTCCTTTAATGCGGAAAGACCTTCGTAAAGGGTGACGTAAAGCAGCTTTTCCTCATCTGTCAGGGCCGCGTAATAGGCGCGGTTGTATAGGTCGCTTCCCTCTAAAACGGGAGGCGTCAGAGGGCCCTTGTCGCCACCTCCGCCTCCTCCCTCGCCGCCAAAGGAGCTGTTGACGTTTTCAATGAAGGAGAAAAGGCCGTCAAGTGAGCAGGCGGTAAAGAGCGAGAGGGTCAGCACCAAAAGCAGTAAGAGGCTTAAAGCGCGAAAAAAACGTTTTTTCATTGGTAAAACTCCGTTTTTCAGTATGGGGAATTAAAGGGGCTTTCCTTCCTTGTTAAAGAGGGGCAGGGGCGCAAGATAGGTGATGTCTTGGCGGCCAATGGCGTCTCCCTCGGCCAGAATGGCCATACGGCCGACGATTTCGCCGCCCGCCTGCTTGACAAGCTCCTCTAAGGCGTGCAGGGATTGGCCCGTGGAAATGACGTCATCCACAATCAAAACGCGCTTTCCCTTCATAAATGCAACGTCCGCGCCGTCAAGATACAGACACTGAGAGGCCTCGGTGGTGATGGATTGCACCTCGCATTTGAGAACGTCCTTCATATAAAGCTTGGGCGCCTTTCTGGCAAGGATATAGCGGTTTTCGCCTTTCTGGCGCGCCATCTCGTGAATGAGGGGAATGCCCTTGGATTCGGCCGTGATCATCACGTCGTGGTCAGGTGCGATGGCACCAAGCGCCTCGGCACATTTTACGGTCAGCTCCACGTCGCCAAACAAAACGAAGGCACCGATATACAAATTCTCTGCAATGGGGCAAAGGGGCAAATCGCGTTCAATGCCCGCAACGTTCAAGTGATAAACCATTTTTATATTCTCCTTTTAGCAAATCGTTTTCTTTTGAGCAGGCTTCTATGAGAAGGGCTGCTCCTTCAAGGACAGTATACACCATTTTTTTCTTGAAATCAAGCCTTTTTTTCGGGAAGAAACGGTAAAGAAGCAAAAAGCCCCCGCGCAGAGCGCGGGGGCGGCGGTCAGGTCTTAATTATAAAATCTGTGGTTGGCAATGGTGAAGGCGTAGGGGCGGTTCTTGGAAATCCAAGAGGATGAGACCACCTTGGGCGCGAAGAAGAAGAGTATTCTTTCGGAAACGGTGTAGCCCTCAAGGCAGATTTTGGCCGCCGTGACGGCGGTGGCGGTGGGGTTTTGGTAAACAGAGCCGTCCGAAACGGGCGAGAACTGCACCCCGTGCTTTTTGTCAAAAACAACGCCCTTGACGGTGGAGGGGTATTGGGAGGAGGCAACGCGATTGAGAACCACGTTGCCGACCGCAATCTGCCCAAGCAAAGGCTCTCCGCGGCTTTCGGCGCTGATGATGCGGGAAAGCCAATAAAGGTCCTCTGCGTTATAAACGGCGTTGGCACTCTTCAAGACCTTGGGTGTACCCGAGAGGGAAACGCTGCGGCTTTTTTCGTTCCAGACCGTTTGAAGCGAGAGCGTTTCGGTCAGCGAGCGAATGGGCACGTACAGACGCCCGTCGTCAAGAATCACGATGGGCGAAGCGGAATAAAAGCATCTGCCGTTGGCGTACAGGACCGAGGAGCCCACCGAGGCGGAAACGGAAAGTCCTTTTCCTTCCACGTGTGCTGTTTTCGTTTTGGCGTCGTATGTAACCAAAGCGTCGGGAAGGAGTGCCTCGTAAAAGGCGCGTAAGGGTACGTAGGTGGTGGAGGAAATCAGCCTTGCATCAACCGAAAGGCGAGCCTGACCGTGATAAACGGGAACGGAGGGATGGGCAGATACCGCAAGATTCCCGACCGCTTCCGTTTTCAGCGGAATTTTGGCTTTGGCGGCACTCGGTAAGGCGAAAACGGATACCGAGAGTAAGAGTGCGAAAAAGAGAAATCCTCCTCTTTTGAGTAGCTTCTTCATAAAAAGCTCCTTTCTTTCGTATTGCTCCCTGCCCCGACAAAGAGGCGCGGCTCAGGGAACGGGCTTATTGTACCATAGTAGGCAAGGAATGGCAACGCACAATCTTTTCCGCTTTTGGAAGGGCTTGGCGAATGCTGTCGCTTTTGGCAAAAAATCGACGAAATTTCGGAAAAGGCGGAAAACATTGCCGACTTTTTCGGCCCGAATGCCTGCATTTTGGAGAGGGCCCTTGGCCTATACGGCGGTAAGAGAAGTTTCTGTTGACAAGCGTAGGATAAAATGGTATACTACGAGGGATATATTTTCTAACGTAAAGAAAGGAAGCCCTCGGAAAAGGGCGCTTTTACAATGAAAAAACGCATCGTTTCTCTTTTGCTCCTTCTTCTCCTTTCAGCACTTCTCGTTTCCACCTTCTCCTCCTGCGGCAGCAGCGACCCCATTTACGTTCGCATTGACGTGAAGGATTACGGCGTGATGGTGGCTGAGCTGTATCCCGACGTTGCACCCATCACCGTTGACAACTTCGTCAAGCTCGTCAAGGAGGGCTACTACACCGACGTGATTTTCCATCGCGTTATCAAGAACTTTATGATTCAGGGCGGTATCGGCAAGACCTATGCCTCCACGATTAAGGGAGAGTTCGCCTCCAACGGCGTAAAAAACGATCTTCTGCACACCCGCGGCGTGCTGTCTATGGCGCGCTCTGGTTACGCCAACAGCGCCTCCTCTCAGTTCTTTATCTGTCACAAGGATTCCCCCACCTTGAACGGAGACTACGCCGCCTTCGGCAAGCTCCTTTCGGGCTACGACGTGCTTGACGCGATTGCCACCACGCCCACGATGACGAAGTATTGGCAGGGCATCCTGATGAAGAATATGCCCGCCGTTGACGTGGTTATTTCCTCCATTGTGCTTTGCGATAAGGATGGCGTTCCGCTTCCTTGATGCGCGCGACAAAAGACAAAAAGAAATGGCGCACCTGCAATAAGGCAGGTGCGCCAAACGTTTTTATGCGTTTTTTTGAAAAGCGAACATTACTTTTCGAGGGATTCGCCGTTGAAAATCTTGATGGCATCGGGGTTGATGGTCATCAGAATGCAGTTGCCGTTGACAAGTCTCGACTGGTCAGCGTCCTTCAAGAGCGCCTTTACATTCTCGTTGCCTGCAAGCGCCTTCTGCAAATCGGCGTTGGAGCCGAATTCCCAGACAATAGCGGTGGAAAGGCCCTGCGCGATGCCGCCGAGGATGCCGCCAAGTGCGCTGCCGTCGTCCTCAGGCTTGAACTGGAAGGTATGCACGGTGTAATTGATTTCGTATTCCTCGTAGGTAAAGGAGGCCTGCTTGGACTCACCCATAAGCTCATATCCGTTTTTGGCAAAATTGTTCTTGATAGAGCCGAAGGTGGAGCAGGAAACGAGAGCCAGCGTGCAAAGCACGAGGGCCATCACAAGTGCAAACAGTCGAATGGATTTTTTCATCATAAAATACCTCCTGTATAGGTTTTGTGGTACCTTCAATATAGCATAAAAGCTTGGTTTTGTCAACCACAAAAAAGCCCAAAGTTTCCTTTGCGGCGGGAAAAAAGCGCGCGCCTTTTCTCCGTCGGAAGCGCCAAGAGACAAGGCTTTTGCGGTAAAGGCGGGGCGAGCAGTACACTCTTGCGCGCCTGCTGCGCTCTTGAGATGGACAAAGAGGCGCCCTGCGAACGAGCGCTCCGAGGCAAGCGCAAAGGAAATCTTCGATTCGGAAAGGAAAAACAAAAAGCGCCGCGCCCCTATTAAACGCAGAGACGCGGCGCCTTTGGTTTTTGAGAAACGAAGGGCGTTTTTGCGCCTTTCGCTTGCAAAGAAATGTTTACTTTTTGGCTTTTTTAGCCTCTTTTTTAATAGCCTTTGCCTTTTGAAGTGCGGCGGCTCTTTCGGCCTTCGCGGCGGCAAGCGCTTGCTTTTTTGCCGCCTTGTCCATCTCGGACTTGGCAATGCGGCGCTTGGCCTCCTTGTAAAGACGCTTGGCATAGAGGGCCTCGTATTCACCGGGCTTTGCCCATTCACGCACAACGGGGAAGGTGGGCGCGCCCTCAAGCAAATGAGGATTTTTCAGGTATTCCTTTAAGCGCAGGCTGGCAAGCGCGAAATAGCTGCCCGAGCAAATGCGCTCGTCCATCACGATGCCAAGGGGCATACAGCGTTCAAAGGTGATATTCGAGCCGTGCCGCTTGGGCACCTCCTTGGGAACGCCGACGGTCATAATCACGCTCGTCGTACCAAACTGGTAGCAATGATGATAAATATGGTTGGTTTTGATGCTGGCAAGATTGGAAACCACAAAGCTGGTATGGAAGGGGGAGGCGTCGATAATCGCCTTGGGCAGAATGCCCACGTGGTCCATCAGCTTTAAAATGCCAACGCCAACGGATAAGATGCCGGGAATGCCGAGCAGCTTGGAAATAATGGCGTCGGTGGCGTTGGTGTCGCCTGCGGCACGGTTTTGCTCAATATAGCTGTCAAGCTTTTCCTGCACCGTGAAAACGTCATCCTCTAATTCCAAGTGAATCTTGTTCATCGTGCCGTCTATCTCGCCGGGCTTCAGAACCACCATGCCAACCGTAAATTCCTTGCGGGCATAGCAGCGCTTGTTTACGATAAAGCGATTCAAAAGCGGATATTCCGCGCAAAGACGCAGATACGCCGAAATGAGAACGCCAAGATGGGTAACGGTCTTGCCCTCCTTGCGCTTTTCCCGAATGTAATCGCCGATAGGGTCGATAGGAATGTCCACCTCTATCATATTTTGTGCATCGTATCGCTTGGCCATAAAGTAAGAGGCCACCGTATACATCGGGCTTGCCCCGCGCACGCGCTTTCCGTCTGCTCTCATATTCTGCTCCTTTTTCGTCTCTTCAAGCTGTCTTGACAACGGCCGCTTTTGCGTAATTTCGCGCATTTTCAAGGAAATTCAGCATTGTTTTACTATTATACACGATTTTTTTGATTTTTTCAACCCCCGATTTTGCGCGGTGCGAAAAGGGCGAAAGAGGGGGGGCCGAACGGGCTTATACGGTGATAAATCGGGTCTTGGGGTATTTTCCTTTGCACGCCTCGGAGAAGGGGTAGTCGCTGATGACCCCTGCAACGTCCGCAAGGGTGTGGGGCAGAAGAGCCTCTTTTCTTCCCACCTTGTCGCTGTCCACCAGATAGAAGGCCTTGTCTGTGCGGGAGATAACCGCCTTTTCCAAAAGAATGTATGTATCCGTGGCGGCTTGAATAACCCCGTCCTCCGAAATGCCGGAGGTGGCAAAAAAAGCCTTGTCCGTGCGGTAGCGAAGGGCCTGCTCGGCCGTTTCGGGCCCCGCAATCATGCTTGGCACCTCCACGATGGTGCCGCCCAAAACCTTCACGGTGATGCCTGCCTCGGCAAGAAAGGAGGCGAGCATGATATTGTTGGTGATGACGGTGAGATTTTTCTTTTCGGTGATGTACCTGCCGATATACTGGGCGGTGGTGCTGTTGTCGATAAAGACGGTGTCTCCGTCCTCAATCAGCGCGGCGGCGGCCTTGCCGATGCGCTTCTTCGCCGCCTTCATCTTCTCATAGCGGAAGGGAAGCGGCACGGATTTGTCCTTGACGGGCTCAGCGCCCCCGTAGCTGCGCTTGATTTTTTTCATCTGCTCCAAGGCGTTCAAATCCCGATTGACCGTGGCGGTGCTGTAATGCAAAAGCTCCGTCAGCTCCTTGACGGTGGCAAAGCCGTTTCGGTTCAAAAAGTCTAAAATGCGCTCCAAGCGCTCCTTCTGGTACATAAGCCCTCTCTTTCTCTTTTTGAGAAAAGTTGATAAATTGGAAAAAACTGTAACATACTTGCATTTTTTTGAGAAATTGATATAATGATACACGAAAAGAAAAATTTTGTCAAGACGGAAGCGGATTGCCGCCGCCCGACAGGGCGATGCATCGGCAAGTGCGGCTTCCGAAGGAAAGGACGCCATGAAGGATTTAACAAGGGGAAACATATACAAAACCTTTTTCTTCTTTGCCTTGCCCTTGGTTTTCTCCGGGGTGCTTACCCAAATGTACGCCGTGGTGGATACCATCATCGCAGGGCAGTATCTGGGTGAGGCGGGGCTTGCGGCCACGGGCGCGACCTCCTGCTACATCACCTTCATTTCCTCGCTCATCTGGGGATACGGCTCGGGCGTCGGCGTGTATATCGGCAGGCTTTTTGGCGCCAAGGAATACGGGCGCATCAAAAATAATTTCTGGACGCAGATTCTGCTTATCACCGCCGTTTCCTTTGCTATCGGCTGGCTCTCCGTTCTCTTCCACAAGCCCATTTTCCAGCTTTTGCGTGTAGACGAGGCTATCTGGGAGGAGGCCTTCCGCTATTTTGCGGTTTATATGGGCGGCTTCTGCCTCGTTGTGCTGAACAGCTGCTTTATGCACGCGGCAACCGCAATGGGCGCTTCGACTGTGCCCTTCGTTTTGTCGGTTGTGTCGGGCGTTCTCAACGTTGTCGGCAACATCTTTTCGGTTGTGGTTCTGCATATGGGCATCTTCGGCATCGGCCTTGCGACCGTTTTTGCCTCAGGGGTGACCTATTTCTGTTATATTTTCTATTTCATCCGCGCCTTCCGCAAGATGCCCGTGAAGGAGAAAACCGTTCTTTCGCTTGCCGAGGGAAAGGTCATTCTCGGCTTTTCTCTGCCCACCTCCTTTCAGCAGGGCGTGATGTATCTGGCCAACCTTTTGCTTTCGCCGATGGTGAACGGCATCGGGCCTGCGGCCACCGCCTCGTACAACGTGACACACCGCATCTTTGAGTTTAACAGCGCGATGTTCTATAACTCCTCGCGCGCTGTCGGCAGCTATTCGGCGCAATGCGTCGGCGCCAAGAAATACGGCAGCATCAAAAAGGGCGTCGGCGCCGGGCTTTTGCAATCGGAGCTGTTCCTTTTGCCTATTCTGGCGGTTTGTCTGATTTTCCCTCAGCAGATAGTGGGCCTTTTTTCCAAGGAGGTTGGTGAGAGCCTCGCTTACAGTCTTTTCTTCGTGCAGCTGTGCCTCCCCTTTACCGTCTTTCATTGCGTTGACAATCTCTTCCATCACCTGTACCGCGGCTGTAAGCGGATGGGTCTGCTTTTGCTCTCAACGGGCTTTGCCTCCGCAACCCGCCTTTTGCTCGGCCTCGTTCTGACGGCAACGATGGGCATGAACGGCTTTTATATCTCATGGGCGGCCTCTTGGGTCTTGGAGGCGGTTTTGAACGCCGTGATTTATCTTTTCGGCGTTTGGATTCCCGAGGAGGCAAAGGGAATTATTGAGCCGCCGCTTCGCCCGAAACGAAAAAGAGCATAAATAGATAACCGAAAAGGATAGTGCTTCGATAGCCGTAAGGGAATCGAACGCAAAAGCCCTACGACGATAGATTTTCGCGTCTTTCGTCGCGCTTTGCCTTGTAAAGTAGTACTTTACGGCGACAAATCACAACAAAATCCATCAAAAATCTATTCGCCGTAGGGTGCGAAGCAGTTTTGGACAAAAAATAGCGA
>JBGVMO010000095.1:0-10880 GCA_045124835.1 Eubacteriales bacterium
AAAGGCGCGTAAGCGGCTTTGTATATCGTCAAGGCCAAAGGCCTTGTATATCGCCAACGCGCAGCGTTGTATCTCGCCAAAGGCGCGTAAGCGGCTTTGTATATCGTCAAGGCCAAAGGCCTTGTATATCGCCAACGCGCAGCGGGCTTATATGTTTACAGGAGCAACGAAATGGCTAAAAGTTATTTGCTTGACTATTCCGAACAACTGGCTACTGAAATTGAGTTTTTGTGCAAGAGCACGAGAATGCCCTCCAACACAGCGTTTCAGCTCAGAAAAAGCGCCACAAGCGTACACGCAAACATTCGCGAGGCAAGATACGGCCAAAGCGTTGCTGATATGCTTTCTAAATTTGAAATTTCCGTCAAGGAATGCAGTGAAACAGAGGGTTGGTTACAGCTTCTCTTTAACACCGGAGTAATTGACGAAGAAACCTTTAAAAGGCATCGCAATCTTTGCGGAAGGATACGACGCCTGCTCATTGCAAGCTGCAAGACCCTGAAGGAGAAAATCTAACACCTATCAAAAGTCTCGTTCTTCGGAACGAGACTTTTTTCTAAGGTGCAAGTTCCTTTGTATATCGCCAACGCGCAGCGTTGTATCTCGCCAAAGGCGCATAAGCGACTTTGTATATTTTCTCTCGCTCGGTTTTTTCAATTATTTCTGATAAATCATTTCGGGCTCGTGGTCTTGGTTATAGATAACGATGAGTGCAACGTCTTCGCCGGCGACGGCTTTAATCGCGCCGTCCTCCTCGTAAGCGAGGGTAACGAGGGCGCATTTTCCATTTTCGTCACAAAGAGGCGCGCCGTTTGCGGCCTCTTCAACGGTGGCGGAGGTGACGGTGGCATAGTGATATTCCCCGTTACTGCCGATACAGCATTCTCTTCCCACGATTTTCAAATAATATTGGGCGTCAATCCGAAAATCCGAAACGGCAGGCGAAAGCACGTCCTCTATGCTCTCTATCAAGGAGGCGTCAAGCAGGAAGCTTTTGCCGCTATGCACCGAGACGGTCAAGGAGGAAAGCGCGCCGTCTTCGTCCTTTTTTATCGCTTCAACGAAATAGGGATAAGCTTTTTTGAGACGGCTATGCTTGATAAGCGCTTCGCCGCCAATCAGAATCTCGGGCGGGAAGCCGAGGCTGATTTTTTCTCTATACGGGTCAGGCTCGTTCAATTCGGCGGCGCTCAAATCCAGCTCCTCCTCAAAGACCTCCTCAACGGTGGGCTCCTTGTAGCGATGCACGAGCTTGATAAAGCCGTTTTCATCGCTTTCCGTCTCTTTGTACGCAAAGAAATAGTGATGGCGCACATAATCGGCAAGGTTTTCGCCAAGATAAAAGGTTGTCACGCTTTTCAGCGCACCGTTGTCTATTATGTACCCCAAAAGTGTCTCACTTCGCAGATAGACGGTTTCAATATGCTCGGTGTAGTCGAAGAGAGAGCCTCGTTCACCCAGCACGAGATTTTCGGACATAATCTTCAGGGTCTTTAAGCACGGGCAATTCAAAAAGGCAAAGTCGCCAAGCTCGCGGCACTCGCGGCCGATATGGATGCTTTCCAGACTCTTGCAGGTGGCAAAGGCGGATTTTCCAACCGTCTTGACGCGCGGCAGGTATACCCTTTCAAGACCCGATCCGCAAAATGCGGCGTCCTTGAGAATTTCAACGCTTGAAAGGTCTGCCGTTTTGAAGCTTTCACATTTTTCAAAGGCAGAGTCACCGATTTCCTTGACCTTTTCAAGCCCCGAAACGCGCACAAGGCGCGTGCAATCGGAAACGAATTTATCGGGGATAGCCACAAGAAATTTCTCGTCTATATCCAGCTCTATCGACTGCATAGAGCTGCAACGGCAGAAGGCATACGAGGCGGCGCTGATATTCCAGATGCCCGAAAGACGAATTTTCTTTAGGGCCTTGCACCCGGAAAACGCGCTTGATCCAAAATAGACGCCGTCCTTTCTTTCTATGGAAAGATGCCTTGGTGCCACAAGGTCATCAATCTCCTCCAAGGCGGTGCAATCCTCAAAGGCCATTCTGCCAAGATTGCCTCCTTCAAAGCCGCCGCGAAGCGAAACGCGCTTTAAGTTTTGGCAATGGGCAAAGGCCAGATGCGCGATTTCAAGCCTTTCGGCAGTCAAGGTCACCTCGGTAAGCGGCGTTCCCATAAAGGCGGAAAAGCCGATACTGCCGCCGATGGTCAGCTTATCAAGAGAGGAGCAGCCGCAGAAGGCCTCCTCTTCGATTTTCGCAACGCCCGAAAGGTCTATATCCTTCAGGGCCTTACAGTTTTTAAAGGCGCTTTTCCCGATGGAAAGGCCATGGGTATGCGAAAGGTCAATATCCGTCAGCGAGATGCAGTTTCGGAAGGCGCTTTCTCCGATTTCAAGAAGCTTATCCGACACCTTGACGCTTTGCAGCTTAACGGCGTTGGTAAAAAGACAATCGCCAAGCGCCTCAATGGGCGCATTCAGCGCTTCTCCATTGCTGTACGCGCTGTAAATTTTAGAAAGGTCAAGAGAAATAACGGTATTATCCTTGCAGGCGGTGGCAACCGCTATACTGCGGTAATCGTTCAGATAGGTGCCGCCTTTTTTCTCAATTTGCAGTAAATCCTCGCGCGGAATGGAAAGAATCTGCTCTGCCTTCTTTTCTATGCTTGCCTCGGCGTCTAAATACAGAATCTCATTTCCAAAGGCTTTATGAAAGCTCGCAAGCAACGCATCCGACACGGGAAGCCCCCTCTCCTTCATTGCCCTTAGCATCGCTTCGCCGCTTTCAACGGGCCGACCGCTTAGCGCCTTATTGATAGAGAGGAAGTTTTTATCGTGCGTCAAGACGTACTCAACCTCTTGGTTGCAGGCGGGAGAGGAGATGGAATTTTCGGTTAAGTAAAAGATAACGCCCGCACACTGAAACTTGGAGATATAAAGCTGGGCAATTTCGCGCCAGTTTTCACCGATATGCATTTCTTTGTCATACCAAACGTTGACGCCAAGTGCCTCCAACCACAGAATATCAGAAAGCACCATTTTATAATCCTTATGCGAGTAGGAAATGAAATAATAGCTTTCCTTATAGGAGGTGGGAAGCACCTCACTCGGCACATCGGCAAAGGACTCCGTTTCCTCGATGATGCGGATTTTTTCTTCTATCGTCATCATAGCTGCTCCGTTTTTTGAAATAGGAAAAAGCCGCTAAGGAAAGCACGCACCTTCCTTGGCGGCGAAAAGGGCTTTAGCCCCACATAGAAACGCCCGCAGAGGAGAGGGCTTCTTCGATATCCTTTACGGTTCTGTATACGTGATAGTTGGTGGTTCTGGGGATTTTGGGATAGTCCTCCTCCTCAAAGCTACCGACGGAATAAATAGAAGCACCGAAAATTTCCTTTGAGAAGCTATCGCAGGCGAAGTAATACGCATCGTCCTGCCCGTCGCTAACGGCGTTTTCAACGTGCTCCTTACAGGAGACAAGCTCCGTATGCGAGGCGATGATGGCCTTGATTTTGAGGTAAAGCTCCTTTGGAAGCTTGATATTTGCCTCCTCGGTTCTTTCGCTGTAATCCTCAACCGAATATCTCTTTAAGGTATAGGGCCAGCTTAACGGATCATCAAAGCAAGCGGAGATAATGATTTCACTTCCTTCTACCTCGGCATATCTATTAAACCAGTTTGACGAATTTTTAAAAATGATTTCGTTTTTCATAGCAAAGCCTCCACCTTTTATATTAAGTTTATTTTAACGCTATTATTATAAACCATCGGGCTTACAAAAGTCAATCTTTTTTTATTTTTCGCTGCAAAAAAATACAAAAGCCCCTTGACAAACGGTATTTAAGGGTGTATAATGATTCAAAAATCAAGGAGGAAATGCCATATGTCTTGCCGCACCGCTGTTGCTATGCCCTGTCATACCCTTTCCGCCTTGACGAATACCAAGGCTTCTTTTTGCCGTTTTGCAGTACGCTTTTTTTCGTACTGCTTTTTTTATTACTTTTATTATTTTGTGAACAACACTTTCCGCAAAGGACGTGTTTCTTTCGCGCGGTAATTTTTTATCGCAGGCAAGGAGCTCTTCCCACGCGGAAGGGCTCCTTTTTTACTTTGTTTATTATGATTTTGCCAAAGGGCAAGGAAAGGAAAGCACCATGAACGATTTAGAAAAGGCAAGACAGGACATCAATGAAATAGATAAGGAGATGGCGGCACTTTTTGAGCGGCGTATGCTGGCGGCCGAGAAAATCGCGGCGCACAAGAGGGCGAACGGTCTTTCCGTTAAGGACGAGGCCAGAGAAAAAGCGCTGATTGAAAAGAACTGCACGTACATTTCCTCCTCGGCTATTGAGCCGTACTACGCGCGCTTTCTGCGCGGCGTTATCGACCTTTCCTGCGATTATCAGGAAAAGCTTCTGACGGGCATGCGCGTTTCTTATTCGGGAACGCAGGGCGCCTACGCGCACATTGCCGCGAGAAAGCTTTTTCCCGGGGCGGAGCTTTCCTCCTTCTCGGATTTTGCCGAGGCCTATGCCGCCGTCGAGAAGGGCACCTACGACTGTGCCGTTTTGCCCCTTGAAAACAGCTATGCGGGCGAGGTTGGCACGGTGATGGATTTAATTTTCCAAGGAGATTTGCACATCAATCAGGTTATCGACCTGCCAATCACGCACAGTCTGATTGCCTGCGAGGGCGCGACGAAGGAGACGATTAAGACGGTTTGGAGCCATCCGCAAGCCTTGGAGCAATGTGCCGATTATATCCGCGCAAACGGGCTTCACGCAGAGGCCTTCTCTAACACGGCCTTGGCCGCCGAATACGTCAAGAACGCAAATGATCCGACCATTGCCGCCATTGCCTCCGAGGAGACGGCAGAGATTTTCTCCTTGCAGGTGCTTGACCGCGCAATTAACGACAGCAAGGCAAACGTGACCCGCTTTGCCTCCTTCTCAAAGGAAAGAAACGTGCCCGCCGTTACCGACAAAAAGGACAGCGAGAATTTCATTCTGGTTTTCACGGTACAAAACAAGGCAGGCTCCTTGGCCAGCGCGCTCAACATTCTCGGCGCACACGGCTTCAACATGCGCAACCTGCGCAGCCGTCCTATGAAGGATCTTGAATGGAGCTACTACTTCTACATTGAGGCAGAGGGCAATATTCACGCAGAGGACGGGCAGGATATGCTGCGCGAGCTTTCCGCCATTTGCGCCAAGCTCAAGCTGGTTGGCAGCTACTATGTCGAAACCATCAAATAAAGGTAGGAAAAGGATATGATTTTATCCGTTTCGGGCGAATACGATATTGTGCTTGAGGGAGGCGCTCTTTCAAGCGCAGGCAAGCTTCTCGACTTAAACCGCAAGGTTCTGCTTGTGACGGACGACGGCGTTCCGCGCACCTACGTAGAGACGGTTGCAGGGCAATGCCGCGAGGTCTTTCCCGTGACGCTCCCAAAGGGCGAGGCAAGCAAAAGCCTTGACAATTTTGCGCTTCTTCTGCGCGAAATGGTGAAGGCGGCCTTCACGCGTGACGACTGCGTTCTGGCGCTTGGCGGCGGAGTTGTAGGCGATCTGGCGGGCTTTGCGGCCTCTGCTTATATGCGCGGCATTGATTTTTACAACCTGCCGACCACCCTGCTTTCGCAGGTGGACTCCTCCATTGGCGGCAAGACGGCCATTGATTTTGAGGGCGTAAAGAACGTTGTTGGTGCTTTTTACAAGCCCAAGCGCGTTCTGATTGACCCCGACACCTTGAAAACGCTTGACAAGCGTCAGCTTCACGCGGGGCTTGCAGAGGCCATCAAAATGGCGGCGACCTTCAACGAGGCGCTTTTCACCTATATTGAGAAGGCCGAGGATTTAG
The DNA here is from genome assembly GCA_045124835.1 of Eubacteriales bacterium. GTDB lineage: Bacteria > Bacillota > Clostridia > Oscillospirales > CAG-272 > UBA1740. The sequence goes on from JBGVMO010000095.1 coordinate 5,854, forward strand.
AGGCGGCGCTTCCCTATATTATCGAGCAATCCCTTCGCATCAAAAAGCGCGTTGTCGAGGAGGATTTCAAGGAGGCGGGGCTTCGCCGCGCGCTCAACTTCGGGCATACGGTCGGGCACGCCATTGAAGCCCTCGCGGGCGGCGCACTTCTTCACGGAGAATGCGTTTCCATCGGTATGACCTACGCCGCCTCCCCTGCCGTGCTTGCGCGGCTCGTTCCTTTGCTTGAAAGATACGGGCTTCCCACAAAGGCCGAGGCCTCGCCTTATGCGCTTCTTCCCTTCCTTCTCCGTGACAAGAAAATGAAGGAAAACGGCATTGTGACCGTTTACGCCGAGGAGCTTGGCAGCTTCGTTTTCAAGACGCTTTCTCCCGAGGTGCTTCTCGGACTGCAATAAGCAACTATTTACGCCGCACCGTTGCGGCGGATTGGAGACTGATATGAAAAATACGTTTGGAAATTCCCTTTTGCTTACACTTTTCGGTGAAAGCCACGGCTCGCACGTTGGCGCGGTTTTAGATGGCATTGCCCCCGGCATTCCCGTGGACGAGGCGGCCATTGCGCGCTTGCTTGCCAAGAGACGCCCGAACGGAAAAACAGGAACGCCGCGCGTTGAAAAGGACAATTTTCAGATTGTCAGCGGTGTCTTTAACGGCAAAACGACAGGAACGCCGCTTTGCATTTTAATTCCAAACGAAAACACCAAAAGCGGCGACTATGCTTACGGATGCGCGCGCCCCTCTCACGCAGATTTTGCCGCATACAGCAAATATCACGGCTTTGAGGACTATCGCGGCGGCGGTCATTTTTCCGGCAGAGTCACGGCGGCCTTGGTTGCCATTGGCGGCATTTTGCTTCCCGCACTTGAAGGGCTTGGCATCACGCTCGGCACGCATATTTTATCCTGCGGCGACAAGAGCGACCGCGCTTTTTCGGATTTGTCCGCTGACCTTGCGCTTTTGAATGAAAAGGATTTTCCCGTTCTTTGCACCGAGAGCGAAAACGGCATTTGCGCAGAGATTTTAGCGGCGCAAGCGGAGGGCGACAGCGTTGGCGGCGTTACCGAGACGGCCGTTTGCGGCTTGCCCGCAGGGCTTGGCGAGCCTTGGTTTGACAGTGTTGAGGGGCTGCTTTCGCACGCCTTGTTCAGTATCGGCGGCATTAAGGGCGTTTCCTTCGGAGACGGCTTTGGACTTGCCACCTTGCGCGGAAGCGAGGCGAATGACGCCTTTGCCCTGAAGGATGGGCGCGTTATAACCCAAACGAACAAAAGCGGCGGCATCAACGGCGGCATTACAAACGGTATGCCTTTGCGCTTCTGCTGTGCTGTCAAGCCCACACCCTCCATTTCCAAAACGCAAAGAACGGTTGATTTTCTTGCCATGGAGGAAACATCGCTTTCCGTCAAGGGACGGCACGACCCCGCCATTATCCGCCGCGTTTGCCCTGTGATTGACAGCGTAACGGCCTTGGTGCTTTGCGACCTGATTGCCACGCGCTACGGCACCGATGCTTTGAAGGAAGGACTTTCCTTATGACATACGGGCTGATAGGAGAGCGTTTATCCCACAGCTACTCCTCTGAAATCCACAAAAAAATAGGCGATTACGACTACGTTCTTCGGGAAATTCCCAAGGGAAGTCTCGGCGCCTTTATGGAAAAGCGAGACTTTTGCGCCATCAACGTGACCATTCCCTACAAAAAGGACGTGATTCCCTATCTTGACGAAATAGACGAGGCGGCGCTTGCCATTGGGGCAGTCAACACGGTTGTCAACAAAAACGGAAGGCTTTACGGCTACAACACCGATTTTTACGGACTTTCGCTTCTGCTTGCAAAGACAGAGATTTCCCTTTCGGGCAAGAAGCTTTTGATTCTCGGAACGGGGGGCACGGCGGCGACCGCCCTTGCGGTTGCCAAGGCTGAGGGAGCAAGGGAGGCCCTTCTCGTTTCAAGAGAAAAGCGAGAAGGCGTTATTGATTACGGTGAGGCGCTCAGCCTGCACCGCGACGCCGAGGTTATCATCAACACAACCCCCGTCGGTATGTTCCCCTCGCCCGACGCTTCTCCCATTGACATTTCCGCCTTTTCGCAGCTTGAGGGCGTTATTGATGCGATTTACCATCCGCTGCGCACCGCACTCGTTCAGGCGGCCGAGGCGCGAGGCATCAAGGCCGCGGGCGGTCTTTATATGCTGGTGGCGCAGGCGGTTTACGCCGCGGGACACTTTTTTGGGAGCCACCCAACCAAGACGCGCATTGACGCAATTTATAAAGCAATGCTTTCCGAAAAGGAAAACGCCGTTTTAATCGGTATGCCCTCCTCGGGAAAAAGCACGGTTGGAAAGGCGGCGGCAAGGCTTCTCGGCAGAGAGTGCATCGACGCTGATAAAGTGCTTGAAGAACGGCTCGGCATTCCCGTTCCCGATTACATTCGGGCAAAGGGTGAGGATGCCTTCCGAAACGAAGAGGCGGCCGTTCTGCGAGAGCTTTCCGCGCTTTCGGGCGTTGTGATAGCCACGGGCGGCGGCGCCGTGCTTCGCGCAGAAAACGTGCGTCTTTTAAAGCAAAACGGTCGGCTTTTCTTCCTTGACCGCGCGCTTGATAAGCTGACGCCCACGAGCGATCGCCCGCTTTCCTCCGACAAAGAAAGCCTCGCGGCGCTTTACGAAAAACGGCTTCCCCTTTACCAAGGGGCCGCCGACGTTATCCTTGACGGCAACCGCACCGTTATGGCGATTGCCGAAGAAATTAAACGGGAGCTGACAGTATGAAGCTTTTGATTTTAAACGGGCCGAACTTGAATTTTTTAGGCATTCGTGAGCCCGAAATTTACGGCAAGGAGACCTATCAGGATTTAGTTTCTCTGATAGAGGCCCACGCGACTATGCGCGGCGTTTCGGTTTCCTTTTTTCAATCCAACCACGAGGGCGATTTGGTTGACGCCATTCAAAAGGCCTATTTTGATAAGGTGGACGGCATTGTTTTCAACCCTGCCGCCTACACCCACACGAGCATTGCCATTGCGGACGCCGTTAAGGCCGTTGGTATTCCGACGGTGGAGGTGCATATTTCGGACGTGAAAAAGCGCGAAGCCTTCCGCCGGACGAGCTACGTTGGCCTTGTTGCCAAGGCCTCGGTTATCGGCGAGGGTCTATGCGGCTATTTACACGCAATGGATATTCTGATTGATAGCAAGGAAGCCTGATATGACGGTACGAATCAAGAAGGGACGGGCAAAGGGCGCCGTTTGCGCGCCGCCCTCCAAAAGCTACGCGCACCGTTATTTACTCGGTGCTTCGCTGTCCAAAGCGGGCGGCACCGTTTCGGGTGTTTCGGAAAGCGAGGATATGAAGGCAACGCTTGACTGTGCGCAAAGTCTCGGCGCGCGCTTTCTTTGCACGGGCGACACCGTTCGCTTTTTGGAACCAACGGGTGAATTGCGCGATAGCTTCCCCTGTCGCGAAAGCGGCAGCACGCTGCGCTTTTTTATCCCGATTGCGCTTGCAAAGATGCAAAGGGCGACCTTTACGGGCACGCCGCGCCTCTTTTCGCGCGGCATCTCGGTTTACGAGGCACTCTTTGCCGAAAAGGGCATTTCCGTTACGAAAACGGCCTCCTCCGTTACCCTATCGGGCAAGCTTTCAGCCGGGGATTATCGGGTAAGAGGTGACATTTCAAGTCAATTTATCACGGGTCTTCTTTACGCCCTTCCTCTGCTTGAGGAGGATAGCACCCTTTCCGTGTTGCCTCCTGTTGAAAGCCGTTCTTATATAGACCTTACCCTTGACACCCTGCGCGATTTCGGGATTGTGATTGAGGAGCGCGCCACCAACGAATTTTTCATTCGCGGCAAGCAGAGCTTTGCCTTCAGCAAGGCAACGGTTGAGGGGGACTGGTCCAACGCGGCGTTTCTTTTGGCGCTCAATCTGCTTGGCGGCGAGGTGACCGTTTCCGGACTCAACGAGGAAAGCCGCCAAGGTGACCGCGTCTGCCTTTCGCTTTTTGAGGCTCTCTTAGGCGAGAATCCTACGATTGATTTATCCGACTGCCCTGACCTTGCCCCCGTGCTTTTTGCTTTGGCGGCCAAAATGGGCGGTGCGCGCTTTATCGGCACGGCAAGGCTCAAAATCAAGGAAAGCGACCGAGCGGAAGCGATGTGTCGGGAGCTTGCAAAGCTTGGTGCAAAAAGCAAAATTGAGGAAAACGCCGTAACGATTTTCCCCTCCGTATTACACGCGCCGACGGAAGCACTTTGCGGTCACAACGATCACCGCGTTGTGATGGCGCTTGCCGTTCTTTTAACCGCCTTTGGCGGTGAAATTACGGGTGCTGAGGCGGTTTCCAAGAGCTTTCCGGAATTTTTTACCGTTTTGCGCGATTGTGGAATTGAGGTTTCATCTGATGCTGACTAAACAAACGAAAATTCTCATTGTCGGCCTTGGTCTTCTGGGCGGAAGCTACGCCAAGGGGCTAAGCGAGGCCGGCTTTACCGTCGGCGGTCTTGATATATCCGAAAAGGCGGTTGCCTTTGCGCTCCAAAAAGGATATATTGCAGACGGGCGCGCACACCTTGACGGTGATTTTATCGGCCGCTACGACCTTATCGTTTTTGCGCTTTACCCCTCCGCGTTTCTCTCTTGGCTTCAGGAAAACCAAGACTTTTTAAAAAGAGGCGCGCTTTTGACCGACGTGCTTGGTGTAAAGGGGCCTGTTGTTGAAACGGCACAGAGCCTTTTGCGCGAGGACTTGGAATACATTGCCGCGCACCCGATGGCAGGGCGCGAGCTTTCAGGCATTGCGTACGCCAACACCGAGATGTTCAAAAAGGCCAACTATATCGTGACCCCCACGGAAAAGAACACCGAGAGAGCCATAGAGACCTGCAAGGACATTGGACGTGTTCTGGGCTTTTCCTCTATTTCCACCCTCTCTCCGCGCGAGCATGACGAAATGATTGGTTTTCTTTCCCAACTGACACACTGCATTGCCGTTTCTCTGATGACGGCGAAGGATGCTGAGCATCT
>JBGVMO010000096.1:0-1822 GCA_045124835.1 Eubacteriales bacterium
TCCACGATCTGTTTTATCGTATCTGCTTCCAAAAAGAACGAGGACACAGCCTGTCCCGTCGGGTCGGTGTACGCTTCTAACCACCGTTCTGCCTCGCAGATAAAGTAAAGGATGGCGCTGATGGTGCAGCTCACCAAATCAAACCTGTTTTCCAGATCAAACGCCAGCTTTCGTCTTGCGTCGTTGGTGTCAATGTAATTTTCCTCAAACTCGCAAACCAACGTCTTGGCAAGGCAAACGAAAAAATCCGCGTGCTCAATGATGTCCTCCAGCTTCTCCATCAGACCGCACCTCCCTCGGAGATCTCAAACAGATCTGCAAACGCCCACCGTGTCGCAAAATCGTGACACTTTATAGCTTCTATCTGCCCCATGATGTACGCCGCTTTAATAAGTCGCATAGGGTGATTCTTGGAAACACACACCGCACCGTCAGATATTCCAACCGCTTTTTTTACACTCTCAACGATCCGTGCCATTTCATTGTGACCGAGTTCATCGTTGAGGTCTTTTATGGAGGTCTCAATGAACTTGTCAAGATCGTCCACAAGGAACGCCTCGCGTACTTCTTCACGTGTTACGACCATTTTCATATCCCCACCCCCTCACGCGATCGAGAACCGACGGGAAACCGTGGTCTTGGTGTACAGCTCGGCGATATCGGGCATTGCCTTCTTGAACGCGGTCGTGTCAATGCGCTTGCTCTCCACCGTGGCCCATCTGATCTTGTAGACGTCCACGTCCATCTGCTCGGTCCCTCTCGCGGTCATTTCCGCCTTGATCTCGTCCTCGAGGGCGGCGATCTCGTCCGCAAGCTGCTCCATCATGGCTTTCAGTTCCTTGTATTCTCTTACCTTACTGGTCATTTCGTTTGCACTCATTTTTCATTCCTCCAAAATTTTTTGATTTTTCTCTTGACTTTTCGGGGGGAGAGAGGTATAATAGCCTCGTTCCCTCTCTTGACGATTGGGTGACACCGCCTTTCACAATGGCTTGCTGGCGTTTGTGAAGGGCATTTTCTTTTTCTCCGCCCTCTCGGCGGCGCGTTGGGTTGGTTCATGGCTCTCTTTCCTTTCGTTTCTTTCGGTTCTCGGGGCGCGGGGCTTTACAATGCTCATGTGGACTTACTCGTATCCTGTCGCGCTCTTGTCTGGCGTTCTTGCTTCCCTCTCGGTACTCCGTCCGCCTTGCCGTGTTCCTTTTCTTTGGGAAGGGGCGCGGGGCGTTACAATGCTCATGTGGGCTTACTCGTATCCTGTCGCGCTCTGACCTTGCGTTCTTGCTTCCCTCTCGGTACTCCGTCCGCCTTGCCGTTCCCTTGTTTTCGGTTTTCTTCGGTTGCTCTCGTTTTTGCTCGATTGCTTTCCCTGTGACTACATTGTATCACACTTTGCGCAAAGAGTCAATATGTAATGTTGCACAAACTTTGCACAAAGTTTTTGTCAGTTTTGCACATTGCGCAAAGTCTAACGCTTGTGTTATAATAAAAAGCAAAGGAGGTAGAACACATGGCAGAAGAAAAAAAGAAGTTTGACAAGGTAGCATACGACAATGCTTTTATCGCCGAAAACTATGACAGAGTAAACTTGACAATTCCAAAGGGCAAGAAGGACGTTATCAAAGCCCACGCCGAACAACGCGGGGAGAAGGTAAACACGTTTATCAACCGCGCGATCGACGAAACCATGGCGCGCGACACCGCCGAAAACGAAAACGGAGAGGTCTGACCCTCTCCGCTTTTCTTTTTCCCTCTCGCCCGTGTGCGCTCCCCCGCGTTCCTTTCGCTACCGCGCCCGCGCTTGCGTAGCAAAGCGCAAGCAAAC
>JBGVMO010000097.1:0-9963 GCA_045124835.1 Eubacteriales bacterium
AGTTCCTTGACAGACTCTTTAACTTCTCTCTCCCCCGCGTGCGTGACTTCAAGGGTATCAACCCCAACGCCTTCGACGGCCGCGGCAACTATGCTCTGGGCCTGAAGGAACAGTTGATCTTCCCCGAAATCGAGTACGATAAGGTGGAAAAGGTTCGTGGTATGGATATCATTTTTGTAACGACGGCTTGCGGCGAAAACGCTGATGAGGAAGCCAAGGAGCTTCTCACGCTGTTCGGCGCTCCGTTCGCGAAATGATAGAGGAGGTAAGGAAAAATGGCTAAAACATCTATGATTCTCAAGCAGCAGAAAGAGCAGAAGTTCTCCACCCGTGAGTACAACAGATGCAAGATCTGCGGCAGACCTCACGCATACCTCCGTAAGTACGGAATTTGCCGTATCTGCTTCCGTGAGCTTGCCTACAAGGGCGAGATTCCCGGTGTCAGAAAGGCAAGCTGGTAACATTCTTCACTCATCGGCAGGAAAGCTCACCGCAGGGGTGATGGCGGAAAGAGCAGGGCGCAAAATGCGGCGACCTTCGCTTCTTCTGCCGACGGAAATGGTTCCGTTGCTTTTACCACCGGTAAGCCGCCGCGCGAAATGCGTGGCAGCAAGCATTATGAACTTGCATCAAGGAGGATAAAAATTATGCAAATTTCAGACGTGATTGCAGATATGCTCACGAGAATCCGCAACGCAAATGACGCGAAGCACGAGACGGTTGACGTTCCCGCTTCCAATATGAAGAAGGCTATTGCGGACATTCTTCTCACTGAGGGCTTTATCAAGTCCTATTCTATCGTTGAAACCGGCAAGCAGAACGTCATTCGTATCGTTCTCAAGTATGCTCAGGGCAAGCAGAAGGTCATTCACGGCCTGCGCCGCGTGTCCAAGCCCGGTCTTCGTATCTATTCCAACTGTGCGGATATGCCCCGCGTGATGAACGGCTTGGGTATTGCCATCGTTTCCACGTCCAAGGGTATTATGACCGACAAAAAAGCAAGACAAGAAAACGTTGGCGGCGAAGTGCTCGCTTTCGTTTGGTAATCGGGAGGTAGAGAATATGTCTAGAATTGGAAGAAACCCCATTCAAGTTCCTGCCGGTGTTACGATTACCGTTGCAGACAGCAAGGTTACCGTTAAGGGCCCCAAGGGCGAGCTTTCCTTGTCCGTTTCTCCCCGTATGACCGTGGAGCTGAAGGATGGCGTTCTGACGGTTTCCCGTCCCTCCGACGAGAAGGAGGACAGAGCTGCTCACGGCTTGACCCGTACCTTGATTAACAACATGGTTGTTGGTGTAACCGAAGGCTATGCCAAGACCTTGGAAATCAACGGTGTAGGTTACAAGGCCGAGAAGCAGGGCACCAAGCTCGTTCTGAACCTTGGTTATTCTCACCCCGTTATTTTTGAGGAGGGTGACGGAATCTCCTTCACCACCCCCAATAACACCACCATCGTTGTCAGCGGTATCGACAAGCAGAAGGTCGGCGAGATGGCAGCGAAGGTTCGCGCGAAGAGACCTCCCGAACCCTATCTGGGCAAGGGCATCAAGTATGCCGGTGAGCATATTCGCCGCAAAGCCGGTAAGGCCGGTAAATAACGGAAAGGAGCATAGACAATGGTTAAGAGAATTGATAGCAACAAGCAGCGTCTTAAGAGACACCTCAGAGTCAGAGCTAAGATCTCCGGCACTGCAGAAATGCCTCGTCTGGCTGTTTACCGTTCCAACGCTCACATCAGCGCACAGATCATCGATGACGTGGCAGGAACGACTCTTGTCAGCGCTTCGACGCTGGAAAAAACCTTTGAGGGTATCGGCTCCAACAAGGCGGCCGCAGCGAAGATTGGCGAAATCATCGCTGAAAGAGCTTTGGCAAAGGGCATTACCGCGGTTGTGTTTGACCGTGGCGGCTATATTTATCACGGACGTGTATCGGAATTGGCAGAGGGCGCGCGTAAGGGCGGCCTGAAGTTCTGATTTCGGTTTGTACACATTCAAAGTAATTTGAATTTTAATGAAGGAGTAAAAACATGGCAAAAAAGTTTGATGCAGCAAGCACTGAGCTTCAGGAAAAGCTTGTTGTTCTGAACCGTGTTTCCAAGACCGTGAAGGGTGGCCGTATCGCCCGCTTCGCAGCATTGATGGTTGTCGGTGACGGCAACGGTCATGTAGGCTTCGGTTTAGGAAAAGCAGCCGAGGTTCCCGATGCAATCCGCAAGGGAATTGAGGATGCAAAGAAGAATATGATTGAGGTTTCTCTGAAGGGCTCCACCATTCCCCACGAGATTCTCGGTGTTTACGGCGCAGGTAAGGTGCTTCTGAAGCCCGCTGCTCCCGGTACCGGTATCATCGCAGGCGGCACGGCCCGTAGCATTCTGGAGCTTGCCGGCATTAAGAACATTCGTGCTAAGTGCCTGCGCTCCAACAACCCCGTAAACGTTGCTAAGGCAGTGTTCGAGGGCTTGAAGGCGCTGAGAACCGCAGAAGAGGTTGCCGCTATCCGCAACATTCCCGTTGAGCAGGTTAAGGGTTAAGGAGGACGACGAAAATGGAACAGGTTAAAGTTGTACTCGTAAAGAGCCTTATCGGCGCACAGAAGAAGCAGAAGGCAACCGCAGAATCTCTCGGACTTCGCAAGATTGGTGACAGCAAGGTTGCCAACAACGATGCAGTATTGCAGGGCAAGGTTCGCGTGATTTCTCATCTCGTTAAGGTTGAAACCGTTTAATCGGAATAAAAAGGAGGAAAACACATGAAGCTCCATGAACTTTCTCCCGCGGAGGGCTCCGTTAAGGAGGCTTACCGTAAGGGTAGAGGTGCAGGTTCCGGAAACGGAAAGACTGCCGGTAGAGGTCATAAGGGTCAGAACGCCCGTTCCGGCGGCGGTGTACGCGCCGGCTTTGAGGGTGGTCAGATCCCGCTTTACAGAAAGCTTCCCAAGAGAGGCTTTTACAACAAATTCGGTAAATGCTATGCTATTGTAAACGTAGAAGCATTAAATATTTTTGAAGACGGCGCAGTAGTTGACGAAGCCGCTCTCCTCGGTGCAGGCGTGATTGACGCTGTCTGCGATGGCGTTAAGATCCTGGGCAGAGGCGAAGTCACTAAAAAACTCACCGTAAAGGCAAAAATCTTTTCGAACACTGCAAAAGAAAAGATAGAGGCAGCAGGTGGAAAGTCTGAGGTGATCTAATATGCTTCAGACCTTCAAAAACGCGTGGAAGCTGCCCGATATCAGAAAGAAGATTTTGTTTGCACTCTTCATTCTTCTTCTGTATCGCGTAGGTACGGTTATTCCCGTTCCCTTCGTAAACGCATCTTCCTTTGCGGCCACGTTCAGCGGAACCATTCTGGACTATATGAACACCCTTTCGGGCGGTTCGTTGGCCACGGCAACGCTGTTTGCCCTTGGTATCTCGCCTTACATTACGGCATCCATCGTAATTCAGCTTTTGAGCGTTGCCATTCCCGCGTTGGAGAGGCTGGCGCAAAAGGGCGAAGAGGGTAAAAAGATTCTCAACAATCTGACCCGTTATGCCACTGTCATTCTGGCGGTTATCACGGCTATCGGCTACTACCTTCTTTTGAAGAACAACGGAATGCTCGCCGATGAAGGCAAGAGCGTTCTTGGCGCTTTCGTTATCATCGTTTCTTACTGTGCCGGTGCCGCACTCGTTATGTGGCTGGCCGAAAAGATTAACGAAAACGGCTTTGGCAACGGTATTTCTCTCATCCTGTTTGCCAACATTATCTCGGCTCTGCCTGCCAGAATCATTTCCTTGGTGGACTTGTCCATCACGGGCTTTGGCGGCAAGAGTCCTGCGCTTTGGGGAACCATCGCCGTTGCGTTCGGCGTGCTCTTCATTCTGTTCTTGCTGGCAATGACGGTGTTCTCGGTATTCGTTACCGGCTCTGAGCGCCGCATTCCCGTACAGTACGCAAAGCGCGTTGTGGGTAGAAAAATGTACGGTGGTCAAAGCACCAACCTTCCTATCAAGCTCAATATGTCCGGCGTTATGCCCGTTATCTTTGCGTCCTCTATCATCTCGCTTCCTGCGACGATTATGGCGCTTTGCGGCGTAACCTCTCGTGCAAACTTTGCCGATTGTAAGACGTTTTGGGAGGGTGCTTACCTCTTTATGAGCCCGAACGGCTGGTTCTACCCCATTCTGATGTTCATTCTCATCATCGCATTCTCTTACTTCTATATTCAGATTTCCTTCAATCCTGTTGAGGTTGCGAACAATCTGAAGAAGAACGGCGGCTTGATTCCCGGCATTCGTCAGGGAAGACCCACCGCGGACTTCATCAGAAAGGTTCTCTCCAAGGTTACCCTGATGGGCGCGTTCTTCCTGAGCATCATTGCAATCATTCCGATTGTTTTGGTGCCTTTGGCAATCAGGCCCATGGCAGGCGGCGTCTTGGAAAGCTACTGGGCAGCAAACGGCCTTTCCTCTTTGGTTGGCACGTCTTACTTCACCCAGACGGTTTCCCAGATGGCAAGCCAGTTTACCTTCGGTGGAACGTCGCTCCTTATCGTTGTCGGCGTTGCGCTGGAAACGCAAAGGGATCTGGAGGCGCAGCTTTCGATGCGCAACTACAAGGGCTTCTTGAACTGATAGAAGAAAGGGTATTGTATGAACATTATCTTTTTGGGTGCGCCCGGTGCCGGCAAAGGAACGCAGGCTGAGGTTGTGGCGGAGCGGCTTTCTATCCCCACGATTTCTACGGGTGCAATCATCAGGGAAGCAGTCAAGGCGGAAACCGAAATGGGAACCGCTGCGAAACAGTTTATTGATGCCGGTGCCTTGGTGCCCGATGACGTTGTTATCGGAATCATCAAGGAGCGCCTGATGCAAAAGGATTGCGACGGCGGATTCATCTTAGATGGATTCCCTCGCACCGTGCCTCAGGCTGAGGCACTTGATAAAATGGGCGTTGAAATTGACGTTGTTCTTTCTCTTGAGGTGGCCGACGAGGCTATCGTTGAGAGAATGAGCGGCCGTCGCGTTTGCGACAAGTGCGGGGCCTCCTTCCACGTGAAGTATAAGCCCTCCGCTGACGGCGAGCATTGCGACAAATGCGGTGCTGCGCTTTCCATGCGTCGCGACGATGCGCCCGAGGTTGTTCAAAGTCGTCTTGCTATTTACCACTCCACGACGGAGCCGTTGAAGGAATACTACGGTAAAAAGGGTATTTTAAGGACGGTAGAGGGACAGGAGGCGGTGGCTGACACCACTCGTCTGACCCTGACCGCATTGGGTGTTTGATAGCGTATGGTTATTGTAAAAAATTCCGAACAGTTGAAACGGATGAGAGAAGCCGGTAAGATTACCGGTGAGGCGCTTGCGTATGCCCACGGCCTTGTGCGCGAGGGTATATCCACCAAGTACCTTGATGAGCGACTTCGCGCTTTCTTCGAGAAGCACGGCGCGAAGCCCTCATTTCTCGGCTACGGCGGTTTTCCCGGCTGTGCCTGTATCAGTGTAAACGAAGAAGTCATTCACGGCATCCCGTCCCAAGACAAAATCCTCCGGGACGGAGACCTTGTCAAAATCGATGTTGGTGCGTACTACCGCGGCTACCATGGAGATAGCGCCAGGACCTTTCCTGTCGGCTCCGTGAGCGAGGAGGCAAAACGTCTTATGGCTGTTACCAAGCAGTCATTCTTCGACGGTGTTCAATTCGCAATGGCAGGAAACCGCATCGGTGACATAGGAAGCGCTGTGGAAAAATGCGTAAAAGACGCCGGATTTTCGGTGGTTCGCAATTACGTGGGCCACGGAATCGGTCAGGCGTTGCACGAGGATCCTGAGGTGCCGAACTTCGGCACGGCGGGCAGAGGCGTGCGTCTGTATCCGGGAATGACCATTGCCATTGAGCCAATGGTCAATGCCGGAGGGCATATGGTTCGGGTCTTGAAGGATGATTGGACGGTTGTCACGGTTGACGGCAGCTTGTCCGCGCATTATGAAAATACGGTAGCGATTACCGATAACGGCGCGGAGATTCTGACGGACGTTGGCGACGGCTAAGCGCCCTTGAATCGACAAAGGTAACCAATTTCATCAGCCGAAAGGCATACCATTTGAAAGGAAAGGTCTTAGAATGGCAAAAGACGATTTGATAGAATTTGAAGACGGTGTTGTGGTAGAAGCTCTGCCCAACGCAACCTTCAAGGTAAAGCTGCCGAACGGGTATATCATTACTGCCCACATTTCCGGCAAGCTGCGTATGAACTATATCAAAATTCTTCCCGGTGATACGGTAACGGTTGAGGTTTCGACCTACGATTTGACCAAGGGCCGCATCACTTGGAGAAAAAAATAACGGAAAAAGGAAAGGTATTCAACCATGAAAGTTAAGCCTTCCGTCAAGAAGATTTGCGAACAGTGCAAAATCATCAAGAGAAAAGGCCGTGTGATGGTGATTTGCGAAAATCCCAAGCATAAGCAGAGACAGGGCTAATTCAGCCCAAAAACAAGCCGTAAAAACGGTAATTTAAAAGAAAGGATAATATCCAAATGGCTCGTATAGCTGGCGTTGATATTCCGAATAACAAGCGCATTGAGTACGCCCTGACCTACATCTACGGTATTGGCGTAAAGAGCGCGCGCGACATTCTCGAGAAGACCGGAATCAATCCGGACACCCGTGCAAAAGACTTGTCTGAACAAGAGGTTGCAAAGCTCCGTGAGGAAATCGAAACCTCTTACCACGTAGAAGGTGACCTGCGCCGTGAGGTTGCACTCAACATCAAGCGCTTGACCGAAATTAACTGCTACCGCGGTATCAGACACCGTAAGGGTCTTCCTGTCAGAGGACAGAGAACCAAGACCAATGCAAGAACGCGTAAGGGTCCCAAGAAGACCATCGCGAACAAGAAGAAGTAAGGAGTGAGAACAGATGGCAACACCGAACAGAAAGGTTGTTACGAAAAAGCGTCGTGAACGCAAAAATATCGAAAGTGGCGCGGCACATATCCGTTCTACTTTCAATAACACGCTCGTTACCATCACCGATGGCGCAGGCAACACGATTTCGTGGGCTTCCGCAGGTGAAATGGGCTTCAAGGGCTCCAGAAAGTCCACTCCCTATGCCGCACAGACCGCATCCGAGCATGCTGCAAAGCTTGCTATGGAGCATGGCTTGAAGACGGTAGAGGTTTACGTTAGAGGCCCCGGGTCCGGACGTGAGTCTGCCATTCGTGCTCTTGCTACCGCAGGGTTGCAGATCACGATGATTAAGGACGTTACTCCCATTCCTCACAATGGCTGCCGTCCTCCTAAGCGTCGTCGCGTATAATAGCGGCCGCTTACAACTAAAAAATATAAAGAAAGGTTTGGTCATAAAAAATGGCAAGATATACAGGACCCAGCTGCAAGCTCTGCCGCAGAGAAGGCACTAAGCTCTTCTTGAAGGGTGAGCGTTGCACCTCCGGTAAGTGCGCGTTTGACCACAGAAGCACTGCTCCCGGACAACATGGCGCTGCTCGCAAGAAGGTAGAAGAATACGGCAAGCAGCTCCGCGAAAAGCAGAAGGCACGCCGTTACTACGGTGTACTGGAAAGACAGTTCGTCAAGTATTACGAGATGGCTGAGGCTCAGGAAGGCATGACCGGCGAAAACCTCCTCATCCTCCTTGAGAGAAGACTTGACAACGTTGTTTACAGAATGGGTATGGCCGCAAGCCGCAAGGAAGCTCGTGAGCTCGTTCTCCATGCTCACTTCACGCTCAACGGCAAGAAGGCTGCAACGCCCTCCTTGCTCGTAAAGCCCGGTGACGTTATCGCCGTTAAGGAAGGCAGCCGCGATTCTGCCAAGATCAAGGATCTTGCAGAGCTTATGCAGACGGTTGTTGCTCCCAAGTGGCTTGACGTGGATAAGGCTAACCTCTCCTGCAAGGTTCTCAACATGCCCGAAAGAGCAGATGTTGACTTCCCCTTCGAGGAACAGCTTATCGTCGAACTCTATTCCAAATAATCCCCGCCCTTGCATATATGGCGGTCGACTGTTGCAAGGTGCCGCATAGTGCTTGTTATTGCGCTATGCTCCTTGCGGGGTCGCTTCGTCTATGCGCTTTTCCCCGCTTGTATGGGGCAAAACTTTAAATTAAATAGGAGGATTAGAAATGATTGAGATAGAGAAACCCAATATTACGACGGTTGACCTGAGCGAAGACGGCAGCCGTGGCGAGTTTGTGGTTGAGCCCCTTGAAAGAGGCTACGGCATCACCTTAGGTAACTCTCTGCGCCGCATTTTGCTCAGCTCCTTGCCCGGATACGCCGCAACGGCTATCCGCATCAGAGACGTGCTTCACGAAATTTCCACCGTTCCCGGTGTTAAAGAGGATTGCCCTGAAATCGTTCTGAACGTAAAGGGTATCATCGCAAAGCTTCACACCCAGAGCCCCAAGACCGTCGTTATCGAGGCGGTTGGACCCTGCGATGTGACGGCGGGCGATATTATGCCTGACGCAGAGCTTGAAATTCTGAACCCGTCTCAGCACATCGCTACCGTTGGAAACGGCGAGCATTTTTATATGGAAATCACCTTTGACCACGGCCGTGGTTACGTGTCTTCCGATAAGAACAAGCAGAAGTACGTGGATCAGTCCTGCGGCGTTGGTGCGCCCATCGGCATGATTTTCACGGATTCCATCTTCACGCCCGTTTACAAGGTAGAATATAAGGTTGAGCCTGCCCGCGTTGGTGGTAACATCACCGACTATGACAAGCTTACCCTCCAGGTTCTGACGAACGGTACCATCGCAGCGAAGGAAGCCATTTCGCTGGGCGCCAAGATTCTGAATGAGCATCTCAACCTCTTTGTTGATATGTCTGATGAGGCCAAGAACGCCGAAATCATGATCGACAGAATGGAAACCAAGAAGGTTAAAGCACTTGAGATGACCATTGAGGAGCTTGACCTGTCTGTTCGTAGCTTCAACTGCTTGAAGCGCGCAGGCATCGACACGGTTGAGGATTTGATTAGCCGTACCGAAGAGGATATGATTAAAGTCAGAAATCTTGGTAGAAAATCGCTTGAAGAAGTTATACAGAAGCTCCACTCTTTGGGTCTCGACCTGAAGAAAGTTGAGGAGTAATCTAACAAGGAGGTAAAAAGGATATGTCCGGAAACAGAAAGCTCGGCAGAACCACTTCGCATAGAAAGCTTATGCTGAGAGGCTTGGTTACTTATCTTTTCGAGAACGGAAAGATTGAAACCACATATACGCGCGCCAAGGAAGTGGCCGCTATTGCAGACCAGATGATCACCTTGGCAAAGAATGCGAAGGCTGAAACCCGTCTTGCTGCTTACCGCACCGCTATGGGTTATATCACCAAGGAGGCTGTGGCTAAGAAGCTGTTTGACGAAATTGCTCCCGGCTACGTGAAGCTGGCCAGCGGCTATACCCACGTATACAAGCTTGGCCCCCGTCGCGGAGACGGCGCTGAGATGGCCTTGGTAAAGCTTGCAGAGGAGAAGAAGGAGGAGCCCGTCGTCGAGGAAAAGAAGCCCGCGAAGAAGCCCTCTACCCGCAAGAAGACCACCAAGAAGGCAGAGGAAGCACCTGCTCCCGTAGTAGAGGAGACCGCTCCCGTTGCTGAGGAAGCCGTTGAAGCTCCTGCTGTTGCAGAAGAGCCCAAGACGGAAGAGACCCCCGCTGCTGAATAAGAAGCAGCGCATCTGCTTGCGAAGGCAAGCAGATAAACAAAAAAGAGCAAGATTAGAAGGCTTTGTCCTTTTACTCTTGCTCTTTTTTTTGTTCATCCCATGGCGCGTTTTGCCGAAATTTTGTAAACATTTATTTGC
The DNA here is from genome assembly GCA_045124835.1 of Eubacteriales bacterium. Lineage (GTDB taxonomy): Bacteria > Bacillota > Clostridia > Oscillospirales > CAG-272 > UBA1740. The sequence goes on from JBGVMO010000097.1 coordinate 9,816, forward strand.
ATTTTGCCAAGAAAATCCGCATTTTTTTGCAAAAACGAAGTTTTATAGGCGTTTTCAAGCCGGAAAAAGATGCAAAAGCAAGCGAAAAAGCAAAAAGAAAACGATAAACCTTGGCAGAAGAAACAACACCCCTGCAAACCTTGCAATA
>JBGVMO010000098.1:0-2624 GCA_045124835.1 Eubacteriales bacterium
CTTGCCTGTGCGTGGCACCTTGAATACCGTGCTTGGCGGCGTTATCGGCCTTGTTATCGGCTTGATTTTGGCTTGGGTTGTTTCTCAGGGCGTTGTGGCAATTTTGGGCGCTGTCGGTGGCTACGATTACCATAATGCACCCGTTTTGATGTTCTTCCATAATGGAAGTCCGTTCCGTTGGATTTTGCAGCTTATCGTACAGAATTTTATTGCCACGGCACAGCCTGTGGCCTGATGCGGATATTTGCGGCACTTTGCCGCGCTTGAAAAGGAAAGGTTTAAATGGAAACGAAATTACCTATGTGCTCTCGCTGTCACAAACGGATTTCCGTGGTTTTCGTGCGCAGAGCAGACGACAGTAAAACAGTTGAGGAGGGCTTTTGCCTGAAATGTGCCAAGGAGCTTGGTATTGGACCTGTCAACGATATTTTGAGTAAGATGGGCATCAGCGAAGAGGACTTGGACGCTATGACGGGCGAGCTTGAAGGCCTTTTTCCCGCGTTAAGCGGTGAGGAGGACGGCGAGGACGGCGGCGCCCCTGCCATTAATTTTCCTGCGTTTTTGCAGGGAATGATGGGCGGCGCGCCTATGCGTCCTTCGCCTTCCAAGGAAGGAAAAAAGGGAAAGAAGGAAGCGGGCGAAAAGCCGAAATATAAGTTTTTGGAAACCTACTGCCGAAACCTTACCCGGCGCGCCGCGCTTGGCGAGCTTGACAATATCGTGGGAAGGGAAAAGGAGCTTGCCCGTGTCATACAGATTCTTTGCCGTCGGCAAAAGAACAATCCCTGCCTGATAGGTGAGCCCGGTGTCGGTAAAACGGCCATTGCGGAGGCGCTTGCTCAAAAAATTGTCACCGGCAGTGTTCCTTATCGCTTGAAGGAGGCAGAGGTCTGGCTTGTTGATTTGACCGCCTTGGTTGCGGGAACGCAGTTTCGCGGCCAGTTTGAATCTCGCGTTCTTGGGCTTGTGAACGACGTCAAGGCGGCAGGCAACGTTATTCTTGTCATTGACGAGGTGCATAACATTGTCGGCGCGGGTGATGCCGAGGGCGGAATGAACGCCGCCAATATTTTGAAGCCTGCTTTGTCGCGCGGAGAAATTCAGGTTATCGGCGCAACGACAATGGAGGAGTACAGAAAATATATCGAAAAGGATTCAGCCTTGGAGCGCCGCTTTCAGCCGGTGGTTGTCACTGAGCCATCTATTGCCGAGAGCATCGACATTTTGCGCGGCATTAAAAAATATTACGAGGTGTATCACGGGGTTAAGATTCCCGATGAGGCTGTTTGCGCCGCCGTGCGCCTTTCCGAGCGATATATCACCGATCGTTTCTTGCCCGACAAGGCGATTGATCTTTTGGACGAGGCGGCCGCGCACGTGTCGCTTTCCTCGCGCGAGCTGAACGAAAGAAGAGCGCTTGCCGCAGAGATGCTTGCACTTTCCAAGAAAAAGGAGGAGCTGACTGCCGCCTTGGAGAAGGAAGGTGTTACCGACGAGGGCAAGGAGGAGCTGTATCGCGCCTTGGCAGACGTGAAGTCCAAGGAGCTGCAGCAACAGCAAACGCTCGAAAGATTGGACGCTGTGTGCGAGTCCGTTACTCTTGAAACCTGTCACGTTGCCGATGTGATTGAAATTTGGACGGGTATTCCCGCAAGCACGGTGGACGCAGATGAATTTCGCCGTTTGGACGGCTTGGAGGAAAGGCTCTTACAGCGGATAGTGGGGCAGGATAAGGCTGTTTCTGCTATCGTTCGTGCCGTCAAGCGCAAAAGAGCCGGGGTTTCGTACACCCCAACGCCCGTATCCTTTATTTTTGCAGGGCCGACGGGTGTAGGCAAAACCGAGCTTGTCAAGGCTTTGGCAAATGATCTTTTCCAACAGCCTGAAAGTCTTATCCGCTTGGATATGTCAGAATATATGGAAAAGCACGCCGTTTCCCGCATTATCGGTGCGCCTCCCGGATACGTTGGCTTTGATGACGCAGGACAGCTGACCGAAAAGGTACGTCGCAGGCCCTATTCCGTGATTCTTTTTGACGAGATTGAAAAGGCGCATCCTGACGTAATGAACATCCTTTTGCAGATTTTAGATGAGGGTATGATCACGGATGCGCACGGTAAAAAGGTTAATTTTGAGAATACTGTCATCGTTATGACAACGAATGCAGGCTCCGAGACCTCTGCCGCCATTTCCGGCTTTTCTACCAAAAAAGAGGAGCTTTCTGAGGAAAAAACGATGCGCGCTCTTTCCTCCTTCTTGCGTCCTGAGTTTTTAAACCGTGTGGACAGCGTTATCACCTTCCGTCATTTAGATAAGGAAGATTTCGTTCGTATTGCAGAAATCCAGACGGAAAAATTGAAGGCGGCACTTTCCGAAAGAGGTATTACGCTTCGGGTGACGGAAAATGCATTCCGCCTGATTGCCGAGAATTCTTATTCCGAAAAGTACGGTGCCAGAAATATGCGCCGCTACATTCAGACGGAAATTGAGGATAGGCTTGCGCAAATTATTATTTCGCGCTATGAGGAAAGGCCAACGCAGGCCTCCGTTACGGTAAAGGACGGCAAGCTTTGCGTTTCGGCGCTATAAGTATTTAACACATCTTTATGGAAGGGAGGAGAGAC
>JBGVMO010000099.1:0-7077 GCA_045124835.1 Eubacteriales bacterium
GATTAAGGAGGGGGTTATCACCCACATTTCCTCCAACGGCGCAGGAAGCATTCACGACTTTGAGCTTGCCTACCTCGGCGGCACAAGCGAGGACGTTCCCACCGCCATTGAGGACGGCTCCTTCGGTATGTGGGAGCAGACGGGCGCTTGGATGAACGAGGCCTTGCAGGCAGGCGCCAAGGAAAACCTCGGCTACGGCGAGGCGCTTGGAAAGTACATTGCCGAAAACCCAGACCGTTTCCCCAACCGCGAGAACTGCGTTCTTTATCAGGCCTACGTGCATAACGTGCCTGCCACCTATCACATTGCTCTTGGCACGGATATCATCCACCAGCACCCCACCTGCGATATGGCGGCCATCGGCCGTTGCTCCGGCATTGATTTCAAGAAAATGTGCGCATCCGTTGCCAAGCTTGACGGCGGCGTTTTCCTCAACTTCGGCTCTGCCGTTATCGGTGCTGAGGTCTTCTTGAAGGCGCTTTCCGTGGCAAGAAATCTCGGATACGAGACCTTCCACATCACCACGGCCAACTTCGACCTTATCGACCTTGGCGACTACCGCAGCAAGATTGGTTACAGCGACCCCAATTACTACTACCGCCCCAGAAAGAACATCGTTAACCGCCCCACGAGCCGCGGCGGCTTCGGCTGGCATTTCTGCGGTGACCACCAAATCACCATTCCAACCCTTTATGACAAGCTGATGAAGCTGAAGGCCGAAAACAAATAAAAACAAAGCCCCGCGCTTGCTTTATCAAGCGCGGGGCTTTTAAAAAATAGCGCAAGCCGCATACGAGCCTCCTCCGTTAAGGAGAGATAGCGTGCGGCTTGCGCTGTTTTTATATCATTTTTTCGGGCTTAAAGGCGGCGTCAAACTCGCTTTCGGTTAAGTAACCAAGCGCAAGGCAGGCCTCCTTCAAGGAAATGTTTTCCACATACGCCTTTTTGGCAACACGGGCGGCGTTTTCATATCCTATATAGGGATTCAGGCAGGTTACGAGCATTAAGGAGCGATGAAGGTTTTCCTCCATTTTTTCCTTGTTTGCCGTGATGCCCGCAACACAGCGAAGGCGGAAGGAGCGCATTCCGTCTGCCAAAAGCCGCACGGAGCGCAGGAAATTGTAGGCAAGAACGGGCATAAAGACGTTCAGTTCAAAATTGCCCTGTGAGGCGGCAAAGCCAATGGCGGCATCGTTTCCCATCACCTCGACAGCTATCATCGTGACAGCCTCGCACTGCGTGGGATTGACCTTTCCCGGCATAATGGAGGAGCCGGGCTCATTCTCGGGGATAAAGATTTCTCCAAGGCCAAGGCGAGGGCCCGAGGCCAAAAGGCGAATATCGTTTGCGATTTTCATCAAATCGGCGGCAAGCGCCTTGATAGCGCCGTGCGCCGCGACAAGCTCATTTTTGCTCGTCAGGGCGTGAAACTTGTTCTCTGCCGTATAGAAGGGGAGGCCCGTCAAATTTGCAATCTCTGCGGCAACCGCCTCAGCAAAGCCCTTGGGCGCATTGAGCCCCGTGCCAACGGCTGTGCCGCCGAGCGCCAAGGCGCAAAGGGGGGAGAGCGCCTTTTCTATCATTTCTGCGTCTATCTCCAAGGAGCTGCGCCAACCGCTGATTTCCTGCGAAAAGGCAATGGGCGTTGCGTCCTGCAGATGCGTTCTTCCGCATTTAACAATGCCCTCGTTCTGCTCCTCCAGCAAGCGCAGAGTGGCTATTAACTCCGAAAGCGCAGGCAAAAGACTGTTTTTAACGGAAAGCACCGCCGCCATATGCAAGGCGGTCGGGAAAGTATCGTTGGAGCTTTGCGACATATTGACATCATCGTTGGGATGGAGTGCGCCGTCCTTTCCGAGAATTTCGCTCGCGCGACGCGCCAGCACCTCATTGACATTCATATTGGACTGCGTTCCGCTTCCCGTTTGCCAGACAACCAAGGGAAACTGTCCGTCAAGCCGACCCTCTGCCAATTCATCGCAGGCGGCGGCAATGGCCCTTGCCTTTTCCTCCGTCATTTTTTCGGGACGAAGGGCGCGGTTGACCGATGCGGCGGCTCTTTTCAAAAGACCAAAGGCATAAATGATTTCCTTTGGCATTTTCTCTTCTCCAATAGGGAAATTTTCAAGACTCCTCTGTGTTTGCGCACCCCAGAGGCAATCTGCGGCAACCGCGATTTCCCCCATAGAATCTCTTTCTATCCGATAGGCCTTCTTCTCTCTCTTAGCCATTCTGTCACCCGCCTCAACGGAGGCTTTCCTTTCCCTCGTATGTAACTTTATTGTAGCACAAGTGCGACAAAATGGCAAGAGCTTTCGCCTCAAATCCTTTTTTTCACATGCTTACCGTTTTTTTGACGCATTTTGCAAGTTTTTATATATTTTCTTGCAAATTAAAAAAGCGAAAATTCTTTGTGAAAAGCAAAGAAAAAAGAGAAATCTTCGTTTTTCATCGTTTTTTCTGTTTATCAGCCCCCCAATTTCGTTATAAAATTAACAATTTGTGCAAGTTGCTTTGTTTTTTTGCCTCAAATTGTGAAAAATGCAGAAATTGGCGTTTTTGCAAGTTTTGTATTGACAAATTGCAAAATAGCCTATATAATGGTACCAAGAAACAAAACAACCGTTTCGCTAAAACACTTAGGAGGTTCCCACTATGTACGAACAACACGAATTGCCTTTATTGCTTTTGGACAACAGCAGTATGATGAGCGTTTTGAACGAAGGGCTGTTTAAATGCCACAATCTCACGTTTGACGAGGCCAAGGTTTTGCTTGAAGCCTATCACGAGGACGAAATGCTTCGTTGCTTCAGCGACAACGGCATTGAAACCATTATTTTTGATTATCTCGGCGTTGAGAAAAAGCAGCTCAACTACAAGCGCATCCGAAATATGCGACCCGGACAAGATGCCATTGTTTTTAAGCTTTACATCACCCCCTCCGAGACCCAGCCGATTATTCAGGCGGATGATGGGGTTGAGGCCAAAAAGGTGCAAAACGTATACGTTTACTGCCAGTACATCACGCGCTTGGAATAACACTTCCCTCTCGCGTCAAAAAAAGCGAAGCGGTTTTTGCCGCTTCGCTTTGCTTTTTCTGTACGAACAATCAATCGAAATAGTAGGGCTTGCCCGTCTTGGCAGATTCGTAAATACCCTCAAGAATACGCGTGACGCAATAGGCCTCCTCAGGCTTGGTGATGGGAGCAGCACCGCCGCGCACGGCCTCAATAAAGAGTCTTTCCTCGCAATCGGCAGGGCTTTCATCTCCGCGGCCTGCGTTAAAGGCCACGCCGCCTGCCTCAAAGGAGGGCTTCATCACGTACTGTCTGCCGTTGCGAATGCCGTTGATGCGAAGCCCGTCCAGCATATCGGCGCCTGCCTTGGTACCGGCAACCGTGGTGATGGCTTCACGGGGGTCAAGAATATTGAGCGCCCAAGAGGATTCCAAAATAACGGTGGCACCGTTCTTCATCACAATAAAGCCGAAGGCACTATCCTCAACCGAGAACTTTTCAGGGTCCCAGTTGCCCCAGGCATTGCCCTGGTCGGTATCGTTGTTGAGCTTATGATAGGCCGTGCCGACGCAGTAAAGAGGCTCATAGTTGTTCATCATCCAAAGGGTCAAATCAAGCGCGTGCGTTCCGATATCGATAAGGGGGCCGCCGCCCTGCTCGTATTCGTTGAGGAATACGCCCCAGGTAGGGACGGCGCGGCGACGAAGCGCGGTTGCCTTGGCGTAATAAATCTCGCCGAAGGTACCTGCCTCTGCCTCTGCCTTCATATACTGCGAATCGGGACGGAAGCGGCTCTGGTAGCCGATGGTGAGAATTTTGCCCGTTCTTTTTGCCGCATCAAGCATCTTCTTAGCCTCGGCGGAATTGATGGCCATAGGCTTTTCGCACATAACGTGCTTGCCTGCCTCCAGCGCGTCCACCGTGATAAAGCTATGCGAGCGGTTAGGCGTGCAAACGTGCACCGCGTCCAAATCTTCCTTGAGCAATTCCTTATAATCGGTGTAAACGCGTGCATCGGGCGTGCCGAATTCCTTGGCCGCCTTTTCGGCTCTTTCGGGAATAATGTCGCAGAAGGCAACCATTTCACAGCCCTCCACCTTTTTGAGCGAGGGCATATGCTTGCCGGTTCCGATGCCGCCGCAGCCGATAATACCAACCTTAACTGTCTTTTTCATTTTTTCGTTCCTTTCCTGTTTAGCGTACGATATACTGTTTAATAAAATCACGGGTGAAGAGAACGCCTGCCGCGCCAAGCTCGCCGCACCAAACGCTTGAATGCGGTTCAATGCTCAAATCGCCGTCATAGCCGCGCGCATAGAGAATGGAGAAGAGCGAGGACCACTTGATATCGTCCATTCCTGCCGGCGGGTCGGCTACGGCGCGCTTGCCTGCGTGCGTTGTACCCTTAATATGTACGTGCGCCACGCGCTCGCACCAATCGGAAAGCTCGCCAAGATAATCGTCGCCTCGGTTGTAGGAATGGGAGGCATCGTATTTCAGCCAAAGATCAGGCACTTCTCCAAGCACGACATCCCAGTCAAACGGGCTGACCACAAAATTGTTCCAATTGCAGTTTTGCACAGCCACCTTGATGCCCTTGCCCTTGGCGTGCTCGCAAAGACCGCCGAAGAACTCGATTGCATTGGTATAGTTTCGATACAGGCTAATGCTCTCGTCGCGGTTGATACCGCAAACGAAGGTTTTGGCGCCAAGATAGATGGCGGCATCCAAAAGCTCGTAATAGCTCTTGGCCTTTTCTGCATTGATACCACCGTTTTCCGCAACGTCGTGATTCCATCTGCCGACAGAGGAAACGTCAATCCCCGTCGCCTTGGCGGCGGCAAGGATGCTTTCGCGACTTGAAACCAAAGCCTCGCTCTCCGCTTGGCTGTTCATACAAAGCTCGGCAAAGGAAAGCCCTTGCTCCTTCACGAGTCCGAAGCCCTTTTCGGTATAATCATTTTGGATTCTTCCTATTCTCATAGTCCTCTTCCTTTCAAAGCAAAAATTTATTTTTTCCAAAAAAAAGTATAGCATATTTCATTTTGATATGCTATAATTATTTTGTATTAAAGTATCGTTTTTTTGTCATAAGGAGTTTTTTATGCAACGACAGGTTGTTGAAGAAAAGCTGAAATACGTTGACGGTTGGGAGCAGCCCATCGACTGTCTTTTGCGACACATTCTGCCAACAGGCGATGACGTGCGCGTTCACTATCACAGTTATATTGAGCTTTTATACGGTATAGAGGGCGAGGCGCAGGTTATCATTGGAGAGCGCACCTACTCGATGGCAAAGGGCGACCTTCTTGTCATTCATGCGGGCGAGCCGCACGAGGTATACGCAACCGAGGGAACGGCAGACTATTACGTTATCAAATTTTTGCCTGACCTTCTTTATGCACAGGGCAAAAGCCTTTTGGGTATTCGCTATCTTCTCTCGCTTTGGCAAAACGAAGTCTCCTTTGCGCCTGCTATTCGCGCTTCGGAGCTAACGGGAAGCGAGGTTGACCGTTGGATAACGGAAATTCGTGAAGAATACGAGAAGATGCAAACCGGCTACGAGCTTTTAATTTACGCCAACGTGATGCGCATTTTTGTGTGGATTTTCCGTCATCGCTGTGCCTTTTCGCCCATGACGACCGACCTGCCGCCCGAAACGCTGTCTGTTTTGGAATCGGTGCTTGCTGAGGCAAACGCGCGCGTATACGAGGATTTCAGTGCGGAGGACGCAGCCGCCTTCGCGCACCTTTCTTACAGTTATTTTTCCCGCATCTTCAAGCGCGTGTTCGGCATTTCCTTCACGGCGTACACCGAAGCCTTGCGCTTGCGCGAGGCCGAGCGCCTGCTTCTGACCACGCACCGCACCATCAGCGACATTGCCGCAGCGCTCGGCTTTAATTCCACAAGCTATTTCACAGAGCGCTTTCGCCTGCGCTACGGCGTTCCGCCTTACAAGTTTCGCCAAAGCCTCGCGTGCGTAGCAAAGCGCTGATGAAAAACCAAAAGAGCAAGGAGGTCGTGTTCTTCGCGGCAGAAGCGCGCGGCTTTCCTTACTCTTTAAAAATCTTGCGTTTGATTATCTCTTTGCCCTTCTTTTTCCCCTTGACAAAGCGCGCTTTCCTGTGCTATAATACAACAGTCGCAGGGTAGCAGACGACTATGCTTTAGGAAGGGCGAGCAAAGCTCGCAAATCGGAAGCAGGGCAATCCCTTCAATTTAATATTTTTCGGGGTGTGTGCGCAGACACTTCGCAGATGCGAAGTCAGTAGCGCGTTTGCTTTGAAAGCATGCAGTCGGATTTCGGTCGCAGGTTTTCCAAAGGCTTGAAAACCCGATTTTCGCTTGCGAAAATGTGCAAACGATTGACTTCTTCGACAATATCCCCTCTTTCAAAATCGCCGTGAAAAGCGGTCTGACCACAGATTTTACCGCTTGCGGAAAAACCTCAAAAATTCAATATTTTTCACTTATCGGGGTGTGGCGCAGTTGGTAGCGCGCGACGTTTGGGAGCATGCAGGCAGTTCCTGCCTTTTCATTTTCCCGAAGCCCGAAAACCCCTACAAACACTGACTTTTTCGGCGCTATACTCTCTCGCAAAATCCTCAATAAAAACGGTTTGACCACATGTTTGACCACTTACGGAAATTGACCTAAAAATCGAATATTTTTCACACTTCGGGGTGTGGCGCAGTTGGTAGCGCGCGACGTTTGGGACGTCGATGCCGCAGGTTCGAATCCTGTCACTCCGACCAATTTGGCTCTGAAAATCACTTTTCAGAGCCTTTTTTCTTTGTCTACTGCAATGCAAATTTTGAGGGCTGACAGATTGCTTTCTGCCAGCCCTTTTGGTACTATTCTCCCCGACAAATTGGAATTTGACGCTCCATCAAACTGAAATTTAAGTCCCTGTAAAACCGGAATTAACCCATACAATTATTTTAATTTAGAGGTTCTTACGCAATTATCCGTATTTTGTAATTTTTCAATACTGGAATGCCAGTGTTAATCAGCATTCTCCATTTTTATTAAAGCAAAAAACGTAAAATTGCGGAAGAAC
>JBGVMO010000100.1:0-16134 GCA_045124835.1 Eubacteriales bacterium
GCAGCGTTACTGAAAAGCTCCATAGAGGCAGGGCTTGATGAAGAAGAGGCGACTGCCCGACTGGCGCGTGATGCTTCCTTGCGGCAAAAGGAAAAATCCCCTTACAGCCTTTGGGCCTTTATTAAAAAGCTGTTTCGCCGCCTTTCTCCCTTACTTCTTACTGTTTCCGTTCTGCTTGCTTTTTTGACGGGCGAAAGACGTGAAGCCTCCGTCTTTCTCTTGCTTTATACCGTTTTCGTTTTGTTTTTGCTCTCCCTATGGCTTTACTGTGCAGGTGTGTCCGCGCAGGTGGAGAAGCAAATGCGCCAGCCTCTTTGTTGCGTTCGTCAGGGGAAAAAGAAGCTTGTACCGCAAGAGGAGCTGGTAGTGGGAGATCTGGTTGTCTTGCAAGAGGGAACTGTTCTTCCTTTCAGCGCGTATTTGGTTTCAGGCGAGGAAATAACTGTCTGGACGAAAAAGGGCGGAAGACACTATGCGGTTAAAAAGCGCGGCGGCGCCTTTTTTGAAAGCGAAAATCCTCCCAACATATTAAAGCAGGGCGATATTGTCAGAGAAGGACAAGCTCTTGCTTTTATGATAGCGCCGCATAAAGAGGCCTTTATCAGAAAAACGGATGAAAGAATGCCGGCGCAGCTATTATCCATCGGAAGCCTTGTTTCACGCGTTTGCTATTTGCTGGCCTTTTTGATGCTTGGCATCGCATTCTTTGTTTTTAAGGACAGCGCCGACGTTTTGAGGGTGTTTTTCCTTGTTTCTGCCTTAACGGCGCTTTCACCGCTTGAATGGTTGGATTTTCTTGCAGAAGCTATATTTTATATTAAAAATGCCGCTCTTTTGCGTAAGAACGGTTGTTACGTCAAGTCGCTCAGGCGCGCACATCGCGTTGCCCACGCAGACTGCTACGTTTTGCCCGCCGCGTTTTTCGTTTCGGGCGAAACAACCTACGTCAACTCCTTTTTGAACGGGACGGGAAACGCTGTTTCCGTAAAAAAGGGAAGCGCAGAGCTTTCCTTTGTTGCCTCTTGTCTTTGTTCAATGGAAAGAGGAAGCGGCGCAAGGCAGAAGATGCTTTCTTCCTTTTTTGCCTCTTGTGCGCAAAAGGAGCTTCCGGAGCTACTCGGATTTTGCGAGGTGGGCAACGAAAAAAGCTATGCATCTGTTGCTTCCTTCCGTTTCGGTTCCCAAAGCAAGCCCTTTTCCTTGGTCGGCGGTGATGCTGCTTTTCTCCTTTCCCATATTTTGTACGCCAAGGAGAACGGTAGAACTCATCTTTTAGATGCCAAAACAAAGGAAAAAATACTTTCCGCCGTGTCTCTTTATAAAACGAACGGCTATCGTGTTGTTGCCTATGCACAAACCTCCTTCGTGCCAAGAGAAAAGGGAGAAAAAATCAGCTTCGATTCGCTTTGCGATATGCGCCTTTGCGGATTTTTGGTGCTTGGCGCCTTGCCAAACCGTGAAATCAATGATTTTCTTCAAAAAACAGCCAAGGAGGGAAAGAAGGCTGTCGTTTTCTATAACGGTGCCGATCCCTCGAATCTCTTAGAATCCTTTTCCAAAAGATTTGTCTTTCACGTTTTGCTTGGTAATGATCCAAGCTTTGAAAATAAAGTTGCTTCCTTCGTTGCAGATGAAACGATGCATTTCCTTTTGCTTTGTGGCGCTTCATCCGTGCAAAAGGCAGGAACTGTACGCGCCTTGGAGGCTTTAGGGTATTCTGTTTCAGCCTACGGCGAAACCTTTGAAGAGCACCGTATGCTCTCGGCCGCGCGATCGGCGATTTCTGCCCCGTTTTCGCGCAAGGAATTTGCCTGTGGGGCAACGTACGAGACGGCAGAAGCGCACGCCGAAAGGCGAATTTTCGCTTTTTCCGAAACCCAGAGTGTTGCCAAAGATATGGTTGGTGCCGTTTCAACCCTGACGGTCTCTCTTTCTCTATCCTTGGTTTTGAGAACCCTCGTTGTTCTTTTCGGCGTTCTTTTTTCTCATTTTCTGCTTTCCTCCTCCTTACTCACAGCCTTTGGCGTGGCGATTGACTTGTCGGTTGCCTTTTGCTTGGTTTATGCGCGCTTCCCAAAGGGAAGCAACGGAGAAGAGCGAAAGAATCTCTCTCACGTCTTTGCGTGGATAAGTGCCGCTGTGCCCTCTGCACTTTCGATTGGCGGCATTGCCGTTTGTGTTGGCCTTTGGCCGTCTTCATTTCCGTTTTCGCCCGCTCTTTTTGTTTCACTTTCGCTTATTCTTTTACTGAACGCCTCGCTTTTGACGTTCACAAGAATCAAGGCCACCTCTCCTGTTATGTTTTTCGTCTTTTATTCTGTCTTTCTGGTGGGATTGTTGCTTTTGACGGGAGCGGCGGGTGCTTTGACCTCTATGCCCACCCTCTTTTCCTTGCTTTGTTGGGTTTTGCTGCCCTTTATTGTTTTTGTTGTGGCAGAAAAGCTTTTACAAATATTTTTCAAAAATCATATTAAGTTAAAGGAGATATATTATGAGTGAATGTACACATGATTGCAGCACCTGCGCAAGTAAGTGCTCGGAAGCAAAGGAAGATAAAACCTCCTTCTTGGCGCCCCCCAATCCTGCCAGCAACGTAAAGCACGTTATCGGCGTTGTCAGCGGTAAGGGCGGTGTTGGAAAGTCTATGGTTTCCTCTATGCTTGCCGTTGCTATGCAGCGCAGAGGCTATCAGGCCGCCATTTTGGACGCAGATATCACGGGCCCATCTATTCCGCGATCCTTTGGCATGAAGGACGTGGAGGTGCTTGGCACGGAAATGGGTATGATTCCGCCCAAGACCAAGACGGGCATTGAAATTATGTCCGTTAACCTGCTTATCGATGAGGAAGCAAAGCCTGTCGTTTGGCGCGGCCCTGTCATTGCGGGAACTGTCAAGCAGTTTTGGAGTGACGTTGTCTGGAATGACGTAGACTATATGTTCGTGGATATGCCTCCCGGAACGGGAGATGTGCCCCTGACTGTGTTCCAGTCTCTGCCGCTTGACGGTATTATTATCGTTGGCACGCCGCAGGAGCTGGTTTCCATGATTGTGGAAAAGGCGGTCAATATGGCCAAGCTGATGGATATCCGCATTTTCGGCGTCGTTGAAAATATGAGCTATCTCGTTTGCCCCGATTGCGGCAAGAAGATCTCTATCTACGGTGAGAAGGGTATGAACCGTCTGGCCGTTGAGCAGGGCTTGCCCGTTCTTGAGCGCTTGCCCATCGACGTAAAGCTCGCGAATATGTGCGATACGGGCACGATTGAGCTGATGCAGGACGAGTATATGCAGTACGCAGCAGACGTTTTGGAGGCGCTTGAAAAGAAGGACTAACGAAGGCATTCGTTTCTTTCCTTCCTTCTATACCGTTAAAAAAGAAAAGGCTATCGCAAGATAGCCTTTTGTTTTTATGCTTTGGTTGGTACAAAGGAAGAGAAGAATGCAAGAATCTCCTCCTTGGTTGCGCAAAATTGTCCTTGTGCGCTTTGCCCCTTGCCGCCGCCTCTGCCGGAAAGGGCGGTATTGATGCGCGGTAAATCTGCCTTGAAATTTATTTCATCCGATAAAATGAGGTAGGCAAAGGCGCCGTCCTCCTTTTTGGCGCAAAGGCAAACGGAGGTTCCGCTTTTTTCCTTGGCGCGCAGAGCATATTCGCGCAAAAAGACAGGGTCGTTTTGCTCTTCAAAAAGACAAAGAACACCGCTTGCTTTGGGAAGTGCTGAGGCTTTCGCTTCTGCAAGTGCGGCTTTTAAGGCAACGATTTCGGCGCCTCTCTCTTCGTAACTCTTGTAGAATTTATCAAAGCCGAGGGAAAGCTCGTTTTGCTTTAGGGAAAGCGCTTGGGCAATGTGAGAAACTGCCTCGTAGCGCATATGATAATCCTTCAAGGCGTCAATTCCGCAATGCATATGAATACGAACGCCGCCCTTATAGTGAATGAAGTCCAAAAGCTTGATAATGCCGATTTCGCCCGTTCTTCTCACGTGCGGCGCACAGCAGGCGCAAAGATCGACGCCGGGGATTTCAACCAGTCGGAGATTTTCCTTGATTTCTATCTTGGAGCGGTAGGTAAGCGCTTTGGCTTCCTCGGGCGTCGGATAATGGCAAAGCACAGGCAGGTTGTCGTAAATAACCTGATTGGCAATTTGCTCCACGCGCAAAATGTCCTCGCGCGTCAAGCTTCCCATAACATCAATGGTAACGTCCTCTCGGCCAAGGTGAAAGCCGAAATTATCATAGTTGTAAAGCTTTTTGAAAAGGCCCGAAACGATATGCTCGCCCGTATGGTTTTGCATATTGCGGTAGCGTTCGGCAAAATCAATTTTGCCTGAAACGGTGCTACCAACGGGAAGGGGCGCATCGGTATGATGGGTGATGACGCCGTCTTTGATGGAAACAGAGGAAACCACGGAGCTATTTAAAACGCCAAGATCGGATTTTTGCCCCGCCTCCTCGGGAAAGAAGAGCGTTTGGTCTAAGATGACGGCATAACCGTCCTTTTCAGGCTCTACTGAAAGAACGGTTGCCTCAAAGTCGGTCAGATACGCATCTTTTTCGTAAAGCTTTATCGTTTCTTGCACGGCTTTTCCTCTTATTCCTTGTTGATGTTTCCCGATTTCAAGGTCAGCTCCTGCACGGCCGCGAAAACCTTTGTATTCTTGGGAATAGGCTTGGTGATAAAGCAGTTACCGCCGATGACGGAGTTTTCGCCAATCACGGTTTCGCCGCCGAGAATGGTGGCGCCTGCGTAAATCGTGACGTTGTCCTCAACCGTGGGGTGACGGCGAACGCCCGCAAGCTGCTGGCCACCTCTGGTAGAAAGAGCACCAAGCGTAACGCCTTGATAAATCTTGACGTTGTTTCCGATAATGCAGGTCTCGCCGATAACAACACCGGTACCGTGGTCAATAAAGAAATTATCACCGATAACGGCGCCGGAGTTGATGTCGATTCCCGTGATGCTGTGTGCATGCTCGGTCATAATACGGGGAATAAGCGGAACGCCCTCGACGTACAGCACGTGCGCCAAGCGATAAACGGAAATGGCATAAAAGCCGGGATAGCAGAAAATGACCTCCTCCATACTGATAGCAGCAGGGTCACCCTTAAAGCCTGCCTCGGCATCCTTTTGCAGCTGCGACTGGATAGAGGGAAGGGAGGAAAAGAAGGTGTCGCAAATTTCCTCTGCGCGCGCCTCACGGCCCGCCTTGTCAGCCTTGGAAAGTGCAAAGGCCTTTACAATCTGCTGCTTCAGGCGGTGATAGGTTTGATAGAGAAGCTGATCAACGTCATCCTCCTCTAACAGTATGGATTGTCCCTCCTTTTCAAAAAAACCGGGGAAAAGGATGCGGTGCAAGGACAAAATGATGTCAACGATTTCCTTTTGATTGGGCATTTCGTTCGTGTTGATGCACGCGGGCGCCGAGGTGCAATGACGCTTTTCTAAAATGGCCTGTAACGTATTCTGTAAAACGGCTTGGGTCTTGCTTTTCATAATGGATACCAACCTTTTTGTCTTTATTCAGAGAATAGGGCAGAGGAGAGATAGCGCTCTCCCGTATCTGTCAGGAGGGCAACGATGTTCTTTCCCTCGTATTCGGGAAGGGCCGCAAGCGAAAGTGCGGCAGAGAGCGCTGCACCTGCGGAAATGCCAACGAGAAGTCCCTCCGCTGTGGCCAAAAGCCTTGCGGCAGAAAAAGCCTCCTCTTGCGTAGCAACGAGAACCTCGTCAACCACGGAGGCGTCATAGTTTTCGGGAATGAAATTGGCGCCGATGCCTTGAATGGTGTGGCTTGCGGCATATCCCTTGGAAATCAAGGGCGAATCGGCAGGCTCAACACCGATAACGCGGATGTTGCTGTTTTTTTCCTTGAAATAGCGGCCTGCGCCGCAAAGGGTACCGCCCGTGCCGATGCCGGCAACAAAGCAGTCAAGCTCACCGCCCAAATCCTTGAAGATTTCGGGCGCCGTGGAGCAATAGTGTGCCTTGGGATTGGAGGGGTTGGAGAATTGACCGATTATCATACTGCCGGGAATTTCCTTCTTAAGTGCCTCTGCCTTGGCAATGGAGCCTGACATACCTTCTTCTGCCGGCGTTAGTATCAGCGTCGCGCCGTAGGCCTTCATCAACCGCTTGCGCTCCTCGCTCATAGAGGCAGGCATAACGATGATGACGCGCAAGCCCCAAGAGGCGCCAATGGCGGCAAGGGCGATGCCGGTGTTGCCGCTGGTGGGCTCAATCACGGTTGCTCCTTCGGGCAAAAGACCTGCCTCCTTAGCATCCAGCAGCATTTGAAGGGCCGCTCTGTCCTTGGCGCTTGAGGTGGGGTTAAAGGCTTCAAGCTTGACAAACAGCCGCGCCTTTAAATTGAATTTTTGTTCTAAACGGTGCAGCTCTAATAGAGGCGTGTTTCCAACCAACTCCTCAACGGCATGGTAAAGAGCCATTTTATATCCTCACTTTTGTGCTTTCTTAAGGTTTAATGCGATAATTATACTATATTATATAGTTTTTTACCAAAAATGTCAACGATTACAGGTAAAAAAAAGAAAAAGTGGGTGAAAATGCAAAAAACTCTTTGCAGAAAGCAGAAAATGTGCTATACTGTTAAGGAATAAGTATTTTCGAAAGGACGAAAACGAAGATGGAAGAGCTGAAACGGATTTTACCTGAAAATTGGAGCGAGAACATCTTTCATCTTTTAGATAAGGATTGGGCGCTTCTCTCTGCAAAAAAGGAGGACGGCGCATTCAATCAGATGACGGTCAGCTGGGGCGGCTTTGGCATTCTGTGGGGCAAGGCTGTGGCCTTTCTCTTCGTGCGCCCTGAGCGGTATACGCACGGCTTTATGACGGACAACGCCAAAATTTCTTTATCCTTCTTTGATAAGGACTATAAGGCGGCGCTCGCCTATTGCGGCAAAAACAGCGGCAGAGACGGCGATAAAGCAAAGGCGGCAGGTCTTACGCCCTTAGAGCTGCCTACCGGTCATGTAACCTATAAGGAGGCGCGTGCTGTTATCTCTCTTCGCAAGCTTTTTGAGGCTGAGATGGAGGAAGCACATTTTATTGACAAATCGCTCTTGAAGTTTTATGAAAAGGACGGCTTGCATACGGTTTACGTATGCGAGATTGAGGAAATTTACGGCGAATAAAAGGCCGAGGAAGGAAAAACAATGGCAGAAAAGAAAGCCTTTGATAAAAACATTGCCCAAAACCGCAAGGCGTATCACGATTATTTCGTGGAAGAGACCTACGAGGCGGGCATCGCCCTTTATGGCACAGAGGTGAAGGCGCTTCGCTTGGGAAGGGTCAACCTCAAGGACTCCTATTGCAGCTTTAAGGCAGGGGAGCTCTTCGTTTTGGGGCTTCATATCAGCCCTTACGACAGGGGCAACCAATTTAACCACGATCCGATGCGCGAAAAAAAGCTTTTGCTTCATAAGCAGGAGCTTCGCAAGCTCGTTGGCCTTTTGTCGCGCGAGGGGTACACCTTGGTGCCGCTTTCACTTTATTTCTCGGGAAATAAGGTGAAGCTGTCCCTAGGACTTTGCAAGGGTAAAAAGCTATACGATAAGCGAGAAACGATTGCACGCGCCGATGCGGCGCGCACAATGTCTCGCATCGTAAAAGAAAACGCTATAAGAGGCGAGTGAAAGAGGAAGCAATGAAACGCATACTGACGTATTTAAAGGGCTATAAAAAAGAGTGTGTTTTAGCTCCTTTTTTCAAAATGCTTGAGGTCTGCTTCGAGCTTTTGGTGCCGCTTGTTATGGCAGATATCATTGATATCGGTATCGAAAGCGGTGACGAGGGCTACATTATAAGGCGCGTTCTTCTGCTTGTTCTTCTCGGCGTGTTGGGGCTCTCTGCCACCGTGGTGGCGCAGTTTTTCTCGGCTCGCGCCGCAACGGGCTTTTCAAGGAAGGTCAAATCCGTGCTTTTTGCACATATAGGCAAGCTTTCCTATGCCGATATGGATAAAATCGGAACGCCTCGCCTTTTGCAGTCGATGGGTGGAGACATCAATCAGGTGCAGTCGGGTGTTAATTTGACTCTGCGCCTCTTTTTGCGTTCTCCGCTCGTTGTGTTTGGCGCTATGATTATGGCTCTTCTGATAGACGGGAACGCCGCCATCCCCTTTGTTGTGGTAATTCCCGCGCTTTCTCTGGTGGTCTTTGGGATTATGCTTGCCACGATTCCTCTATACAAGCGCGTTCGCTTCGCGCTTGACAGAGTGCTTGGCCGCGCAAGAGAAAATCTGAACGGCGTTCGCGTTGTTCGTGCCTTCTGTCACGAGGAGGAGGAAATCGCCGGTTTTGACGAAGAAAACCGTGCCTTAACACACGCACAGCAGTTTGTTGGCGGCATTTCTGCCTTAATGAATCCCTTGACCTATGCGATTGTAAATCTCGGCATCGTTTTTCTGATTTGGCGCTCTGCCTTTCAGGTCAATGCGAGCCTTTTAACGCAGGGACAAGTTATTGCACTTTGGAACTATATGACGCAAATTTTGGTGGAGCTTGTCAAGCTTGCCAATTTGATTATCGTGATAACCAAATCCGTTGCCTCCGGCAACAGAATCGGTGCTATTCTTGAAATAGAGCCCTCCTTGCAGTATGCAGATGAGCGACCCGTTGAGGACGCTTCTGCCCCTGCCGTTATCTTTGAGAACGTCACGCTTTCTTACGAAAGGGAAGCAGACGCGGCCTTAGAGGGTATATCCTTTTCCGTTCCGCGCGGCGCCTCGGTTGGCGTTATCGGTGGAACAGGCTCCGGAAAAACCTCGTTGGTCAATCTGATTCCGCGCTTTTATGAGGCAAGCGAGGGAGCCGTCTTTGTAAACGGTTGTGACGTTCGCTGCTATCCGAAGGGCGCGCTTCTTGAAAAAATAGCCATCGTTCCGCAAAAGGCCGTTTTGTTTTCGGGCAGCATCAGAGAAAATCTTTGCTGGGGAAAGCCGGGCGCCACGGATGAAGAGTGCCTTGCGGCTATTCATAAGGCGCAAGGAGACGATATTCTTGCCGCTAAGGAGGCGGGCCTCGACTATCAAATCGAGCAAGGCGGAAGAAATCTTTCGGGCGGTCAAAGACAGAGACTTACCGTTGCACGTGCCTTGATTAAGAAAGCGGAAATTTTGGTTTTGGACGATGCTGCCTCGGCATTGGATTATGCAACGGATGCGGCACTTCGCCGCGCCATCAAGGATGAGGCTTGTACGGTGTTCACCGTTTCACAGCGCATTGCTTCCGTTCGCGCCTGCGATTTGATTTTGGTGCTTGATGACGGCAAGCTGGTGGCACAGGGAACGCACGAGGAGCTTCTCGCCTCCTCGCAGATTTATCGTGAAATCGATGAGTCTCAGCGGAATTAAGGAGGGAAAAGACATGAAAAACAAGCTGAACCTCCGCCGCATTTTCCGCTATATCGGCAAATATACCCCCTTGCTCCTTGTTTCGCTCGTTCTGGCCGCGCTTTCTGTTGGCGCAACCCTCTATATTCCCATACTTGTCGGTCGCGCGATTGATAATATGATAGGCGAAAATGCCGTGCTGTTTGACGTGATTTGGCGTTTGCTTATCCAAATCGTTATACTGATTGGCATTTCCGTGCTTGCTCAATGGGTTATGAACGTCATTCATAACGGTATTGCCTTTCAGGTGGTCAAGGACGTCAGGTGTGACGCCTTTAAAAAAATACAAACGCTTCCGCTTTCGTATCTGGATAGCCATAAGGTCGGTGACGTGCTTAGCCGAGTTATCACGGATGCAGAGCAATTTGCAGATGGGCTGCTTTTGGGCTTTACACAGCTTTTTACAGGAGCTATCACCATTCTTGGCACCTTGGCGTTGATGTTCTATTTGCAGCCGTGGATAGCGCTTGCCGTTGTTCTTATCAGTCCGTTATCTCTTTTCGTTGCAAAGTTCATTACCACCAAAACTCACCATCTCTTTTTGGCCCAGTCTAAGCTTCGTGCAGAAGAGACAGCCTTTGTTGATGAAATGATAGGAAACGGCAAGGTTGTTCGCGCGTTTTCCCATGAAAACGAGGCACAGGCCCGCTTTGAGAAAATTAACGGAGAATTAAGCGAAACTGCCCTGAAAGCAACCTTCTTTTCTTCCTTAACCAATCCTTCCACCCGCTTTGTCAACAGCCTCGTTTATGCGGCTATCGGCTGCTTTGGGGCTCTGTTTGTCCTTTCAAGCGGGGGCGTTGGCTTCACCGTCGGTGCGCTCTCGGGCTTTTTGTCGTATGCGGGGCAATACACCAAGCCGTTCAACGAGATTTCGGGCGTTGTTACGGAGCTGCAAAACGCCTTTACCTGCGTTGGCCGTGTTTTTGAGCTGCTTGACGAGCCCTCCGAGCCGATAGACAAGGATGCCGCTTCACCCAAGGAGCAGCTCAAGGGAGAGGTGGCTCTTACGAACGTTTCCTTTTCTTACGTTCCCGAAAGACCGCTTTTGGAGAATATCAGCCTTTCCGTTTCGGCCGGGCAGAGAATTGCCATCGTTGGTCCGACGGGATGCGGAAAAACAACCCTTATCAACCTTTTAATGCGCTTTTATGACGTGAACGAGGGCACGATTTCGGTTGACGGCTATGACGTCAGACAGATCACGCGGCAAGCTTTGCGCAAAAATTACGGCATGGTGCTGCAAGAAACCTGGCTATCCTCGGGAACGGTGCGCGATAACATCCGTATGGGTAAGCCCGACGCAACGGATGAGGAGGTTGAGTGGGCCGCCAAAGCGGCACACGCGCACGGCTTTATTCGCCGTCTTTCCAAGGGATACGATACCGTGCTTGGCGAAAATGGCGGCGGTCTTTCGGGCGGTCAGAAGCAGCTGCTTTGCATTGCGCGCGTTATGCTTTGCCTGCCGCCTGTTTTGATACTGGACGAGGCAACCTCTTCGATTGATACGCGAACGGAAATCAAAATTCAAATGGCCTTTTCCGAGATGATGAAGGGAAGAACGAGCTTTATCGTTGCCCATCGTCTTTCCACCATCAAGGAGGCGGATTTGATTCTGGTGATGAAGGACGGAAATATCGTTGAGAAGGGAAGCCACGAGGCGCTTCTGGCACAAAACGGCTTTTACGCCAGCCTTTATTACAGCCAATTCGACGTTTAATTCGTAAAAACACCGCTTTTTATAAAAAAACTATTGCCTTTTCGGGAAATTTGATGTATAATACTTTGTGGTAAAAAAATAAAAAGTGAGGATTTAATCATGTTGGTATCTGCAAAAGAAATGCTCCAAAAAGCAAAAGAAGGCCACTATGCTGTTGGCCAGTTCAACATCAACAACCTTGAGTGGACGAAGGCGATTCTGCAAACTGCAGAGGAGCTGAAGTCTCCCGTTATTCTCGGCGTTTCCGAGGGTGCAGGAAAGTATATGTGCGGCTACACGACCATTGTTGGTATGGTAAAGGGTATGATTGCCGAGCTTGGCATCACCGTTCCTGTTGCTCTGCATCTTGATCACGGCTCTTATGAGGGTGCAAAGGCTTGCATCGCCGCCGGCTTCTCCTCCGTTATGTTTGACGGATCTCATTATCCCATCGAGGAAAACATCGCAAAGACCACTGAGCTGGTAGAAACCTGCAATAAGCTCGGTCTCTCCCTTGAGGCAGAGGTTGGCTCTATCGGCGGCGAAGAGGACGGCGTTGTCGGCATGGGCGAATGCGCTGACCCCAACGAGTGCAAGATGATTGCAGATCTTGGCGTTTCTATGCTGGCTGCAGGCATCGGCAACATTCACGGTAAGTATCCTGCCAACTGGCCCGGCTTGCGCTTTGACGTTTTGGAGGAAATCTCCAAGAAGGTTGGCGCTATGCCTTTGGTGCTTCACGGCGGCACGGGTATCCCCGCTGAAATGATTCAGAAGGCTATTTCTCTTGGCGTTTCCAAAATCAACGTAAACACCGAGTGCCAGCTTGCATTTGCTGCTGCTACCCGTAAGTACGTTGAGGAGGGCAAGGACCTTGAGGGTAAGGGCTTTGACCCCAGAAAGCTTCTCGCTCCCGGTGTTGCCGCTATCAAGGCAACCGTAAAGGAAAAGATGGAGCTGTTCGGTTCTGTTGGCAAGGCTTAATTTTTCAGACGGTAAAAAGCGTGCTTTCCAAAAGGAAAGCACGCTTTTTCTTTATTTGTCGTTTCTTAGGCAGCTCCTGCATCAAAAAAGAAAAGCAAACGCCAAGCGTTTGCTTTTCTTATTAGCTGACTTTATCAGTCGATGGTCTTTACGATGTAGGGAGCCATTTCGGCGCGAAGAGCAGCCTCTTCCTCCTCAGCGGCCTTTCTTTCGGCAAGTCTTTCAGCCTTTTCCTGCTCGTAAGCGGCCTTTTCTTCGGCGCGGCGAGCCTCTTCGAGAAGAGCGCGGATGGAGAGAGAGATCTTGCGGTTTTCCTCGTCGATGGCGGTAAGCTTAACGGTTACAACCTGACCAACGGAAAGAACCTCTTCAACGGTAGCAATCTTGTCCAAGGAAATCTTGGAAATGTGAATCAAGCCGTCAACACCGGGGGCGACCTCAGCAAAAGCGCCGAAGGGGGTGATGCTGACAACCTTGGCTTCCATAACCTCGCCAACGGAATGTGCCTTGGCGAACTGATAGAAGTCGTCCATCTCCTGCGTCTTATAGCCGAGAGAGATGCGGGATTTGTCTTCGCTCAATTCCTTGATGAAGACCTCGATCTGCTGACCAACGGAAACAACCTGAGAAGGATGCTTGATCTTCTTCCAGGAAAGCTCGGTGTTGTGAACCATACCGTCAATGCCGCCGATATCAACGAAAGCACCGTAGTTAACAAGGGTCTTAACCGTACCGGTGAAGTGCTGGCCAACCTCAAGCGTAGCACGAAGCTCGGCTTCCTTGGCCTTGCGCTCCTCGCGGCGAATAGCGCGGATAGAAGCGATAGCGCGCTTCTTCTGCTTGTCAACCTCGATGATGCGAACCTTCTGGGTGGTTCCAACCAGAACGGAAAGGTCTGCACCCTTTTCCAAATCGGACTGAGAAGCGGGGATGAATACACGGCTTCCGTCGATGTCAATCAAAAGGCCGCCCTTGATGGCGTCAACGATTTTTCCTTCAACAGCCTCGCCGCTTTCGGAAAGAGCAATGATGGTCTTCCAAGCCTTATCGTTGTCAACTCTCTTCTTGGAAAGGGTAGCGACGCCCTTGCCGTCATCCACGCGGATAACGAACGCGGATACCTCGTCGCCAACTTTAAACAGGGTGTTCAAATCAACGTTAGATTCGTCGGTGATCTGGTCATACGCGATGACGCCGGTTACTTTTGCGCCGAGGTCAAGGTAGACTTCGGTCTTGTTAATTTCAGTAACAATACCGGTAACGGTTTCTCCTGTATGTAAAGTTTTAAGGGATTCTTCTAAAAGCTCTGCAAAATTTTCGGACATGACTTTATATACCTCCATAATTATGCCGCTCGGCGTCGATGCACCTGCGGCTATTCCGACGTGATGAATATTTTTGGGCGGAAAATCTTTTGGCAAATCCCGAAGGGATTCAATCCACAGCGTCAGCTCGCAATTCTCCTTGCAAATTTCATATAATTTGCGCGTGTTGGAGCTATGTCTTCCACCAATAACCAGCATAGCGTCACAGGCGGCGGAAAGGGCCGCAGCTTCGCTTTGCCTTTTTTCTGTTACATCGCATATTGTATCAAAAATTTTCGCATTTGTACATAGTTTTTTGATAAATTTTTGCGTTTTTTTCCATTCTTGGAGATTCTGTGTAGTTTGGGCGGCTAAAACGACTTTTTTTTCGTCATTTTGCCGAAGAGAAACAAAGGAAAATAAGTCTTCCGCATTGGGAGAGGCAAGTGCTTCGCCCTCGGCGTAGCTCATAATGCCCTTTACCTCGGGATGCGAGGGAGAGCCGAGAAGAGCAAAGAGGGAATCGCTTGTTGCTTCGACCTCTGCAATGCGATGAATCTTCTTGACGAAGGGGCAGGTCATATCGTAGAGAAAAAAGCCATCGTAGACGCTCTTTAGTGCCGACAGGCGCTTTTCATCATCCTTGGGGATTCCGTGCGCCCGTATAACGAAAATGCAGGGGATATTCTTTTCTTTGGCCGCTTGTAAGGCGTTCTCTGCCTCGGATAATTCAATAGCGTGAACGCCGTTTTGCTCTAACTCTTCAATATAATCCGGATTATGAATCAGCTCGCCTATGGTATAGATGGCGGCGCCCTTACCGTACTGCTTCAAAAGCGCCTCAACACAGTCTGTGGCGCGCTTAACGCCAAAGCAAAAGCCTGCGTGATTGGCTATGGTGACGTTTGGCATAAAAATCCTTTCTGCCGTTTTTTTCAGGAGGAAAAGTTAAAGAGTGATGCGGCCGCGAATGATAGAAAGCGCCTTGTTGTACGTGCCCTCTAAATCCAAGTCGGAGTTGTCAAGCAAAATCGCATCCTTGGCGGCAACGGCCGGGGCAACTGCACGGCTGCTGTCGTTATTGTCGCGCTCCTGCATTTCGGCAAGAACCTTTTCATAAGGCTCGTTGATGCCCTTTTCGGCAAGCTCGGCCGTTCTTCTGCGCGCGCGTGCCTCAAGAGAGGCGGTTAAGAAAATTTTGACGTCGGCATCGGGGAAGATAACCGTTCCGATGTCGCGTCCGTCCATGATTACGCTTGTGTTCTTGGCGATGTCTCTTTGCGTATCGAGCAAAAATGCGCGCACTGCGGGAATGGCGGAAACCTTGGATGCGTACATGGAAATTTCGGGGGTGCGAATTGTTTCGCCGACTGCTTCACCGCAAAGATAAATTTCTTGTTTTCCGTTTTCAAATTTCATTTGCAGAGAAACGGAGGGAAGAGCAGAGACTACGCCCTCGGTGTCATCGGCCGAAATGCCGTTTTTCTTCATATAGAGGCCGATGGAGCGGTAAAGAGCACCCGTATCCACGTAAACGATGTTCAGACCTTGTGCGATTTTCTTGGCAAGGGTGCTTTTTCCGGCACCGCTGGGGCCGTCAAGTGCAATTTTATAAAACATAAGTAGCTTCCTTTCGAAAGAAAATTATTCTGCGGCGGCGGTGGCTGCCAAGCGCCCTGTTGCAAAGGCAATTTGCAGGTTAAAGCCACCGGTATATGCGTCAACGTCCATAACCTCGCCTGCGAAAAAGAGATTTTCCACCAAGCGCGACATCATGTTCTTGGGGTTGATTTCCTTAACGGATATACCGCCTGCCGTTACGATTGCCTCGGAAAGAGGGCGAAAGCCTGAAAGAGAGACTTTGAAGGCTTTAAGCGTGTTTAAAAGCGCCTTTCTTTCCGTCTTTGTGATAAGGTTTACCTTCTTTTCGGGGGAAATCCCTGTTCTTTGTATGACAATGGGAATCATTTTTGCGGGCAAAAGGTCAGACAGAGCGCGCGAAAAATTCCGGTTACAGTATTTTTCAAAGTCCGAAAGAAGTCTGCTATCCAAGGTTTTTTCATCCAAGGCAGGCTTCATATCGATAACGGCCTCAATTTTTGAAAAATCGGGGCTTTTGAGATGGGCGGTAGAGGAAAGCACCATAGGGCCCGTCAGTCCGAAATGGGTAAACATCATTTCGCCGAAATCCTCGTAAAGCACCTTACCGTTTTCCTTATCAACTAAGCGAAATCCGACGTTTTTTAAGGAAAGTCCCTGCATTGCCGCGCAATCGGGCGAGGGGGAGGAAAGAGGAACGAGGGAGGGGCGCAGCGGGGTGACGGTGTGGCCGACAGCTGCGGCCAGACGATGCCCTGATCCGTCCGATCCTGTTTGGGGATAGGAGGCGCCGCCCGTTGCCAGAATTACGGCGTCAAAGGCGTATTCCTTGTCGGCAAGAATGCCATAAACGGCGTTATCCTTAACCAAGATTTTGCGAACGCGCTCGTAGCAAAAAACGGCGCCCTTGGAAAAGCGCAACAGCGCCTCGGCGATATCGGCGGCCTTGTCGGAAACAGGAAAAACGCGGTTGCCGCGCTCGGTTTTTAAAGGAACGCCGAGAGATTCAAAAAGAGCCTTGGTGTCATCGGGGGTAAACTGGGAAAGCGCCGCGTACAAGAAACGGGGATTTGTCAAAACGTTTGGCATGAAATCGGCAACAGAGCAATCGTTTGTCAGATTGCATCTGCCCTTA
>JBGVMO010000101.1:0-2177 GCA_045124835.1 Eubacteriales bacterium
CGCGCGTTTTCACTTGACGCACCTTGAGGCTCACGAACAGTGAGCCTTCCTGCCTTTTTCAAAAGCAAAAAAGCTTTTGAAAAACAGATGGCGGCCATTACGCTTTCAAAGAAAGCGAAATGGCCAGAGTTGGCGCGCGAAGCAGCGCGCCAACTCTCAGTAGTCCTCAATCACATTAGGGGTAGCGTACGAGGAATAGATATTGACATGACGCGCGATGCCGTCAAGCTCCTTAGAGGGCCAGGAGAGCAGCGGCTCGTCAAGCTCGCCGATAGAGTCGATCTTGCCGTTTACATAGTCAAGGATACGGTCGCGGCAGGAGGCGGTGCGCTGAATGATGCCGCCAAGGCGCAAATCCTGCACATCAAAGCCGCTGGGCTTGTTCTCGGTCATCCATTGCTTGCGGAAGGCGGTGTAGAAGAGGCGCAGGCGCTTCTCTACCTCTTTGTATTCGTTCTCGGCGAGGCTCCGCAGGGTGTCCTTGTCGCCTGCCTCATAGGCGCGGCGGGTGCGAAGGCCGAGGTCATACTTAATCGCGTGCACATCGCAAAGCTTGGCAAGGCAATCAAAGAGATAGCCATAGCGGCGGCTCTTCTTGGCGGCGGCGTGCAGTCTCTTGGCACAATCGGCAAAGTGCGCGGTCATCGCGGGGTCAACCGAGCAGTCGAGAAAATCGTTGAAATAGTCGGAATAGAGCATATGCTTGGAGGGGTTAACGACATATTCGCCCTTGCCCATCTTAAAGCCCTGGTCGATATCGCCCATAGCGACCATATCGTCATAATCAACGCCGAGAATGCGGCGGCACTTGGCGCGGATGGCGTCCAGATCCTCGTTGCCCTTGGCATATTCGGCAAGGTAAAGCAGGGTCGCGAGCTGAGCAAAATGCGAGGTTTCTCCACCGTCATCGCCCCACAGGGTGAAATAGATATTCTTGATCTTGTGGCGGCGGCAGGAACGAATGGCAGGCTCCATCGTTTTGAGCGAGAGCGCGTGATCGGGTACAAAGCCCTTCCAGCTCCAGGCCGCGCCTGCAAACCAGATGTCCTTGGAAAGCTGGGCGTGGTTGTAGATCATATCGTCATAGCTCTGCTCATCCTGATGGTAATAGTCCCAGTAAACGGGGATAACGCCCTCGGCCACCGAGTCCACGAACTCCTTGGGCACCTGGGTTGCGCTACAATAGTAGGTGTTGTTCGTCCAGGAGCGGAAGAACATATCCGACCAAAGCAGGCAGGTATAGCCATACTTCTTGGCGATTTCCTGCACCTTGGCCAAGTGGCGCTTGATGATGGAAATAGAGGGCTCGTAGCCGAAAAGATCGAGGTGACGGCCGCGGCCAAGGTTGTGCGCCTCGTCCATGCCGATATGGATATAGCGCGAGGTGAAGCACTTGGAGAGGGTCTTGAACATATTTTCAATCAACTCGTAGGTGCGCTCGTTGTCGGCCAAAAGCACGTCCTTGGCGTCCACGGGGAATTTGCCCCAATGGAAGGCGGCAAGCAGGTGCGCCAGCGTCTGAATGCAGGGGATCATCTCCATGCCGATAGAGGCGGCGAAGGCATCAAGCTCCTTCATTTCCTCGATGGTGTAGCGACCGCGCATATAGCCGAAGAAGGGCTCGTTCTCTACCTCGTAGGTGTCCTCGGTGTAAAGCATCAAGGAGTTGTAGCCCATTTTTTTGAGAAGGGTCATATACTTTTTGAGCATCGGAACGGACATGACCGAGTTTCTCGACATATCGATCATGACGCCCAAGCGCTTGTAAAACTTTTTCATGGAAAGAAACCTCGCTTTCTTTTTTTCTCCATTATGCCACAATCCTGCCAAAAAAGCAAGTTAATAGGTAACTTTTGAGCGTTTAAAGGCAAAAAATGAGCAAAGCGACTAAAAACTTTCTCCTGCAGGCAAGCGAAATATCACTAAAATAAGCCTTCTTTGGCGAGAGAAGGCTTCAAAGCATTTTTGTCGCGCGTTTTCACTTGACGCACTTTAAGGCGCGCGAAGCAGCGCGCCTTTTTCTTCTATTCATTGGGCTTTTTAATCAGGCGCACGAAAACAGCGCCAGATCTTTCCGGCTCTTATAATCTAACTAGGCGCGCGAAGTAGCGCGCCTTTTCTTATCTTCATCGAAAACAACGAAGTTTTCGATGAACAGAGGCGGCCATTTCAATTTT